>JAPOQQ010000023.1 GCA_026710625.1 Candidatus Dadabacteria bacterium | reverse complement strand
GGAAGCGGACTTTTTTGAGCGCTGGCTCGGGCAGGGTTATGCGGGAGAGATGAACTATCTTGAGAGAGGGCTTCTTAAGAGAAAGGAAGTGGAAAGGGTTCTCCCCGGCGCCAGGTCGGTCGTTTCCTGCGCCGTTAACTACAATACGGAGAATCCACGCTCGACGGAAGCTTCGGGCGGTGGCTGGATATCGAGGTACGCGTGGGGAGACGATTACCACGACGTAATGGGAGAAATGCTCGGCGGGATGGCCGACTACATAACGGGTCTCTTTCCCGAAGAAGCCGGCGTCAAGGCTTACGTGGATACGGGGCCGGTTCTTGAGAAAGTGCATGCGAGCCGCTCGGGAATAGGGTGGGTGGGCAAAAACACCTGTCTTATAAACCAGAGGGTCGGTTCCTGGCTTTTTCTTGGAGAGGTGATAACCGATATCGAGCTTGACTACGACTCGGCGGCTGAGGACCGCTGCGGTACCTGCACCAGGTGCATAGACGCCTGTCCCACCGATGCCATAGTGGAGCCTTACGTGCTTGACGCCAGGAAATGCATCTCCTACCTCACGATAGAGCTTAAGGGGAAAATGCCGCTTGAACTGAGGGAAGGGGTGGAAAACAATGTTTTCGGATGCGACGTGTGTCAGGACGTGTGTCCGTGGAACCGCGACGCTCTTTTTACTCTCAAGGAAAGCTTCAAGCCGCGCGAAAAACTGCTCAGTCCCGATTTCAAATGGCTTCTCGAGCTTGACGGGAACGGTTTCCGGAATGTTTTCAGAAAGAGTCCAGTCAAAAGGGCCAAGCGCAGGGGTTTGATGAGAAATGTGCTCGTGGCTGTTGGAAATTCGGGAAATAAGGAGTATATAAAATACGCAAGGGGTCTTCTCGGAGATGATGAGCCGATTGTAAGAGCTCACGCGGTCTGGGCGCTCTGGAGGCTGGGGGGAGAGGATTGCCGGGGCGAGCTTGAGTACCTGCTTGAGACCGAAACCGAAGGGGAAGTGCTGGAAGAAATTCACCATGCTATTGGTTCCCCGCAAAACTGAGGTTTATTTCTCATGAGTCATGAAAAAGACGAAATAATAAAAGCGAACAGGAAATTCTACGACGCCCGTAATCGCTACGATGTTGAACTCATAGAGCAGATCTGGCTTACCGATGGCAGGGCCAAATGCGTTCACGCGGGCTGGCCGATAATTCTCGGATGGGAAGCGATAAGGGAGAGCTGGAAGACCATTTTCGAGACGGGTGGATTTGACCGCGTTGATGTTTCGAATTTCTTTGTTGATGTGAAGGAAAATTCGGCCTGGCTTAACTGCGTCGAGAGGGCGACTTACTCAATAGACGATCGCAGGGTTGTGGTGCTGGCCCAGGCGACCAACATATTCGAGCTTGCTGATGGAGAGTGGAAAATGACGCTTCACCACGCTTCCCTGATGCCTATTCCTCGCAAGGAGATTGATTACGAGAATCTTCAGTAAGGAGTCTGAGTCTTTCCCCGATTAAGTAGACCAGTTGCTGTGAACCTTCTCCCGTGACCGCGGATATGCTGAAAGTCTCGACATCCCTTTCCTTAAGCCGTCTTGTTGTCTCCGCACCTCTGTCCCTGGCTTCGGCGATGTCGATTTTATTGAGGACGACCAGCTGGGGTTTTTCGGCAAGCTTCGTCGAGTACTCCCTTAGTTCCGAGTTAATCTTGTCAAAATCTTCTACGGGATCTCTCCCCGAAATCGGGTCAAGATCAAGCATGTGAACCAGAAGGCGGGTTCTCTCCACGTGTTTTAGAAACTGAATACCCAGCCCAAGTCCCTTGTGTGCTCCCTCGATGATCCCGGGGATGTCCGCGATTACGAAAGACTGATGGTCTCCGTAGCCTACTACCCCGAGATTGGGAACTAAAGTGGTGAAAGGATAGCCCGAGATTTTGGGTCTCGCGGCCGAGATTTTCGATATGAGGGTTGATTTCCCCGCGTTTGGAAACCCGAGGATGCCGACATCGGCAAGCACCTTAAGTTCGAGCTTTATTTCTCTTCGAATTCCCGGCCTCCCGCTTTCCACTTGCCTTGGCGCCCGGTTAGTCGGCGATACGAACCTTGAGTTTCCCCTGCCTCCGCCTCCTCCCTTGGCTACGGTAAAGCTCTCGCCGTCCTCGACTAGGTCGGCAAGCGTCTCCCCGTCTTCAAAGGAAGTTATCACGGTTCCCGCGGGAACGGGGATAATTAGGTCGGAACCCGATTTTCCGTGCTGGTCCTTGCCTCTTCCGGGCTGGCCGTTTTGGGCTCTGTATTCTTTTTTGTACCTGTAGTCAAGAAGCGAGGACATATTCGCGTCCGCGACTACCACCACGTCTCCCCCCTTGCCGCCGTCGCCGCCGTTGGGACCTCCCTTGGGGACGAACTTCTCCCTTCTGAAGCTGACGCATCCGTCGCCGCCGTTACCTGATATAACGGTTATTTTCGCTTCGTCTATGAACTGCATTTTGGTTTGGGCGGTTGCGAATCATCTCGCGGGGGCTTCGGTCCTGAGGATGGCCGGGCGGTTTTTCGGACGGCCCCCTCCGGGGCCAAGCCCTAGAGCTGTTTTTGATGCTCCTCTATGTCCTTTTTTACGTTTCCCGTTATACCGTCCCAGTATCTCCACCAGTAGGAATCCGGTTCGTGGTTTGCCTTCTGCTGCTCGGCCCAGATGAGAACCTGCATGTGGTCTCCGTGGTAGAGCACCAGCTTCTTCGCGGCGTCGGCAACCTCTTCGTCGTCTGTCGGAAGCTTGTTAAGCTCCCCGTCAAAGATGGTTTTTATCTCTTTTATGTAGGGTGCCGCGGCGCTTGAAATCTCCTTGATTTTCTCAGCCGGGGTTGCAACATCTCCCGGAAAAGATTCCTTTACGTTTTTCATGAGGTCTACGAAGTCAAGAAGATTATCGAGAGAGTCCTGCGCCTTCTTCACTTCCTTAAGACACCCTGTGAGTTCCTTTACATTTAAATTCAAAGACATTAACCCGCCTCCTTTGGTTGCGATCATGCCCCGTCCGGGAGCAATTCTGATTCTAACACATAATCGATTACTTTACCCTGTATATCAGGAGTCCGGGCTTGTTTTTCATGTAGGCGGCAAGCTCCTCGTCCAGTACCTTTCCGTGTACCGTGGAAGCGTGGCGCAGGTAAACCACGCCGTCCTTTCTAACGGCTATTCCAGTGTGAGAGACGTCAAGGCCGTCTTTATCGGAGTAGATCCCGAGGTAGTCCCCCGTTTTTATCTCTTGGAGAACTAGCGGGCTTAATTTCTCAGAGGGAACGTAGCTTATATCTCTTTCTACTGTCGCTAGTCCCGGAAGCCAGTAAGAATCGTCTGTTTTTCTGTTTAGCTCTTTGGCCACGGTTGCCGTGGCGTCGCCCCCGATTTCCCGGGTTACATCACGGGCGCTTTGATTGTCTCCGTTCACCCAGTCGGAGAAAAAGTGTTTCCTGTTCTCCCACTGCACAGCGCCGTCTTTATATCTCGTTTTCGCAAGTTTTTCCTTGAATTCCCCGAAGCTTCCCGAAAGCCTGAGTGACTCCACGTAGTCGATATAGGTAAAGCAGTCAACCCCTGATAGATCCACTGTAAGCTGCTCTGTCTCGCCGCTTGCTCCCCCAAGGGTATTTCCCGCGTATGGAGTTCCGAGAAACTTCTCCGAGAGAAATTCTATTTTGGCGTCGGGGCCGTCTTTTAAGGCGGCCTGTTCCATGAGGGTTTCTATGCTCTGTTGCGTCCAGTTCCCAAGAACCACCCTTTCGGGGTGTGCGGTCGATAGGTCTTTTCCGAAGACCGTGAGCAGGAATTTGGCCGCGATAACTATGACGACCAGAAGAAAGAGATTTTTGATTATCCTTTTCATAGTTCTACCCTGGCGACCCGATATTTATTCCGGCAAGGAGAAAAAGACCGTCTCCGAGCAGGTACAGGACGGCCGACAGGGAAAGAAAGGGGCCGTAGGCTATGGCATACCCCGGATCCTTCCTGCGCAGTATTATAACCGAGAGTCCGATCAGGGTTCCCAGGATGGAGCTCAGAAATATTATGATCAGCACCCCCCACATTCCGAAAAAAGCTCCCAGCATCGCGACAAGCTTTACGTCG
>JAPOQQ010000022.1 GCA_026710625.1 Candidatus Dadabacteria bacterium | reverse complement strand
GAAATAACAAACGGAAGCACTAGCAGGGAGACTGCAGTTCCGGCCACTATTATTGACGCGACCGTCTCGGAGTCTCTTCCGTATTTCTCCGCGAGCACGAAGTTAAAGACCGCCGGGGGCATCGAGCACTCGAGAATGACTACTTTCGCCTCAACTCCCTTCAGCCCGAACATATTTACGAACACCACTCCCAAAATGACGCCGAGAAATATTCTGGCGGAGCCGAAGAAGAATGAAAGCCAAAGTCTGGAGATCTTCATTCCGGAGAGCTTGTATCCGAGGGAGAAAAGCATCGCGGGTATCGTGATCTCTCCCAGAAGGGTTACGGGTCTCTCGATAACGACCGGAATATCGAAGCCGACCGAGTTTATGATTATTCCGGCCACGGTGGCGTATATCAGGGGAAGCTTGAATATCTCGCGGAGATGATTCTTTCCGGAGCCGAGGATCAGAATTCCCACAGTGTAGTGAAGCAGCATGGCCGAGACAACGCAGAGGATCGCGATGTTAAACCCGTACTGCCCGAACGCGAAAAGACAGAGGGGGAGTCCTAGGTTTCCCGTGTTCGCGAAAACCACGGGAGGCAGATATACCCTCGAGTCGAGCCGGAATGTTTTCGTGAGCGCCCCGCCGATTATGATGGTAGCGAAAATGACCGCTGACATCGAAAGGAAAATCTTCGCCGTCACGGACGGATTCATCGTGAAATCGGAAAGAGACGAAATTATGAGACACGGCGTGGTTACGTAAACCACAAGATCGTTGATCGAAGAGATGTCTATTTTTCTCGTCCTGCTGAAAAGAAAACCCGCGGCGATTACGAGAAACGCTGGTAGGACGATGTTTGCAAGCTCTGGGATTGAGGAAAGAGTCATATTTTGCGTTTTTTCGTGAGGGAAAAGGTTACGTCTTGGGTAAACGGGGTGCGGGGTCGGCGAAGGTCTTCAGAGCCTTACCACTGAAGCTCCCCAGGTGAAACCAGCTCCGAAGGCAGCGAACAGCACCAGATTTCCTTCTTTTACCCTTCCTTGGCGAATTGCCTCGTCAAGTGCCAGCGGAACTGAAGCCCCGGAGGTGTTTCCATACTTGTCTAGGTTTACAAACACTTTTTCTTCCGGGAAATTCAGCCTCTTTCTTACGGCTTCCAGAATTCTTTGGTTTGCTTGGTGGGGAACGAAAAGATCAATATCTTCGGGAGTAATATCGGCTTGCTGGATGGCGTTTATAGTTGCCGACTCCATGCTCTTGACGGCAACTTTGAACACGTCGTTTCCCTCCATTTTTATGTATTGATCTCTGGTTTTAAGCACTTCCTCGTTGATCGGCGTCCTCGAGCCCCCCGCCGGGACGTAGAGAAGGTCCCAGTCTCTTCCGTCCGAGTTGAGAATGGATGAGAGAATTCCCGGCTCGTCAGAAGCGGTGAGCACGGCTGCACCCGCCCCGTCGCCAAAAAGTATGCAGGTTGAACGATCCTCGAAGTCGGTGACCTTCGAGAGAGTATCAACCCCTATCACGAGAATTTTCTCAGCCGCGCCTGATTTTATTATTCCCTGAGCTACGTGAAGCGTGTAAAGAAACCCGGAACAGCCGGCCATAAGATCAAAAGCATAGGCCTTTTTTGCTCCTAGGAGGCCCTGTACCACGCAGCCTGTTGAAGGAAAAAGGAAATCGGGGGTGATGGTTCCGACTATGATTACGTCAAGATCACTTGGGTTTACGCTTGCCGCCTTCAGGGCTTTTTCGGCTGCTTCATAAGCGATATCAGAAGAAGCTGTATCCTTATCCGCAATCCTGCGTTCCTTTATTCCTGTTCTGGATATAATCCACTCATCAGAGGTTTCTACCATCTTTTCCAAGTCGGAATTGGAAAGTATGGTGTCGGGAACCGAAGAACCGGTTCCTATGATTTTTACGTACTTCAAATTGGAATCTCTCTCCGCAAGCGGTTAGCGCAATGATAGTTTAAAGCCTTGGCTTTGTCAAACACTCGCCAATTGAAGAAACGGCCTCGCTCAGCGGCTCCATCTCGGCTTCGATCATCTCCGCTGTGACCGATTGGTGCGTTTCGTCGCAGAGGAAAATAAGGGAGTATTTTCCTAATTTTACTAGAGTGGATAGAAAAAAAGTTTCCTCCGAGGACTCGATGAGGAAGAAGTATTCGTATTTAAGCCGTAGATCTTTTCCCGTCGTTATTCTTATTTCCATGGCGATTGAGGGAAATTCCTCTTTTTCGACCGTGAAAAACCGAGTTGATATTTTCCGGATATCGGCAAGCGTGGCGATTTTTTCCGGGCTTTCCTTGAAAATCATCAAACATTCCTCTTCCGTTGCGTGCGGTACGCAACCGTAGAGGATTTGCGAGAGCGCTATCTGCAGTTCCGCATCCTGCTCAAGCGTGTCATATACTGTTTGAGGCGTTGAAAAGATGCTTGACATATTGTTTCATCAATCAGTATCATTAAAAGTAGGATTAAGGTTCTTGCGGACTTTAGGTTCGTGGTCCTGACATAGTAGTATAAAGAGTATCAGGAGGATAGATAGTCTCATGACAATACAAGGCAATGAGTTAGTGCTGTTAGCTATCGTAATTCTAATCATAGGGATAGTCCTTATGTTAAACGAAGGAGGAGGAGGTGGGCAGCAGGCTGACGAACCACCCGCTCCGCCTGAACCCCAGGAGCCCCAGAGCGATGCGGATCCTTTTCAGTCCGCCCAAGCGGCGCCTCAGGAGGCAAGCGCTGCAGCTCCTGCAGCTCCCTCAGGAGAAGGGGATCCCTTCCAGGCCCCGCAATAACCGATAAAAGTCTGCAGGTGGAAATGATTTATCACGTTTAGAACCGAGTTAGCCTTCGGTCGTTGCGTGAATATATGTGGGTGGGTTACACTCCCCAGAAGTTCAACATTTTTAATCATAGGGGTGTTTCTTATGTCAAATGGAACAGGAGATGTAGATCCTTTTCAGTCCGCGGTAGCACCTGCAAGTGCCGAAGTTCCTTCAGATTCCGATACTGCTTCAAATGAGGGGGACCCTTTTCGGTCCGCAGTAGGATCTGCAAGTGCTGAAGTTCCTTCAGATTCCGATACTGCCCCGGCTGAAGCGGATCCTTTTCAGGCTCCGAAATCTTAACCGAGAAAGGTCTGCAGGTAGAAATGATTTTTCACGTTTAGAACCGAGTTAGCCTTCGGTCGTTGCGTGAATATATCGGGGTGGATTATTCTTGCCAGCAGTTCAATTCCGTCAACGATCCGGGGCGACGGTCTGCTGAAATAGGAGTTGGCGTCCACTATGTAGCAGTGGCCTTTTTTTACCGCGCGCAACGCGTGCCATTGCCTTACCTCACTTGTCACATCCTCTATCCCGTCAAGCGTTTTTTCTATGTCGAACCCGCAGGGCATCAGGATCAGGTAGTCAGGCGACGACTCGAGTATCTCATCCCAGGTTGTTTTAAACGAAGGTTCTCCCTCCCTTGAGATTAGCGGTTCTCCTCCCGCCGTCTTTACCATTTCCGGCACCCAGTGCCCGGCGGCGTAAGGAGGGTTGAGCCACTCAAGGCAGAAAACCCCCGGCCGGTACCTTTCTCTCGAGAGTTTTTTCTCGACGCTCTCGATTCTTTTGCGAAGACCATCTACGATCTGCGAGGCCTTTTCCTTTGTCCTGGTGATTTCTCCCAGAAGTAGTACGGAATCCATTATCTCACTGACGGTGGAAGGCTCGAGAGACAGTATTTCGGGGCTGCTCTCAAGAATCTCGCAGACCTCCGTTACCTCGTTTTCGGATACGGCGCAGACATCGCAAAGTCCCTGGGTTATTATAAGATCCGGTTTTATCTCCTTAAGGCTCTCTGAGTCGATCAGGTAGACGCTTTTCCCTTCGGAGCGGCTTTGGCTTACAAATTCGTCTATGCGTGCGCTTGAGAGCTTCCCCTTTTCTTTGAGGATGCTGTTTACGACCACGGGTTTGCTACGTGCCTCGGGCGGATAATCGCATTCGTGGGTTACTGCGACCAGGTCCTCCTCAAGTCCGAGGGCAAACACTATCTCGGTTGAGCTGGGAAGAAGCGAACATATTCTCATGGTAATTATTATACAATTCACTGGGAAGGATCCCCAAGTCTTTCGGCGGCATTTCTTTTTTTGTCCCTTCGGCGTGTAAAATAGTATCCGTGAAAATTGTAACAAGATTTGCTCCCAGCCCCACCGGCGCTCTTCATGTGGGAGCGGCACGCACCGCCATTTTCAACTGGCTTTTTTCCGCGAGTCTCGGTGGAGATTTCCTGCTCAGAATCGAGGATACCGACCGCGCCCGTTCCGAGGAGAAATTCGAGCGGCAGATTATCGAATCGCTTAAGTGGCTCGGGCTTGAGTGGCAGGGGGAAATCGTCCGCCAGTCAGAGCGGCTTGCCGATTACGGTCGGCTTGCCGAGCGGCTCATTGACGAGGACAAGGCGTACAGATGCTACGTTACTGCCGAGGAGCTTGGGCGGAGAAGAGAGGAGGCCAGGGAGAAGGGAGAGGTCTTCAGATACAGAAGAGAGTGGTCGCAGCTCGGTGCGGCTCCTGGGAAACCTTACGCCGTAAGGCTTTCTGTGCTCCCGGGAGAGAAGATTTCTGTTGAGGACCTTGTCCGCGGCGGGATAGTTTTCGACTCTTCTGAAATAGAAGACTTTGTGATCCTGAAAGCCGACGGATTTCCGACCTACAACTTTGCCGCGGCGGTTGATGACGCGCAGATGGATATATCTCACGTCATAAGGGGTGATGACCATATAATAAACGCCCCGAGGCAGATACTGATAGCCGAGGCGCTCGATTTCTCAAAACCGAAGCTCGCCCATGTTCCGATGATACTCGGCGCGGACGGGAAAAAACTCTCAAAGCGCCATGGTGCGGAATCCGTTACGGAGTACCGACTGCGCGGATATCTTCCAGAAGCGGTGCTTAATTATCTCGTGAGGCTGGGCTGGTCTTTTGGGGATCAGGAGATTTTCACAACGCAGGAGCTTATTGAAAAATTCAGCCTGAAAGGCATCGGAAAATCTCCCTCGGTGTTTGATCCTCAGAAATTTCTCTGGCTTAACGGAAAATACTTAAGGGACCTGCCCGAGGAGAGTATCTCAGAGAAAATAGGTCCTCTTATCACGCAAAAGGGACTCCCCCGGCCGTCTTCCGAGCGGCTTCGCAAAATAGTTGTGCAGATGCGCGAGCGCTCAGAGACTCTTAACGCAATAGTGGATCAGTCCCTTTACTTTTTCACCGACGATTTCGAGTACGACGAAAAAGCGGCGGAGAAGTTTCTGGTGGAACGAAACGGTGAGATTTTCATGCTTCTGGCAGAGGAACTCTCCCGCGTGGAGGATTTTTCCCATGATAATATTCACGGGGGTTTCGAGCGTGTGATGCAGCGAACTGGCCTTGGGCTTGGGAAAATAGCTCAACCCGCCAGGGTTGCGCTTACCGGTTCGACGAAGAGTCCCGGAATCTTTGATGTTGTTGAGATACTGGGCAAAGAGATCGTAGTGCTGCGCCTCGCAAGGGCAATTGACTTTATAAGCTCACGCAACGCCTGAAGATGAAGATATACGGGCTTACAGGAAATATAGGTTCGGGAAAGTCGACTGTGGCGGGGATGCTGCGCGAGCTTGGGGCGTTCATCGTGGACGCCGACGAGGTAGCAAGGGAAATCGTGCGGCCGGGGGAGCCCGCGCTCTCGGAAATCGTCGACTGTTTCGGCCGGGAAATTCTCAGAGCTGACGGGACGCTTGACCGCGGCGCCCTTGCCGAAATAGTGTTTGCAAACGAGCGGGACCGCGAGCGGCTTAACGGGATAACCCATCCGAGGATTCTTGAGCGGATAAAAGAGAAGATATCCACCCGAAGCGGTGAACCGATAGTGTTTGTTGAGGCGTCACTTATAGATCGTGGAAGCGGTGGTCTTGACGATCTGATCGACGGTCTGGTGGTGGTTGCGTGTCCCGATGAACTAAGGGAAAGCAGGGTGGCTGCCCGTGACGCCATGTTGCCCGAGGAAATCCGCCGTCGCATGGACTCCCAGATGTCTGAAGCGGAAAAGGCTTCCCAGGCCGATTTTCTGATAAAAAACTCTTCTGACATGGAGAGTCTGCGCGCCCAGGTCCATGCTTTGTTCGAGATTCTTTGCGCCGCAGAACCTTGAAACGGCGCCTCTGCGTGTTATGATTCACTGATCCGTTTTTAACTGTGAGTGGGTCTGGAGTACATCCGATGAAAGAAAAAGTCAGAATTCTTGAAGATAAGGAAAAAGAGGCAAATCTAGGCGGTGGCGAAGCCAGAATCAAGAGACAGCATGATTCCGGCAAGCACACGGCCCGCGAACGAATAGTCGAACTTCTTGACAAGGATACTTTCGTTGAACTTGACAAATTTGTCCTGCACGGCTGCACGGACTTCGGCATGGAAAAAAAGAGAATCCTTGGCGACGGCGTGGTTACGGGCTACGGAAAGATTGAGGGACGCCAAGTGTTTGTCTATGCCCAGGACTTTACGGTTTTCGGTGGTTCCCTGGGTCTTGAACAGGGAAAGAAGATATGCAAGATAATGGATCTGGCGCTTTCAACCGGGGCGCCGATCATTGGGCTTAACGATTCCGGCGGAGCGAGAATCCAGGAAGGTGTAAAGAGTCTCGGCGCGTACGGAGAGATATTTCTTCGGAACGTGATTTCCTCGGGGGTCATACCTCAGATATCCGCGATCATGGGCCCGTGCGCCGGGGGAGCGGTTTACTCCCCGGTAATGAACGATTTTACGATCATGTCGAAAAACACAAGCTACATGTTCGTTACGGGTCCCGACGTGATCAAGACCGTTACCCATGAAGAGGTGTCCTCAGAAGAACTTGGCGGCGCCATGGTCCACAATTCCGTAAGCGGCGTCGCGCATTTCGCCTCGGAGGATGACGACGACTCAATAGAGATAATAAAGGAACTCCTCGGTTTTCTCCCTTCAAACAACATGGAGGACCCGCCGGTGATTGCCTGCGATGACCCCGCGGACAGAAAAGAGACGAGCCTTCGCGGGCTTATCCCCGATAACCCCAACAAGCCTTATGACATACTGGATGTGATTCGGCCCATAGTCGATCATTCGTATTTCTTCGAGGTGCAGGAGCACTACGCAAAGAATATAGTGATAGGGTTTGCGAGGATGAACGGGCAGCCGGTCGGCGTGGTAGGAAACCAGCCCAAGGTGCTTGCGGGATGTCTTGACATAGACGCTTCGGTTAAGGCTGCAAGATTCGTAAGGTTCTGCGATGCTTTCAATATCCCTCTCCTTACTTTTGTCGATGTACCGGGTTTCCTCCCGGGAACCTCGCAGGAGTGGGGAGGAATCATAAGGCACGGCGCAAAACTGCTATACGCCTACTGCGAGGCAACGGTTCCGAGAATTACCGTGATAACCAGAAAAGCCTACGGAGGTGCTTACGACGTCATGTCCTCAAAACATATAAGAGGAGACGTAAACCTTGCCTATCCCACGGCGGAAATTGCGGTCATGGGACCTGACGGGGCCGTGAACATAATTTCCCGGGGGGAAATAGCCGCTGCGGACGACCCGGACACAGAGAGAATCAGGCTAATTGAGGAGTACAAGAAGAATTTTGCGAATCCTTACCGTGCTGCGAGCTTGGGTTACATAGACGAAGTCATCAAACCTGAGGACACGAGACCGAGAGTGATAGCGGCGCTTGAGATGCTAAACGGAAAAAGACAGACGCTTCCACCAAAAAAGCACGGGAACATTCCCCTCTGAGTGGTTAGGTGAGAAAATGTTCAAAAAAATACTGATAGCAAACAGGGGAGAGATAGCGGTAAGAATCATCAGGGCTTGCCGGGAGCTTGGAATTGCTACCGTGGCGGTTTATTCGGATGCTGACAGGGACGCTCTTCACGTCATGCTCGCGGACGAGGCCTACCATATAGGGCCGTCGAAACCCTCTGAGAGCTACCTGGTCGGGGAGAAGGTAGTTGCGGTCGCCAAGAAATCCGGGGCCGAAGCCATACACCCGGGGTTCGGATTTCTTTCCGAAAACGATTCCTTCGCCGAACTGTGCGAGAAAGAGGGTGTGGTTTTCATAGGGCCTTCCGCGGAAGCGATAAGGCTTATGGGAGATAAAGTAACCGCAAGGAAGATAGCCAGAGAAGCGAATTTACCCCTTGTTCCCGGATCCGAGGGAGCCGTATCAGATGTTGAAGCCTCTAGGGTGGCGAAGAAAATCGGCTACCCGGTGATGATAAAGGCTTCTGCGGGCGGGGGCGGAAAGGGAATGAGACTCGTTAATTCCAAGGAGGAATTCGAATCGTCCCTTCGGATGGCTAGAAGCGAGGCGTTTTCCTCTTTCGGAGACGATTCCGTGTTCATAGAAAAGTTCGTTCAGAAACCAAGACACGTCGAAGTCCAGGTTCTCGGGGACAGGCACGGAAACCTGCTGCACCTGTTCGAGCGCGAATGCTCAATACAAAGACGCCACCAGAAGGTGATAGAGGAAGCTCCCTCGGGATTCATAAGCCAGAAGACGAGAAAAAACATGTGCGAAGTCGCACTTCGCATAGCGAAAGCGGTTGACTATTCCGGGGCCGGCACGGTCGAGTTCATAATGGACCAAGAGGAGAATTTCTATTTTCTGGAGATGAACACCAGGGTGCAGGTCGAGCACCCGGTCACCGAAATGATCACGGGAATCGATATAGTGAAATGGATGATAAGGATAGCTTCGGGGGAAAAATTGCCTTTCAAGCAGTCTGCCATAAAAATGCAGGGCCATGCTCTTGAATGCAGGGTTTACGCGGAGGACCCCGCCACCAATTTTCTTCCCTCTCCAGGACCCCTTCACTACGTCCGCGCTCCCAGCGGTCCGGGAGTGAGGGATGATTCATCCGTTTACAGCGGCTGCGAGATAACGTCTTTTTACGATCCGATGCTCTCAAAGCTTGTCGTCTGGGGAAATTCCCGGGAGGATGCGGTAGACAGGATGCTTTCCGCCCTAAGGGAATACGTGGTTCTGGGAGTGAGAACCAATCTCGGATTTCTGATCAGAATGATGCGGGACCCGGAGTTCCGCAAGGCGCAGATTGACACAGGCTTTATAGAAAGACATCCAGAACTTCTGGTGCCTGAGGAATCCGATCCTGAAGTTATACTCATGGCCGCCGCCGTTGCCATGAACGGCGGCTCAAACCAAATTGTGCAGGGGAAAACCGCTGCTTCTTCGGGCTGGAAGCTTTTTGCCAGAAGGGTCGGCGTATCCGGGAATCCGCTGTTATGACTTATACTTTCAAACTGGGAAACAAAACCTACAAGGTAGGCTTCGAAGAGAAGGAAGGACTGAGCCTTTTCAGCATAGACGATGAGCAGAAGGAGCTAGAATTTCTGCGTATAGACGAAAGCACCTATTCGATTCTGGTTGACAACCAGAGCATCACCGTAGGGATATTCAGGGAAGGAAAGAAAATACAGGTTTTCCACGAGGGCGACCTCTACGAGATAGAGGCCGTTTCGGGAAGGGACGCTTCCCAGGCAGAAGGCACGAGGAGTCTTAACATAACGGCGCCGATGCACAGCAGGGTAGTGAAGATCCTTAAGAAACAGGGAGACAGCGTCGAGGTAGGTGACAGTGTCATAGTGGTTGAAGCGATGAAGATGGAAAGCGAACTTAAAGCCTCCGCTTCGGGTGTTATAAAGGAAATAAGGGTTAAAGAAGGGGAAACGGTTGAGAAGGACTCTGTTCTGGTTGCCCTCTCCGATAGTGAATAATCACCAGAAAGTGAGTTTATTTTAAAGTGAAAAAAGTAGCTGCGCTTTTGTTTTTTGCCATGGTGGCCGCGGCTGCGGTCCTCGGTCTTGTTTCCTGCGACGAGGGTAGCGACGAGGAGATTGCAGTCGGCGTCGCCTTTCCCCTTACGGGAGTGTCAGAGGGGCTCGGGGGGAACCTGAAAAAAGGCGTCGAACTCGCCGTGGAGGAGATCAACGCGTCGGCGCTTCTCGGCGGGACGGATCTCCGCCCGGTCTTTGAGGATACCGAAGGCACCCCGGATGGCGCGGAGAGGGCTTTTAGGAAGCTTATCGACGAGGGCGCCGTGAGTGCGATAATCGGTCCGTGGAGTTCCACCTCGACGAAAAGAACCGCCCCGCTTGCGAACGAAAGCAAGGTGGTGGCCATAAGTCCGACCTCCGTCGCGAGTCCAAGCGGGATCACCGCTCCCGGCGATTTCATATTCCGCACTTCCCTTACCGTGGACAAACTGGTGCCCGAAGGAATAAGGAAAACCAAAGCCGCTCTGAAGTATTCAAAAGCGGCGACCATAGTCAACATAGACGATACTTTCTCCGTGAGCAGCAACGACAAGGTGCTTGAGGAACTTGCGAAGTACCTGGACGTGGAAGTCGTGGAAAAGCAGAGTTTCAGCCGAGCAAAGAACGAATCCCTTCCCGATCTCGCGAAGCAGCTGCGTGCCATAAGGGACTCGGGTGCGGACGTGGTATTCGTTTCGGCGCTTTCGCCGGGGCGCCAGGGGGTAATAGTCAAGGCCCGCGAGATGGGTATAACAGTTCCCCTGATCGTAATCGTGCTCACGGGGACGGACGTGGCGGAGGCCGAGAAGGAGCTGGAGGGGTCGACCGAAGGCGCCGTTACGGTTACGAACTGGGTAGACGACAGCACGCCCCAGAGCGTGGATTTCGTCGGGAAGTACAAGGCGAAATACGAAGAGGATCCCGACGCGTACTCGGCGCGCTCCTACGCTTCCACCCAAATACTGGCCGCCGCCATCGCGCGCGCTTCAACAGCCAGTCCGGAGGATATCAGGGCGGCCCTGCAGATGATCGGTCCGGAATCCGCTCTGGACGACACTATTTTCGGGAAATTCTATTTCGACGAGAGCGGGGATGGGGTCTACAGCTCCGTGGTAAGGATAGTCCGCGGCGGCAAGTTCGAGGCCCTTGAGTAATCCCGTTATTCAGGCCTGTCAGCATGGTTTTGATCCTGAGTGTTTGAACGGGTATTATTCCCGAAAGATGGATGGTTGTCGGAGGACTTTAACATAAAAAAAGTAACTGCATTTATGTTTGCTGCCGCAGCCGTTGCGCTACTGCTTCTCGGTTCTTTTTCCTGTGGCCAGAACGAAACCGAAGAGGTTGGCGTCGGTGTTGTTGTTCCCCTTACCGGTCCGCTTTCCTCAAACGGCCTGCAGATGAAAAACGGCATGGAGCTTGCCCTTGGGGAAATTAACGAATCGCCGCTGCTTGGCGGAAAAGAAATCAAGTTCATAGTTGAGGATTCCGAGGGCACCCCAGACGGCGCCGAGAGAGCCTACAGAAAGCTTATTGAGCAGGATGGAGTGGTCGCCGTTCTTGGTCCTTTTACGTCGAGCGCCACCGAAAGAATCATTCCGGTCGCGCAGCAAAACAAGGTTGTGGCTTTCAGTCCCACCTCCGCGGCGCGCGGTCTCAGCGCCAGAAGCGAATTTGCCTTCCGTGCATCCCTCACCGTCGACCCGCTTGTGCAGGCAGGCGTCGTAGTTACCAGAGAGCAGTTGCGTTACAATAACGTAGCCGCGATAGTGAATGAAGCTGATTCTTTTTCTTCAAGCAATCACGAAAAGGTAAAAGAGGAGCTTGAAAAGCATGGTGCCAGGATCGTGAGCGAGCAGACTTATTCTCGACGAACCGGTGCACTTCCCGACCTGACTAGCCAGTTAACCGACATAATAAATGCCGTTCCTCCGCCCGAGGCTCTTTTTATATCGGCTCTGGCTCCGGGCCGCAGAGGAGTTATGATTCAGGCACGGCGGCTCGGAATGGATATGAATATTCCTTTTCTGATTACCCTGGCTACTCAAGATGATGTAAGAGAAGCTGCAGATGCGGCCGAGGGTGCTATTACCTTTACGACTTGGATTGCGGACATTGACACACCCGAGAATCGCAGGTTTCTTGAAAATTTCCGGGCAAAATACGGCGAACCCGATGCTTTTGCCGCACTGTCCTACGCATCTACTTATATACTGGCCGAAGCCATCGCCGATGCCTCTTCAACCGACCCAGAGGCTATACGCGACGCAATGGCCGATATCAGGGCGGACACGCTTTTAGGCGAGTTCTATTTTGACCGTTACGGGGATGCGGTTTACGAACCGATTGTAGGAATAGTAGAAAACGGAAGGTTCAAGGTCTTCGGGCAGTAGTTAAATTAGGAGTTGAACCTGATTTTCAGTTTCCAGAAATTTTCATCAAGCAACCACTACCTCCGCGGGATTTTCAAACTGTCGTTATGAAAAGATCGAAAGAATTTCTTCTGATTCTCTGTGTTCTTCTTTTCATTTCCTGCGGTTCTGGAAACAAAGCCCCGGACGCCGCGGATATTGCCCGCAAAGACACGCTTAACATAAATATCGGCACCGAACCCCCCACGCTTGACTGGTCTCTCGCTACCGATGTCACATCTTTTACAATCATAGAGAACATAATGGACGGCCTCGCGGCGTTTGATGAAAAATACGAGCCCATACCCGCCCTCGCGCGAAGCTGGCGGGTAAGCGAGGATGGGAGGACCTATACCTTTAAAATAAGGGGAAAAGTTCTCTGGACAGACGGGGTGCCGCTTCGAGCCAGCGATTTCCTTTATTCATGGAAAAGGATTCTTAAGCCCGAAACCGCCGGAAGCTACGCCTATTTTCTTTTTGACATAAAAAACGCCAGAAAATTCAACTCAGGGGAAATAAAGGATTTTAGCAAAGTCGGGGTAAAAGCCCCGGATGAACGTACTCTTATTGTTACTCTTGAAAAGCCGAGGGCCTATTTTCTGAGCCTAGTCACTTTCATGTCCACTTTTCCGATGAGAAAGGATATTGTTGAGAAATACGGAACCAGATGGACTGAAGCCGCGAACATGGTAACTCTGGGACCTTACAGATTAAAAGAGTGGAAGCATCATAAGGAAGTTCTTATCGAGGAGTATGAAGGTTACTGGGGAGAGAAACCCAAAAGCGCTAAGAAGGTAAAAATGATAATGAACGAGAATCCCGTATCCACCCTCGCTCTTTATGAAAGCGGGGAGCTCGATTTTCTCGACAGTAAGGGGATTCCCCTGCTTGAAGTTCCAAGGGTTATGAAGCTTCCGGATTTTAAGCAGAGCGTGGTTTTCAGGAACAACTACATAGGGTTTAACACTAGAAAAGTCCCGTTTGACAATCCTCTGGTGAGAAAGGCTTTCGCAAGCTCTATAGACAGGGAAAGTCTCGCGGGACTTCTCCAAGGGGCTGGAGTGCCCTTAACTTCATGGATACCGATCGACATGCTTGCCCACAATCCCCAGGTCGGTATTTTGTTTGATGCGAAGAGGGCAAGGAAATTTCTTGAGATGGCTGGCTATCCGGGCGGGGAGGGTTTTCCGAAGACCGCTTTTCTTTATCCGGATACGGGAAACAACAGGATTTTAGCCGAGGCGTTCCAGAGCATGTGGAAGGAGCATCTTGGCATTGAAGTCAAGCTTGTGAACCAGGAATGGACCGTCTATCTCAGCACGCTCAGAACGGATCCTCCGCCCGTATTCAGAGCCGGATGGCAGGCGGATTTCCCGGACCCTCATAATTTTATGAATCTCTTTGAATGTGGAAGTGGAAATAACCGTACCGGGTGGTGCGATCCGGAGTACGATCGATTAGTGGAGAAGGCAGCCGGGATTCTGGATCGCGGGCAAAGAACGGAACTTTACAACAGTGCTCAGAGAATTCTTACGGAAACCGACGTCCCGATAGTTCCTTATCTTAATTCGGTTCAGCAGAACATGATCAAGCCGTACGTAAGGGGGCTTGAACCTGACCGTCTGAATTTCCTTTACTTCAGCAGAATCGAGTTTGTGGACCATTCCACATCTGATGAACGCTGAGGATCTGGGGCTCGGTGAGGACGCCTCTGCGGATTAAGTGATAACATCTATCTTGGAGGTCACCTTTTTTGTGTTTCTTGCGACCAGTCTTGCTATCATTAGTCCCGCCAGAAACCAGGCGATGAGACTGTCAATGACGATGACCGCTACGTAGGGAGTCGGAAAACCAAACCAGTTCCAGTAAGGAAAATGGCTTATAAAACCTATAGCCGCTCCTACTAGGGCAACAAACCCTACCCGTCCCCAGTAACCCAGGCCGGCTGTCTGGGAGAGCAGATAGATAACGATCAGAACGCTTACGAGGTCGCCGACGAACTGGGTCAGAAGCTGCTTTGTCATGGCCGGGGCGTAGCCCTGAGGGAGGGCGTTTACGAAAGCGGCAGTTTCCCCTGCCTTGTGATCCTTATGCGAGAACGGCAGGTAGTAAATTCCTGGTTTCGGGGCATTTGCCTCTATGGTCTCGGCAACTTCGGATTCGTTGGTAAATTCATTAGCTACCATCTGGTGCCATGGAAGAACCATCCATGACACTGCCCCCCAGGCGAAAAGAATTATCGCGGAAACTATAACAGCGGCGGTTTTCTTCAAAAGTGCTTTCCCCCTAGAGTTTTTTAACCCAGCTATCCCACCAATCGCGCTTTTTTATACTAAGGATAATTACCCCTATAACTAGCCATTTGCTCCATCATAATCAAGAAATTATTCTTTTAAGTTGACAGATTGCCGACGTCGACAGAACATAACAGACTGTGAAAGCCCCATATGGCCTAATAAGGATTTTATTCCCCTGCTTAACTGTTTGTCAAGTAAAAATTAAGTTATTTCAGGGTAATACGGAATGTATGGTCCTAACAAGCCACCTCCTGCTCCACTCGGGTGAATGGAACTCTCAAACCTTCCCCACATGAATTCAACCGATGAATTACCTGCTTCCACGGGAAGCAAAGATGTTGCCTGGATAAGATGGCTCTTGGAATTTAAAGCACTACACTGCGGGTTCGAGGAAGCGATGAGGGTTTCGAGAACTTGTAAACTTAAGTCTGTACCCCTGTCAATGAGCTTGAGGAAAATCGGGGATTTAGAACTGCTTCTTCCTAGCGCGCTTTAACCCGTTATTGTAGCTATAGCGTCAGAACGAGATTCGAATATTTCAATGATTTTGTCAAAACCTGCAAGCTTGAAGATTTCTTTTACGGAATCAGACAAGGAACACAATACGAATCTCGTATTTTTACCTCGGAGTGTTTTTGCAACAAACAGAATTGAACGCAATCCCGCACTATTGATGTAGGACAGCTTTTCAAGGTCCAGAACTACGAGATTGCCAGAGGCGATAATTTCCTTGTACAGGTTATCGTGAAATTCCCGCGCGTTCATACCATGAACTTGACCAGCTGCGCTTATTACCAAGACCCCTTTGATATGATCGGCCTGCAACTTAACTTGATTGTTTTGAGTGACCATATGTTCCCCTTTGGTAAGATTACCTAATTTAATCTGGGACGGAGAAACATCCCAAATCTTTGGCTAGTTAAGTCTATAGACCCCGCCTCTAATGTAGTTTTAAATGATACGAACCGATAAGCTCTAATAAATGCAGAAATGCTGTTTGCAGAAACTCGTTGAAGCATCTCTTGAAAGCTTACTTGAAGTAAGGAATTATCTCTTTTGAGTAAGTCTCAAGCGCCAAGTCCGGATCGGGGCTGAACCTGTAGAACAAAACGAAATTCCTTACTCCAGCGTCTACGAACTTCTCGATTTTCTCTATGCAGTCTTTTTTCGATCCCGTAATAGTGAAATCAAGTATGGCTTCTCTCGGGAAAAGCTGTCCGAGCTGCCTGAACCTCTGCCTCCCCTCTTCATCCGTCGGCACTATGTTGAAGTAATTAAGACCGTGATATTCTTCGGGTATCTCGACGTCGTAGCCGGCTTTCAGCAGTTGGTCCTGCATAACCAGCACGTACTTGAAGGGTTCGAGAGTTTCGTAGGCGGCATCAACGCTTTCTCCAAGAGAGGTGAATATCCACAGAGCGGGGTCGAAACCGTCGTCAAGTGATCTTCCCACATTATCTGCCGCGGCCGTTATCTCCCCTAGATAACCGGAATAGAGGTCGGGATTCAGGTCTATCGGCAGCCATCCGTCGCCTTTTTCTCCTGTTAGCTGAAGTCCCTTGGGCGTGTGGGTGGCCATGTAAAACGGTATCTTGTTTCTCTCGTAGGGTTTTATCTGCAAAAACGCGTTCTCAAGGTTGTAGAACTTTCCGTCAAAATCTACGGGTTCATCGGTTTCCCAAAGAAGTTCCATGACTTCTATGGATTCTCTGAGTTTAGAAAGAGGTTTTCCCCACTCGATTCCGAATGCGTCAAGATTCATCGATTCCCCGACTCCGAGGGAGAGCACTACCCTGCCCTTTGAAAGCTGATCAACGGTCGCGAGTCTCTGGGCGAAAACAGCGGGATGCATCCTGTGAGGATCAGAAACCGTTCCCAAAGCTATATTTTCCGTTTTCATCGCCGCAGCCGCAGCCACGGTCCACGCCTCGGGAGCAATTGCTCCCGGCGCCACGAAAAGCAGATGGTCGGGGTACCATATGGTGTCGAATCCAAGCTGATCGGCTTTTACCGAGAAATTTACGAGTCCGTCGACGTCAGCTCCTGGCATTGGAGCCGAAAGTCCGAATTTTATTTCTTTTCCCATTGTGTGGCACCTCGATTGTGGTTTTGGAAGTAGATAGCGATCACGGTAGAATTATGGTTAATTTGCGGTCTAAACGCAAATAATCCAGCCAATATTCCGGAGGTATGAAATGAAGTTCGGAGTCGGACTCTTCAGCATGCAGACCCACAAGGACCTTGATTGCCGCCATGTGGACCTTTACAGAAATTCCCTGGAGCACGTGAGGCTTGCCGAAGCGGTGAACTTTGATTCGGTCTGGCTTTCCGAGCATCATTTTCTTGAGGATGGTTACTGCTCTTCTCCCCTTGGGATGGCCGCCGCGATGGCCGCTGTGACCGAGAGGGTGAGAATAGGTACCGGAGCCTTGATACTCACGCTTCATAACCCCGTGAGGGTGGCCGAAGACGCCGCCACGGTTGATCTTATTTCCGGCGGAAGATTCGATCTGGGAGTCGCGATAGGGTACAGAAAAGAGGAATTCGAGGGGTTCGGAGTCCCGGTGACGCAAAGACCCTCGAGGATTGAGGAAGGCATAGAGATAATCGAGAAATGCTGGGAGGACGGCCCTTTTTCCTATGAAGGCAAGAGGTTCAGTTTCTCGAACATAGATGTTACTCCCAAGCCCGTGCAGAGACCCATACCTATATACATAGGGGGTTTTGAGGAACCCGCCGTGCGGCGTGCCGGGCGCCTCGGGTACCCGCTTCTTATCGGCCCCGGAAGGACGGTTCCCATGATAATGGATACTCTGGGGTGGTATAACGATGAGGCTGAGAAAGCCGGTCGCGATCCGTCCGAAGCGGAGCACATACTGCTTCGGGAAACTTACGTGCGCGAAAGTACGGAAGAGGCCATTGCAGGCGGAACCGAGTACGTAATAAACATGTACAAGTTTTACCTGAGCCTCGGGGTCAAGATAGTGATAAGGGGGAAAAACATAACCGACCCCGATGACCCTTTCTTCGAATACATGGCGGAAGACCGTTTTATGATCGGTACCCCTGAGCACTGCACTCAGGAAGTAAAGAAATACTCGGAGAAAACAGGAATCCGCAACATAATGTGCAGGATGGTGTTTCCCCAGGCTCCCGCCGAGGTCATAGCGCATTCAATTGAGCTTTTCGGAAAAGAGGTTATCCCCGAATTTAAATCTTAACCTGCTTTTTTGCCGTAGCCGGGTCCGGTTAAAACTTGAAGAGGGGTTGTTCGATAAAGGCGTAAAAAGACGGTGGATGCGGACGCATCCGGGAAGCTGCCTTGTGGATTTTGCGTCCTGTACGGTTTCTTGGCAGTATCAACTCAAGCCACCACCCCGGCCGGTTGAGAGCAGCCTCGATTTTTCTCCGCCAAAACAGCTTCCCGAACCCGCTTCGCTACCGGACTACTGAAACTCCGGAAATCATGCTGAACCCCGGGGATGAAAAACCGAAAACATCTTCATAATCCTTGTTGAACAGATTATTGATTCTTGAAAACAACTTGATTTTGTCAACAAACCTTTTCACGCTGATTTCGTAGGAAGCCGCAGCGTCAACGATGAAAAAAGAATCGTTTTTGACTCTGGTGGAAGGAAACTCGCTCCAGTTCACATCATCCCTGCTCCCGACATAGTTTCCCGAGAGGTCGAAATTTAAGGCATTTTTTGAGTATCCTGCATTAAAAGAAAACGAATGCTCGGGGATCCGTATGAGGTTTTCTCCCTCTGAGAAGGACGGGGACCCGAGGCCGCCGTCATCAGTTACGTCGGTTTTAAGGTATGTGTAGGCTGCGCTTAGAGTTAAGCTATTGCTCGGGTAGAAACGTATTGCGGCTTCGGCTCCCTCCGATTTTGCGCGGCTTATGTTTTCGTAGTTGGTTCCATTCTCAAACGGGGTGAAACTGTAAGCGATAATGTTTTTGAACTTGTTTTGGAAAAAGCTCAAATCAAGTTCGACCGCATTATCAAGCAACGGCTGCCAGAGGCCTATTTCCGCTGTCAGTGTTTCTTCGGGCTTTAGATCCGGGTTGGGTATTGTTCCGAAGGCCGCACTGAAGTTTTCGTAAAAATTGGCTTCCTTGATTCCTCTGCTGATTCCTCCTCTTACCTCGGTTCCGGACTCCCTAATTTTCCACCTAGCGAAGATACTTGGACTCCACTCGCTCCCGAACGACTCGTTGTCGTCATATCTTATGCCGGTTGTTACGAAGAATTTTTTTAGCAGCGCGAAATTATTCTGAGCGTAGAAAGCGTAGTTTTTTCTTGATTTATTCAGTGAGTCAGTCTTGAAACTTTCTTTCTCGTATTCAAAACCCGTCGAGATTATGCTCGAGGCCTGATCGAAGTCGACAAAAAAACTTGACCCGTACTCAAGCGATATCCTTTTGTCGAGAGTCTCTGAAGGGAAGGGCGAATCTAATTCAAGGGGTTGGGGTCCGTCATAATTTTCCCGATCAAGTCTTGTGTAGCCGAGCTTAAATGAGTTTTCCCACCATTCGGTCGGGGAAAAAACGATATCAGAACCCATGACGAGCGATTCTTCCTTGGTTCCTTGGTCCGGGTCAGCGAACGCGTCAAATCTGTCCCCCGCGCCTCCGGTCGGGAATTCAAACTTCGAATCTCTGTATATGGAGAAAAAGGAGAGATTTAAATCGTCGTTTGCTTCCAGGCTCAGGTTCGCCGTGAAGTTATTGTTTTTGTAATCGTTGTTTGTCTCTAAGATACCCTCATCGAGGATTCGTTGGTGAGAAATAAAATAGCCCAGTTTCTCAAGACTTCCCGATATGCTTGAGGAATGCTCAAGGATCATTGCGTCTTCGGCGCGGAATCCCAAGGCCACGGAACTTGCTTTTTTCATTTTTCCACTCCCGCGCTTCGTTATTACGTTTATAACGGAAGACGCCGCGTCGGAACCGTAAAGAGATGAGTGCGCTCCTTTTATTATCTCTATTCTTTCTACGTTCTCAGTGGTAAGAGAGGAGATGTCAAAACCCCCTCCGGCCTGGTTTATCTGGACGCCGTTGATCATAACGAGGTTGTAATCCGACTGGCCGCCCCTTGCGAAAATGGAAGTAAATCCCCCCCGGCTCCCCGAACTGACTACGTTGAATCCAGGGACTCTCGAAAGTATCGCCGCGATGTCCTTTTCCCCGCTTTTTTCAATTTCCTCCCTGTCGATAACGGTAACGGAAGAACCGAGAAGCTCGGCGTCAATCCATGTCTTTGTACCCGTCACAACAATTCTTTCCATTTCTTTTTCCTCCGAAAAACCCGCGGACGGAAATAGAACCAGGATCAGAATAAAGGTGAAAAATATCTTAAGTCTGTTCATTTTTGACTCCTCCAGGTGCTGGTAGATAGCTTTCCCCGAAAGAGCGGTCATATGAATGAACGTGTGAGGCAGGAAACAAAAACCGTGCGTTAGCACGAAAAACAAAAACGGTGTTTTTAATTGCCATACGCCTAACTCCCGAGGCAAAGCCACTAGATTGACGCAGGCAGGTCTTCCGACTTGAAGGGCCGCCTGTTATCAAAACAGAGCGACTTTTCCGGATGCGGCCTTCCCGGCTGTACTGAAGCCAGTGACCCGAAGCGCAGGCACGCTTCGCATGGGCGGGAAAAAACCCTTATTACGGCTGCGGGAACAGTTCGGGATTTTCACCCGATTCCCTTAACCTGAATCTAAATGTAAGGGTACAGGTTGGCGATGGAGGTGTCAAAAGCTCCCAGTCGACGGGAAGGCGTAATCAGGAACCGCCTTGCGCTTCGGAAGCAAGCATGCGGTCAAGCTCCCCTGAACGCTCAAGGGCCGCAAGCTGGTCGTAACCGCCTATGAACTGCTCGTTTACGAAGATCATGGGTACGGTTCTCCAGTTAAGGCTCTCAACTAGCTCCTTTCTTTTTTCTGTGTCCTCGTCAAGCCTTATCTCTTCGTAATCCACTTGTTTTCTGTCAAGGAGTCTTTTTGCCCTTCTGCAGTAAGTGCAGTAAAAACTTGTGTATATCGTTACGGAACTCAATATCGCACCTCGGTTTGTTTTTGGGTCCTATGATGCTTGGTTTTTAGCATATATTCAAGTACGTTAAGCACTTACGTGTCCTTACTGAGCGATGGAGTTTTTGTGCTATGCGGGAAAAGGTCTTTTTTATCATAGGGCTTTCGCTGATTTTCCTTATGGGTTCGTGTTCTGCCACGAAGTTTCTGGTGAACTATGCCTCGGGTGATGACAGGAAGTCTGGAAAGATGAAGGACTGGGTTTACACTACCGAGCGAAACAGCTATCGCGTCGAGCCCCTTTCGCAGGACTGGGAAAGAGTGCCGATAGAAGGTGGGGACATAGTTTTTTACAACCCGGTGAGTGATCTCATGTTAACGGTAAGTTCACTCTGCACGGACCGGGATTACGATCTTCAGACGCTTTCGGACTCCCTAGTTGTCGGATTGGGCAAGAAGCGGATTAAACTGCGAAAGGATATCGAGGTCGACGGTGCCGTGGGGCTTTACACTGAGTACGAGGCGTCGCTTAGCGATGAGAATTTCGCCCTTGCGACGGTTGTGCACAAGTCTCCAAAATGCGATTACGACTTCAGCTATTCGGCGGGCCCGGCCGACTTCAAGGCGAATCTAGGGGAATTCATTGATTTCGTTTCAGGTTTCGGGGAGATCTGGGCTAAATGAGCAGGTTTGTATCCGAAGTTGTCAACAGTCTCCTTAATTTTGTTCTCGGCGTTGGAGAGGTCTGCTTTTTCTTGTGGAATTCAATCGTAGCCACCGTTACTCCTCCTTATGATTACGGTCTTCTGACGGCTCAGATATACGATATAGGCTTTCGTTCCGTGTCGATAGTCGTGGTTTCCGCCATGGCGATTGGAATGGTGATGGTGGTGCAGATGGCGTGGGGATTCGCGTGGTTCGGGGCGAAGGGGCTTGTAGGCCCCGTGGTTACTCTCTCGTTCGTGAGGGAGCTCGGTCCCATAATAACCTCTCTTCTTGTGGGCGGCAGGGTCGGTTCCGGTATCACGGCCGAGATAAGCTCGATGAAGGTAACAGAGCAGATAGACGCCATAAAGACCCTTGGAGCCGATCCGATCAGAAAACTTGTCTCTCCGAGGCTCATGGCGTGCATCATATCTTTTCCACTGCTTGCAGTAATATCTAATCTCGCGGGCATAGGAGGGGCGATGATCATCTCGCAGATGGAACTTAACGTGAAACCCACTCTTTTCATCGAAAGCATAAGGGGCTGGGTTTCTCTTGAAGACCTGATGACCGGTATTTCCAAGACGCTGTTTTTCGGAATCATAGTGGCGATTACCGGCTGCTATGTGGGAATGAAAGCCGAGGGGGGAACGCGCGGAGTTGGAAACGCCACCACTAAGACTGTTGTGATCTCGCTTTTTCTGATAATACTTTTCGACTTTATTCTCTCGAAAATATTCGTTATCGCTTTTTATGACTTTTAATCTTTTGCCAGGCTCGCCTAAATTTCTTTGACTTTGAGGTTACATTCGGTAGAATCGATACCCTTAATTTATCCAAAGAGAGAATACTATGAAGTCATACATGGCCAGAAACGACGATTTTGAAAAGAAGTGGTATCTGATCGATGCTCAGGGGAAACCCGTCGGAAGGCTTGCAACCAAGGTGGTCTCGATTCTTAGGGGCAAGGGCAAACCGCAGTTTGCTCCCCATTCGGATATCGGAGATTTCGTTGTTATAGTCAACGCCGACAAAGCTACGTTCTCCGGCAGAAAGTGGGAGCAGAAAACCTATTACAGGCATTCTCACTATCCTGGGGGGCTTAAATCCGTGACCGCGGAAGAACTGGCCGAAAAAGAGCCGGGCGAGATAATCCGCAAGGCCGTCTGGGGAATGCTTCCTAAGACCAGGTGGCAGAAAAAACTTATACAGCGGATGAAAATCTACGTCGGAGACAAGCATCCGCACGTGGCCCAAAATCCCGAGGTTCTGGAGGTCTGATTCATTATGCCTGAAACCATTATATACAACGGCACTGGGAGAAGAAAAACGTCAGTCGCCAGAGTCTGGCTTAAAAGAGGTAGCGGCGCGGTTACCGTGAACAAAAAATCTGTGGAAGATTATTTTCCCAGAGAAGTGTGGCAGATAAAGGCCCGTGAACCTCTGAGCGTCACCGATACTTCCATGGAATACGACGTGATGGTCAGGGTGAAGGGAGGGGGCCTTACAGGCCAGGCAGGAGCTATGAGCCACGGGCTTGCCAGAGCTCTTCTCAAAGCCAACGAATCGCTTCGTAAGAAACTCAAGGTTTCCGGACTGCTTAAACGCGATCCCAGGATGGTTGAGACCAAAAAGTATGGGAAGCGCAAGGCGAGAAGGGGACAGCAGTTCTCCAAAAGGTAATTCATACTTGACCGATCCAAACCAGAAGTTCCAGAGAAAATTCGACATTCGCCCGGCCAAGGGAAAGCTTGGGGTACTGATTCCCGGGATGAGCGGGGCGGTAAGCACAACTTTCATAGCGGGCGTAAAGGCGGTAGTAAAGGGAGTGGGAAGGCCCATCGGCTCCCTGACGCAGATGGGGAAAATCAGGCTCGGCAAAAGAACCGAGAAGAACTTTCCTTTGATAAAAGACTTAGTTCCCCTGGCCGAAATGCAGGACATGGTGTTTGCCGGATGGGACATACACGATGAAGATTGCTATGCCTCAGCGCTTCGGGCCGGAGTGCTAAGTTCCGAGCTTCTCGGAAAAATAAGACGGGATCTTGAAAAAGAATCTCCGATGCGAGCAGTTTTCGATAACAGCTACGTCCGCAATCTCAAGGGTTCCTACATAAAAAAGGGCAAGACGAAGATGCATCTTGCCGAAGCGCTGATCAGGGACATAAAGAGATTCAAGAAGGAAAATGATATCGAAAGGCTGGTAATGCTCTGGTGCGGAAGTACCGAGGTATATCTCGAACCGTCAGAAGTTCATGAGACCGTAGAGAGTTTCGAGAAGGGGCTTAGGGAAAATCACGACGATATTCCCCCGAGCATGATCTACGCCTACGCGGCCATAAAATGCGGTGCCTCTTACGGAAACGGGGCTCCGAATCTGTCCGTGGACGTCCCCGCGCTACAGCAGCTCGCGATTGAGAACGAGGTTCCCATAGCAGGCAAGGACTTTAAAACCGGCCAGACACTCATGAAGACCATCTTGGCTCCGGGTCTTAAAAGCAGGATGCTCGGGCTCAACGGGTGGTTTTCAACCAATATACTGGGTAACCGGGACGGAGAGGTGCTAGATGATCCCGGTTCTTTCAAAACTAAGGAAGAAAGCAAGCTGGGCGCACTCGAGTACATATTTCAGCCCGACATAAATCCTGAACTTTACTCGGATTACTACCACAAGGTAAGAATAAACTACTACCCGCCGCGTGGAGACGAAAAAGAGGCGTGGGACAATATAGACGTTTTCGGGTGGCTCGATTATCCCATGCAGATAAAGGTCAATTTCCTCTGTCGCGACAGCATACTTGCCGCCCCGGTGGTTCTTGATCTTGTTTTGTTCCTAGACCTTGCGCATCGCGCCGGCATCTACGGGGTCCAGGAGTGGCTTTCCTTTTATTTCAAAAGCCCCATGGTCGATAAGAAGCTCTACCCTGAGCACGACCTTTTCGTTCAGTTCACCAAGCTGCAGAACACGCTTCGCTATCTGCGGGGCGAGGAACTGATAAGTCATCTGGGGATTGATTACTACGGTTTCGGCTAAACGGGCCGCGGTTGGTTCTGCTCTACTGCTTAAGAAAGCTTTCCAGATCTTTTCTCACGCCGGAACTTGCGAGTTTCCCGAGGGCGGCCTTTTCGATCTGCCTTATCCTTTCCCTGGTCAGATTGAACCTCTTGCCGATCTCATCGAGAGTGTAGGTGCTCTGGCGTCCTATGCCGAAGCGAAGCCTGATGATCTCCTCTTCCCTTTGATTCAGAAGAGTAAGGGCTTCCTTCAGCTTTTCCGCGAGAGACATCTTCGCTATTATCGTGTCGGGGATTTTAGCTTCCTTGTCCGCAACCGAATCAAGAAGCGTGGTCTTTTCTCCGTCGAGAACCGGTGTGTCAAGGCTTATGGCGTCGTTTGTGGAATTGAGAATCCTGTTTATAACCTCTGCTGAGATTCCCGAGGCCTCGGCTATTTCCTTGGGCGTCGGCTTTCTTCCCATTTCCTTGCTAAGCTTCGCGCTCGTCTTGTAAACCCTGTTTGCCTGCTCCAGCAAGTAAACAGGGACCTTTATGGTTCTGGTCTGCCCCTGAAGAGCCCTGAGTATGGCCTGGTGTATCCACCATGAGGCGTAGGTGGAGAATTTGTAGCCCTTTGTGTAATCAAATCTTTCAACCGCGCGCATTAGACCGAGATTTCCTTCCTGGATGAGATCCGGAAGCGGCAGGCCCCTGCTCATGTATCTTCTCGAAATCGTTATTACGAGCCTCAAGTTGGCCTTTACGAATTTCTGTTTGAGTTTGAGCGCCCAGTCGACGTAAATTCTCTCCATCGCACGCAGGACCGCTATTCTATGTGCTATCGCACGCGCCTTGGCCGAGTTTCTTCTTGTTCGTATTTTTTCGTATCTTTCAATGCTCTTAGGCACCTTGGCCATCCTGATTTCACACATCTTGATTCTCGCGGATATCTCGACTTCCTGCTTTGCGGCGAAAAGAGGCTCAACGGCCATGTCCTTAAAGTAGACGTAAAGAAGACGGAGCTGTTCATCGGGGATCCACTTGTCCTTTTCTTTGACTTTCCCTCTGGGTTTCAGTTCCTCTTCGTCCGGGCTGTTAAAATTTTCTTCAGTTTCGCTTTCCTCGATGTCGTCGTCAACATCATAGGATTCGAACCCGGCGTCGTGTTCCGCATTACCCTGAAAATCTTTGTATTTAATGTCCATCTTACTTTTTCACCAATTCCCTGATTGAAAAACGGAGGCAATAAAAAAGGTTTTCAAAACCCAAGCGGGCAATGAAAATTAGCACCTTCCGTCCCTATTAGGGAATTATAAGATTTTTCGTGCTAAAATGTAAGCGTTTTTTTCCGAGTACGGTTTCTCGGGAATTACTTCGCCCCGGCGAAGTTCTCCGAAACCTGTTCCCAGTTCACCACGCTCCACCACGCCTTCACGTAGTCGGGCCTTCTGTTCTGGTAGTTCAGATAATATGCATGCTCCCAGACGTCGAGACCCAGAATGGGTTTCAGTCCCTCGGAAACCGGATTATCCTGATTTGCGGTGGATGTTACCACGAGCCCTCCGCCCTCGTCCACGCAAAGCCACGCCCAGCCGCTTCCGAACCTGGTGGCGGCCGCCTTGGAGAATGTCTCGGCGAAAGCGTCGAAGCTTCCGAATGCGGAATCTATGGCGTCGGCAAGCTCACCCGAAGGTGCTCCCCCGGAACCGGGAGCCATGCACGGCCAGAAAAGGCTGTGATTCGCGTGTCCTCCGCCGTTATTTCTTACCGCGGTTCTTATGTCTTCGGGAACGGAGTCAAGATCGCCTAGCAGTTCCTCAAGCGATTTGTCCGCCAACTCCGGATGTTTCTCCAGCGCTGCGTTTAGGTTGTTTACGTAACCTTGATGGTGCTTTGAATGATGTATTCTCATCGTTTCCGCGTCTATATGCGGTTCCAAAGCGTCATGATCATAAGGAAGATCAGGTAGTTCGTGCGCCATTTTCCTCTCCTGTTAATCTCTCTAAGTAAAAAGCCAAATCTGGCATTATATATGCAACCACGGACAGTTGCAAGTAGATTATACCAGAAATCCCCTCTGTTTTTACATATAGTCACGATAAAGTAAATTTAAACCCCTGAGGTTCCCATGTCGGAAAACATAATTGAGATGACGGACGTATGTAAGTCCTTTAACGGAAAGGTGGTTCACAGGGGAATAAATCTTTTCGTAAGAAGTGGGGAGATCATTACTGTCTTGGGGGAGAGCGGAGTCGGGAAAAGCGTTTTGCTCAAGGAGATAAACGGTCTCGTTAAGCCCGACAGCGGAAAGGTCGTGGTTCTGGGAGAGGATACGGCGCAGATGGATGAAACGCAGCTT
>JAPOQQ010000021.1 GCA_026710625.1 Candidatus Dadabacteria bacterium | reverse complement strand
CGGCTTCTGTCGGGAGCCCTTTTACATTGTCAGTATAAGTTTTCCTAATACCTTTCATTCCTGTACTCATAGGTAATGCTTTCGTGGTCGAAAGGTGCCAGCGAACCTTCCTCAATGGGCTTACGTAAGGCCCTGCCACTGTTAGTACTCCCCCGAATATGAATAAGGGAGGACTTGTACATAAAAAACCCCCCTGCCTTGCAGTAAAGAAGACAGGAGGGTTATACTCTAGTTCAAAGTCCATGATGCCTAATGGATGGGCACTGGTGTTTGCACCACCAGCAAAGAGGGTTCGAATCCCTCCACGGACTTCCTGCACCGGACTGGCAGATGTTAAGAGTATATCTTTTTTCATTTTATCTTCAAACAAATCAAGTCAGATCATCGGTGGTTATACCTGTACAAAGAGCAGATGGGCCAAATTCAAAATTACTATCTTCTTTAAGACCTCGTATAGAGATTAAATTTCTTATTGAGTTCTCTTTCATTTCTGTTTTAGCCTCATTAATAGTAGTTGTTGTCGGATTATCTGCAGTTGTTTCTGTATAGGTTTCTATAAGGACAATCTTATTATCTTTAGCCATTGGTGCTACTGTTACATCAGAAATACCATCTGTATCATTAGATTTGCGTGCTTCTTTGTCTAATTCAGATTGCTCGTCTGTACTAATATACAGACGAATCATATCATTTCCTGAGACGAAGTCGCTGATAACAGTATCAAGATCATTTAATGAAAGCTGGAAACAATCATTTCCAAGACCGCCATCAAGTGTATCCTTGCCAGGACCACCATTAAGTATGTCATTGCCTCTACGCCCATAAAGCATATCGCTGCCACCTGCACCGTTAATTGTGTCCGCAACAGCACCCCCATCAGCTCCTGTAATCGTATTTGCCTTATTATCTCCTGTTAGTTCTAAGGCAATATAGAGAGTAGTAGTAGTACCATCAGTCGTCGTCTGTTTCGTACCTCTTCCTTCTATATTCTCGAAGTTTTTAATATTAGGATCTCCAGCACTTGCGTTTTGTGCAGTAGCTAAATTGAAAGTTGCTTTTCTAACAACAATGGTATCTTTGCCCCCTCGACCATCGAGCTTGTCAGATGTGGCAGCATTATCATCAGTTACATTATCACCCCCATCGATTATATTCGGGTCATTATTTCCCTTAATGATATCAACTCCTTTAGAGCCAGCAGTACCTTTAACATTTTCAATACTTATAAGAGTGTCCTCATCTCCATAGGTGTCAGTGGCAGATCCTGCGATTAGATCAACAATTACTGCTCCATCACCACCCTCCTGGTTATAATCAACAGTATCGGTATCACCACCACCGTCCAGCGTGTCTTGATCTTCACCACCTATAAGAGTGTCGTTTCCTGCTTCACCTTTTAATATGTCTCTATGGGCCTCACCATATAATGTATCATCGCCGCCTCGTCCGTAGATGGTATCGTCTCCCTTTCCTCCACGTATTGTATTGTCTACGTCAGTACCACAAATGACTTCATCTCCATTACCAGCTGTATAATTCGTATTAGTGCTGGGTAACTGGAAACATCCATCCGCTCCACGGTTCGTATCTTCGTCATCGTCATTCGGCGTTGTCTCTTGCGCGTCATTCGGCGTTGTCTCTTGCGCGTCATTCGGCGTTGTCTCTTGCGACGGTGTCGTATCCGTCTCTACCGTAGGACAAGTCTCATCCCCGGTGACTGTAGTTCCATCCTGGCACTGCGTCTGTTTAACAATGGTTTCAGTATCCGTGCCGGTGCAAGCAACCATGACTACGGCAAAAAACAGCATTAGACAATAACTCAAAATTTTCATTGGTAATCCCTCCTCAGATAATAGAACCAACCGTTAAGCTCTTTAATCTTCGATTCTACCCCCCCCCATTTTTTGTCAAGACTTCGTGTCGCTAGAGGTGTTAAGCCCGGGTTTTTTCGCGAATCAGGGATTCTCCGCGATTTCTATTGGGAACCCGGGTTCTCGGGGCGGAGTTCCGTCCCGAAGGCGAAAAAAGCGTCCCTGCGAGGGCTGCTCAGTGAATCAGGCGGCCTTGGCGTGAAAAATGCGGACACCCCTGCCAGACTGGTTCCGTCTCCCTTATGCACCCGTGATTTTCCTCGAACGTAAAATCACCTTGTCAGGGTTCCCAAAGCCGCCTTCAAAACGGGTGCAGACAGAAAATTTTCTGCAGTTAAGAAAAAGCGTATAGTTTAGGGGCTTAGTGTCGGCACTTGCGGGCTGGCGAGGCGATAAAAGTTCAACAGATTATTTACGTGTAATTTTAAGGTCTTATCCAGACTTGAAATAACTCTTGGTGACTTGAAAAATATATGTTCTGTACCTGTTCAGAGGTTTCGGATATCAATGGTCAAGATCTCAATCATTGCTGTTTTGTGGATGTTGGTGACGGCATGCTTCGCGGGTTCTCCTGTATCACCACCCGCTGTTACTTCACCTGATGCATGTGGCGACAAGGCACCGGTTGTCACTCGCGGAGTTCTTGAACTGCCTGGTGAGACTGATCCTGTGATTCTAGCCCGCCGCGTCTTAGAAATCCCGGATTTTTCCGGACACAGTCTGATCGACGAGATAGAGCGGGTACTGGGGATAATACGTTCTACATGGCCGGAGATGGCCGAGGTGAATGCGCGCCCAAGATGGGAACCCGGGACGCTGATTTTGCGTTTGGAACCGTTTTTGTTTGAAGCCGTGTCCGTCAGTCTGCCCGAAGAGGGTATTTCCGCTCCTTTTTGTACAGGGCGCCCGGAGTTTGACGCTCTTAATGCGGCGGTTGGCCTGCGAGGCGTGGAAATTCTTCCTTTTGAATATACGCGGGTCATCGTGATCAGGTTTGACTCGGGCGAGCACGTATACTCCGCGGGCGCATCATATGAGAGAATAGAAGGAGTCATTTACGCCGAGCCTAATCTCGTGTTGGGAGATGATTCGGATATTGAAGTGCTGTGGTCAGAGGGGAAATGGTATGCGGTGTTTCGCAGGGCATGGGGCGATTGTCCTGCTGGCTGTATTTTTTCAGAGCTCTATTTCTTTGTCGAACACGAAGGTGAAGTCAAACGAATTGATCCGGAGCGCGCAGCGGAGATCGAGGAATTTGCCAAGATCCTTGCGGAGCGCAGATGGATGCAGCGGCCCGAAAGACAATAGCTATTGGCCGACTAACTTGCTGCGTAGAGGGAGTCGGTGTTGTTTTCCTTTGCTGTGTATTTTGATCCATTTTTGTTATTCTGTTTGAGAAGGTTCCGCCCGGTGGCATCTCGGCGGTTTTTCCTTTCGTGACTAGTACGCACTGGGGTTTCGGAACCGAGGATTGATATGTGCTTGGGTGTGTGGCTTGAAGAAATTTCCTGAAAAAAAGCTTTTTCTTCTATTTTTTCTGTTTCTTTGTTTTTCCTGCAGTGGCGCGGGACTCTTTGTTGACCCCGACAGGGGTCTTGAGAGCGTAGACAGAGAAGATGCATATTATCATTTTGCACTTTCAGCTCTTTATCTGGAAAAGGGAGATCTCCCGCGTGCTCTGGAGAGCCTTGAAGAGGCAGAACAGATTGACCCCAAATCTTCTGAAATAAAATACCGTCTTGCTCTGATTTACATGGTTCTTAATATGCGCGAGAAGGCCGTTGCCAAGTTCACCCAGTCCATCGTTCTTGATCCGTCAAATTCCCCGGCATACAGAGACCTTGCCCGCATCTACCTCGCATATCCGGACGAAGCCATGAAGAAAAGGGGCAAGAAATTCCTGCTCAAGGCAGCCGAGATTGATCCCGGGGACAAGGAAACCTATCTGCTTCTCTGTGCGACTGAACTGTATTCCGGAAATCTTAAGAAGGCGCAGCAGTACGCCGAAAAAACCCTTTCGATAAGTCCTAGAGATGTTACGGGTCACTTCTACCTCGGAAGCATCGCCTCCAGAAGAAACGATCTGGATGCCGCGGTAAAGCATTACAAAAGGGCCCTTGAAATTCAACGGACATACTACCCCGCTTTCGTCGGGCTCGTTGAAACCCTTGAGAAAGCGAAAAGAATCGAAGAGGCGATAGAGCAGTACGAATCGGCGATCAGGAAATTTGCTCCTTTTCGCGATGTCTTTATTTCCTACGGGAACATGCTTTACCGCCAGCGCAGGTTCGAAGAGGCCATCAAGCAGTACCGCAACGCGGAGACCGCGGACCCGGAGAATCCCGAGATCAGCTTCAGAATCGGTCTCCTGTATCTTGAAAGCGGCAGTAACGAGAAAGCTATCGGAGAACTAAAACAGGTTCTCGAACGCCTGCCTGCACATTTTGGGGCAAAATACTACTCCGCCGTCGCCCATACCAAGTTGGGGCGGTATTCCCAATCAAGGAAGCTTCTCGACTCCATACCCCAAAGCTCTGATTTTCACATAGACGCGGTCATTCATGGGGCATACATACATGAACTTGAGGGTTCAGCACAGAAGGCGGTCAAGATACTGAGAGCGCTTCATGAGAAGAACCCATACAATCCCAAGGCCGTGAATTCTCTGGGTGAAATCTACGGAAGGCAGGGGAAACAGGAGGATTCGATCTCTTTGTACGGCAGGTATCTTGAAAAGCACCCCGATGACGAATCCGTTCTGTATTCGCTTGCCGTTTCGTATTACTACGGCGACCGCATACCGGAAGCGCTTTCGGTAATGGAGGATATAATCAGCAGGAATCCGCAGAATTTCGATGCGATGAATTTCATCGGGTACACATACGCCGAGCGGGGAGAAAAACTTGATTACGCCGAGGAACTCATTAGCAAGGCTCTTGAGCTTGCCCCAGGGCGGGGTTACATAATCGACAGCCTGGGGTGGGTTTACTACCAGAAGGGCGATTTCACCAGAGCCCTTGAGTATCTGCTTCGCGCCTCGGAGATCCCTCCTCCCGATGCGGCCATTCTGGAGCACGTGGGCGATGTGTATGAGAAGCTCGGCAAAAGAGAACTCGCGGAGGAGAATTACGCAAAAGCCCTTGAACTTCTGGGTTCCAAGAAGCTTGTTACGGCTGAAGATAGAAAAATCCGCGCGAGGCTTCGAGAAAAACTAAAGGAATTTAGACGCGATGAGGCATAGCTGGGTTTTTATTCCGCTTGTTCTTCTCCTTTTTTCCTGCGCCGGCAAACTCCCGCCCGTTACGGCCGAACACCCTGATCTTTCCGCCATATTGGCAAAGGCAAAACGCGCCCAGATGAGCTTTACTTCGATAAAAGCCAGAGCTAGGGTGTCGATAAAATCCCCACAGGGGAAAATTGTTTTCGATCAGGTAGCCACCGCCGTCCGTCCGGAGTTTCTGAGAGTTTCGGTTTTCGCTCCTTTCGGCGAGATGCTTGCGAGGGTAGTTTCCGACGGAGAAAGCGTGAGAATGAAAACCAACTGGGAAGAGTTGATCTTTGAGAACCCGGAGGATTTCAGACTTTCCTACCTTTATCCGGGACTCCCGCCCCAGCTCGGAGTTGAAGACATAGTAAACTTTCTGCTGGGAGGATCCCCGTTTGTCATTCCCCAGGAAAATTACTCTGTGCGGTCTGGGGAGAAGGAAGGAGAGATAGTCTTCGTGTTTTCGGGAAGTAATCCCCTGCGGATCACGGTCGATTCCTCGAGAAACTTCATAACCAGAGTCGAGGGCACGCTTTCTGACGGAGAGAAGGCTAAAATTGAGTTCTCGCTGCTGAGACGGGTTGCCTCGGATACCTATTTCCCGAGAAAGCTGCTGTTTGAGACCGCCGATTACAGTCTCAGCGTGAATTATGACGAGAATTTACGGGTAAACTCAAAGGCGGATATTTCTTTTTTCCGGTCCGCGGAGGAACGGTGAATTGTCGCAGAAACCGCTTGTAAGAAACTTCGTAATAAGGAACCGTTTGGGTCTTCACGCCAGAGCGGCCGCGGTTCTGGTTGCTCTGACCAGCAGATTCAGTTCCAGTATAATGATAAAGAAAGACAGCTTTGAGATAGATGGAAAAAGCATACTGGGCGTTCTGTCCCTTGCGGCCATTTGTGGCACTGAAGTTGCCATTACGATAGAAGGGGAAGACTCGAAGCTTGCAATGGAAGAAGTCTCCCGTCTGATTGAAAGCGGCTTCGGAGAAGGGGTCGATCCGGAGAACTGAGTTTGGGGCATTCTGCGAACGGGATAAACTGAACTCGGTTTTTAAGGGAAAAGCACTGTTACAGCCATGAAGATTATAAGGATAAATTCGAAAAATCTGGAAAGAAGGTCGAGAGAAATAGAGAAATCGGCCTCACATTTCGATCCGGAGCTTGTTTCGCAGACGGAAAAGATTGTAGAGGATGTCAGAAAACAGGGAGACTCGGCGCTTTTTCGCTACGCGAAGAAGTTTGACGGACCGCATGTAACCGCGAAAAACGTAAAGGTCACTGACCGCGAGTTTGAGGAGGCAAGGGCAGCCGTCGCCCCGGTTATTGCGAGGGATCTTAAGAAGGCCGCTTCACGGATTCGCTCCTACCAGAAAAAAAAGCTTCCGAGGGCCGGAACCTATAAGGATGCGCTTGGAAACGAACTCGGCTGGCTCATAAGACCTATTGAGAAGGTGGGAGTGTATGTTCCGGGAGGCAAGGCTTCTTACCCTTCGACCGTGCTCATGACCGCCATACCCGCGCGGGTTGCCGGAGCAATCGAGATAAGCGTCGTCACCCCGTGTTCCGGGGAACGGGTGAATCCCGAGATTCTGCTGGCATGCGAGATCGCCGGGGTGAGCGACGTCTACAAAATAGGCGGGGCCCAGGCCATAGCGGCCATGGCCTTTGGAACCAGGAGCATACCGAAAGTGGACAAGATAGTGGGCCCGGGGAATATCTACGTTACGATAGCCAAAAAACTGGTTTACGGTTTCTGCGACATTGATATGCTGGCAGGGCCGACCGAGGTTCTGATTATTGCCGACGGTTCGTGTCCTCCGGGATGGGTGGCCGCGGACCTGCTTGCCCAGGCCGAGCATGACGAAATGTCAATCCCGATTCTTGCGACCACCAGCTACGATTACGCCAAAGAGGTGAAAAAGGAAGTGCTCTCGCAGCTAAAGGAGCTCGACAGGGAAGAAATCGCGGGCGCCGCGGTCTCAAACAACGGAAGAATCTACGTAACCGAGAACACGGAGCAGGCCGTGGTGCTTTCAAACGCGGTTGCTCCCGAGCACCTTGAGCTCTGCGTGCGTTCCCCCAAATCTCTTCTCAAGGGCATAAAACACGCGGGAGCCGTGTTTTTGGGTTCTCTCTCGACCGAGCCTTTCGGCGATTACGTCTCGGGTCCCAGTCACGTTCTTCCGACGGGAGGAGCGGCGAGGGTTTCTTCACCTCTTAGCGTTTATGATTTTCTGAGAATGCCGAGCACCATATCGATGTCGAAAAAAGGCTTTTTATCTCTCGGCGCGACCGTTATGAACCTTGCCCACGCCGAGGGTCTCTCGGGTCACGCGTTTTCGGTAAAAAGACGGATTGAGGATTCCTGAGTAATGTTCACGCTATTGTTTAGAGCGGGAGACGCCAGTGTCTGATGCAGGTTCGATTAAAAGCAGGATTTCTAAGAGCGTAAGGTCAATATCTGCTTACTCGGTGCCGAGGATCGACTGCTCGGTGAAGCTTGATGGAAACGAAAGCCCTTACGATCTTGAGGGAGAGGAGAAGCTTGCGCTTTCCGAACGGCTGGCGAAGCTTCCCGTAAACCGTTATCCGGACCCCGAAGCTCTGGACGTAAGAACCTCTCTTTCCCGCGCTGTAGGCTTCTCCGTGGATGGCATATTGCTTGGCAACGGCTCAGACGAGATTATACAGATGATCGTCGAGGTGCTCGGGGGAAAAAGCGGCCGCGTGCTCGTACCGTCCCCAACTTTCTCAATGTACAGGATCACGTCGCTTCTTCTGGGAAAACAGGTGACGGAGGTTGAGCTTGATGAGAGTTTTGACATAGATCTCGAACAGACCTTGGAGACGATTCGCGCGCAGGACCCCGACATCGTTTTTCTTGCGACTCCGAACAATCCTACTGGGAACTCTTTTTCGGAAGAAAAAGTGCTCGAGATTCTGGAGGCAAGCGGGGGTGCGGTGGTTGTCGACGAGGCCTACTGCGATTTTTCGAAAAAAAGCTATATTCCCCATATAGATAAATATGAAAACCTGCTGGTACTGAGAACAATGTCCAAGATAGGGTTTGCAGGGGCGAGACTTGGAGCGCTCTTTGCACGACCGCAGATCGCGGACGAAGTGAACAAGGCGCGCCTTCCCTACAACATAAATTCTCTTAGTCAGCAGGTGATGTCTTTTGCTCTTGAGAACCCCGAGGTTATTGAACGGAAGATAAGCCTTATATTGAGCGAGAGAGAAAGAGTTCGCGCGTCGCTTGAGCGGATTGAGGAGATATATGTTTATCCAACAGACGCCAATTTTTTCCTGGTACGGGTTCCAGATGCGGATTTTCTTTTCACGGAGCTTGTCAAAAACGATATTCTGGTCCGCCGCTTCGAGGGAAGGGGCCGCCTTGCAAACTGCCTCAGGATCACGGTTGGAACCAGCGATGAAAACGACCGGCTCACAGAAGCCCTAGTCAGCATATTTTCTTCTTAGGTAGTTCTTCAGCGAAAAGTGTCCTGCTTACGGCAGTTCCATACACTTATCAACGCTTTTTTTCGACGAAAAACGTCAAAGTAGTAAATATCCGAATTTTCCCTTAAAACGTGATTTATTGCACTTGCAATATATAATTTCTGTTGAATATTGTTCTTCAGGAGTGTATAATAAGATATCAGCAATTCACATTTTTGGTGATTTATGGATAATAATATTATACCACGAAAATCAATCCCGCGAGGCAGGCGCAAACTGGTAACTGTAATCAGGGCGGCTGATGATGTCATTCAGACTGACGATGTCGTTTCTGCACTTCAAGTAGGGCGATCGGATGCCGCCAAGCTGCTTTCGCGCTGGGCTAGCCAAGGCTGGCTAAGGCGCGTCGGGTCAGGAACCTATGTCGCTGTCCAGCTTGATTCGCTTGAAAGCGAACGTATTCTGGATGATCCCTGGATACTGGTTCCGGCTCTTTATGCACCTGCGTATATTGGTGGGTGGACTGCTGCCGAGCACTGGGACCTCACCGAACAGTTATTTCGCCAAATTCTTGTCGTGACCACGAAAATAGTCCGTAAAAAGTGCGAGATGCGTGATGGAGCACAATTCATGGTGCGCCATATACAGGAACGAAAATTCTTTGGTACTAAACCGGTCTGGCGCGGACGGTCTAAAGTTCTGGTTTCTGATGTTCACCGCACAATTATTGATATGCTTGATGAACCATCCATCGGCGGGGGAATTCAGCACGTGGCTGATTGTCTGGCTGTTTATCTGAAGCGCCCTGATCGAAATGATGAAATACTGATAGACTACGCAAAAGAACTTGCCAATGGTGCGGTTTTCAAACGGCTGGGTTTCCTAGTTGAAAAATATCCCAATACCGAGGTTTTGACCGAGGGCTGTCTGAAGCATATGACAAAAGGGAATGCCAAACTTGACCCCGCATTGAAATGTCCTCGCTTGGTCTCAAAATGGCGTCTTCGGGTTCCGCCGAACTGTACAATGGGAGGATGACATGATTAGCAAGCGTGAGATCATTGATGTAGCGACAGTTAAGGGACTCAATCCCCACATTGTCGAGAAGGACTATGTTCTTGGCTGGTTGCTGTGGGGAATATGTAACCATGAAATATTAGGTGAAAGCTGGCTTTTTAAGGGCGGCACCTGTCTGAAAAAATGCTTTTTTGAGACCTACAGATTTTCCGAAGACCTCGATTTTACTCTTGCTGATGCCTCACATATCGATAACGATTTTCTTAAAACCGTGTTTGGGGAGATATGCGAACGGGTCTATGAGCAGAGCGGTATTGAACTGCCACTGCATTCTCACAAGTTTGATGTTTACCAAAACCCACGTGGCGGTAAATCCTGCCAAGCCCGGATAGGGTACCAAGGACCTGTATCACCACGTGGCAGAAGCATGCCGAGGATCAAGCTTGACCTCACGGCCGATGAGCTTGTGGTGCTAAGTCCGATTCAGTCACAAGTCTATCATCCTTACAGCGATGCCCCGGACGGAGGTATCGTCATACGGTCATATGCATACGAAGAGGCGTTTGGCGAAAAGATAAGGGCTCTTGCCGAGCGGGGGCGACCCCGTGATTTGTACGATGTAGTCAACCTGTTTCGCAATCCTGAGGCGCGGCCCGCTACTACGGTATTAGATGACGTGCTCCGTCAGAAGTGCGAGTTTAAGAATCTTGATTTTCCCGTT
>JAPOQQ010000020.1 GCA_026710625.1 Candidatus Dadabacteria bacterium | reverse complement strand
GCCGTGACCGTGATTTTTTCAAGAAGCACGCTGCTTACTCCGAACGCATCCTGGGCGTTTGCGGCGCTTGTGCTTATAAGCGTCAGAAGCGCGCCCGCGACAAAAGTGCCTAAAAGTGCCTTCAACCTGGATCTGAATTTTTCGCTAATCATGTCGATAACCCCCTCATTGCATTTTCTGGATATAACCGATACTCCTCTCAAACGTTCATTATAGCATGAATGGGGCTCTGATCGCACAACTTTTTAGGGCGGGATTGATGCGAGGAAATGCTTCTAGGGATTTAGAGGAGTCCCAGCGCCTTTTTCTCCTTTATCGAAGTTTTCCTTACCTTTACACGGAACTGCAGTTCGGCTTTGGTTCCGTCACCGTAGAAGCTTCCCGAGACGGGAGCGATAAGCCCGCTGGTCGCCCCGCTTGCGACCGCGACGTGGCGGTCCGAAACCGCAAGGCCTGAGGAAGGATCGTACCCCCTCCATCCTCCTCCCGGGATGTAAACTTCGGCCCACGCGTGAAGCTCGTCCCCTTTTTTTCTTCTCTTGCTGAGCGCGTAGCCGCTTACGTGCCTGCACGCAAGACCCGCAGAGCGGCAGATGCCCGCGAAAAGCTCAACGAGATCCCTGCATGATCCCCTTTTTTCCCTGAGCGTTCTCTCGGCGGGCCATGGGGCTCCCTCATCTCTCACCACATGAGGAAAGTTTTTGTGTATATGTTCGCAGAGCGAGAGAATGAAATCCGTGGTCCTCCCTCGGGCCCGAGAAAGAATAGTCTCGCGAAGTTCTGTGACCGCAAGGGCGGTTTTTTTGCTCACCGACAGGTAAGGACCTAAAGCGGCCTTCTGCTCAGGAGGATACTGCATCGGCAGGTCGAGAAACCTCGTGTCTGAGACTATGAAATCAAAGGGGTTTTCCCGAAGCGTCTCAACGACGCAGTGGGTATCGATCGCGAGGCTATCGCACTCGCCCGTAAACCAGAGTGTGACGGTGGTGTTTCCGTCAAGGTCGGAGTTTACGCTTCTTCCCGCATCGGGGGGATCGGTCTTAAGCGAGAACATGTGGGTCATCTGTCCGCCGCCGTCTCTCGGGCGAAGCCTCACTATGTGCGGGGCCAGGACGACTTTTTTCCCGTAGGAGTAGGTCGTGTTGTGATCTATGCTAAGGAGCACTTTTAGGGCTTCCGTTGAGAACCTTCTTTACCCATTCCGCAGGCATTTCCTCGGCCGATTTTCTAAGCCTCTCCTGCCACCACTCGGATATATCCGCCAGTTCGTTTTCGGTGAAGCTGTACTGCTCGAGGCAGAAGGAATTGGTTCTGTAAACGATAATATCTATGGGAAAATCGACGTCTATGGCGTTTATGCGGCTTGAATCGAACGCGAGGTACGCGATGCGAAGCGCGGTGTCGAGGTTCGTGTCGTAGGTAAGGGTCCTTTTTATGATAGGTTTTCCATATTTCGACTCGCCTATTATCACGTAGGGGGAAGTAATCCCCACATTGATCCAGTTTGCTTGGGGGTAGACAAGAAAAAGCTGCGGCTCGGAATCGTTTTCAAACTGTCCTCCTATTATGGAGTACATGTTGAAGGGAAATCCCGAATCGGAGAGCGCCTCTCCGTCTTCCTCTTTTACTCTTCGAAGCTGCTTTGAGAACAGGTTCACGGCCTTGTAGAGGCGGTCTAGGGGTTCTTCCGGGTGCTCAAGGGCCTCATCAAGGTAGGTAATTGCTTTGTCTCTGGCGGAGCGAAGACCCGAGGTCATAAGGAAAAAGGAGTTATCCCCGGCCCTGTGAGAGGTGACCTTCTTTGCCCGTATGGCCTCGTTTCCCGTTATTATGAGGTTGTCGGCAAGCCCGATTATCCCTTCCTTCAGTTTCATTCCCACGCAGAAAGTCATCTCTTTTCTTCCTGTTGGATATCGTCAAAGCCCCGAAGGGCGCTATCTTTTACACTGTAGCTGAAGTAATCGTCGTATATGCAGCTTCCGATCTCGTTTATGTGGGACTGGAAACTCTTTAGGTACTGGTGCATTCCGCGCTGTATTATCTCCTCGACGCTTATGAACCGAAGGTCCGATAGAAGCCTTCCCATTTCCTTTTCGGTTTCGTTGTTGTAGGAGCCCGCCGGGCTGTTGGATATGCAGTGAAGCGACTCGTCGGCCCGTGCGACGCAGTAGATTATCGAGCGGGGAAACTGGTTATCAAGGATGAGGAAGTCAAGCACGTTGCTAATGGATATCTGCTGGTGCTTCGCCTTGTAGGTCTCAAGGGCGCTTGTTGATTTCAGCAGCGCTATCCACTGCATGTTGTCTATCGACGTTCCCACGAGTTCCGCATCGGGAAGCAGGGTGTAGTACTTCACGTCGAGGATTCTGGAGGTGTTGTCGGCCCGCTCCATCTGCTTTCCGAGTTCCGAGAAATGCCATGCTTCCCCGTGGGATATGCTGATGTAGCCCGACCCGTGAAAAAGAAGGCTCTGCACTTTTGCCACTTCGCAGAACTTGCCGGGATTGTCGAGCAGCTTCTCCTTGGCCTCCTCGCTGTTTAGCCTGTGGTAGAAACGGTTTATGAGAAGCCACATCTCGGAGGAGATTATCTCTCTCACGGAACTTGCGTTCTCGCGGGCGCGGTTAACGCAGGAGATGATGGAGTTCGGGTTGTTGCGGTCAAGCACCATGAAGTTTACTACGTTTTCCCGGGTCGTGCTGTCATAGAGGCTTCTGAAGAGAGCCATGTCTCCCGTGACCCTTACTATGGGGTCCCATTCCTGCTCAACGGAGTCGTGGGTATCGATGGCAAGGCCCAAGTTGACGTTTATGAGCCTCGCGGTGTTCCCGGCACGCTCGGCGTAGCGGCTCATCCAGTATATCGATTCTGCGACGCGGCTTAGGATTTTCTGCCTCCTTTGCCCCCGGCGTTCTTTGCGGGAGCAAGTACCCAAGTGTCCTTGCTTCCCCCGCCCTGGGACGAATTAACTATCATCGAACCTTTGCGGAGCGCCACCCTGGTCAGGCCTCCGGGCAGGACGAATATTTCCTTTCCGTAGAGGATAAAGGGTCTGAGGTCGACATGGCGTCCCTCAAAGTGATCGTCCACTATCACGGGAGCCCTGGAGAGGGCCATGGTCTTCTGGGCTATGTAGTTTCTGGGATCTGCCTTTATGTTTCTTTTGGCCTGGGCGAGTTCTTCCTTGGTGGCCTTGGGCCCGAACACTATCCCGTATCCTCCGGATTCGTTAGCGGGCTTTACGACCAGCTTCTCTATATTATCAAGCACGTATTTCCTGGCCTCGTCCTCCTCGCAGATATACGTCGGCACGTTCGGAATCAGGGGATCCTCTCCGAGGTAGTACTTTATTATCTTCTCCACATAGGCGTATATTATCTTGTCGTCGGCCACCCCTCCTCCGGGGGCGTTAGCTATGGCGACGTTTCCGGCCTTGTACGCGCTGAAAAGCCCCGGAACTCCCAGCACGGAATCCGGGTGAAACACCTGAGGATCGAGAAAGTTGTCGTCTATCCTTCTGTATATGACATCCACTTTCTCAAGCCCCTTGGTAGTTTTTAGGTAAACGAAATTGTCGACCACTATGAGATCCCTTCCTTCGACAAGCTCTATTCCCATCTCCTTTGCCAGAAACGAGTGCTCGAAGTAGGCCGAGTTATAGATTCCAGGGGTTAGGAGCACCACCTTGGGGTTGGCCGTTCTGTCAGAGAGCAGGTACTGGAGGGTATCATGGAGGTGGAGTCCGTAATCGCTTATGGGCATTATCTCTACGGTGCCGAACACCTTGGGAAACGTGCGCTTAAGAAGCTCACGGTTCTCAAGCACGTAGGAGACGCCGGAGGGGGAGCGCAGATTGTCTTCCAGGATGTAGAAGTTTCCGTCTGAATGTCTTATGAGGTCCGTTCCGGTGATATGGCACCAGATGTTCTTCGGCGGGGAGAACCCTACGCAGTCAAGGCGAAATTCCCTGCTTGAGAGGATAAGTTCCTTGGGAACCACCTTGTCCCTCAGGATCTTTCTGTCGTTGTATATGTCGTCTATGAAGAGGTTAAGCGCGTGGATTCTCTGCTTGAGGCCCTTTTCTATGAGATCCCAGTCCTCGGCCGACACTATCCTCGGGATTATGTCGAAGGGGAAGATGTTCTCCTCGGAAGCCTTCTTTTTTTCCGAGTAGAGGGTGAAGGTGACCCCCATCTCGAACAGATTCATCTCGGCCGCTTTCTGCCTCTCGATGAGCTCTCCGTCTGAGAGGCTTTCTATCCTGTCGGTCAGAAAGCGGGTCCACTCATGCGGGGTGGCGTTATCCTTGAATACCTCGTCGTAAAAGTCTTCTGTGTCGTAGTTTTTGAAATTCATAGTGGTTCCAAGGACTTTTTCCTGAAGAATCTAACCAAAAGCAAGGGTTATGACAAAGGGTTTTGGCATGATTTCCCACTGGCTTTGAAGCGGGGAAAAGAAACTGTTCTCCTGGACAGATTGTATTAATTTTCGCCGGGAATAAGGACGCAGAAAGGAGTTTCGCAGCTTCATATGAAGAGTGTTTCAAGCATTGCCCGTTGCTGAGCGTGTTTCTTCGGGTTTTCGGCCTTGAGCTTTCGCAGGTTCAGCAGTTTCCACTGGACCGCGGGAAGATGCAAGGCTTCAGGCAAGCCGATCAGTCCAAAATCGGGTTCCGCGTCGTGAAGGGAAAGCAGAAACCCCGCGATGTCACCCGTAAGGCGGTTCCTAATATCGGTAAAGAGTCGCGTTCTCACCGCTTCGAGCTCGGGTTGTGCGATTCTTTCGCGCGTCATTCCTGAAAATTCCTCCATGTACAGCTTTTTGATCGGTAAAGGAAGTGGCGACAGCAATTCATGAGGCGGTCTGTTGGAAGAAGAGACATAAACCAGAAAAACACGAAACAAATCGTTACCCACACCCTCGTTTTCATAGAGCAGTCTTATGTCATAAAGGTCACGTGGATGCTGTCGGTCAAGCGCCGCATGCAACTTGCCTCCATACAGGTCTTCAAAAGAGACAACCTGGGCTTCGGCGAAACCGAAAGTTTCCTCAACGGCGTCTGTGACCTTGAGCAATCTGGGTGGCAAAACCGTTCCCCGAGTGATAGGAGATATCTCGATTTTTACTTTTGCGTTACCACTTATGGCCATGATACGAGTGTCGAGATTTCCTCCGCCCGCGACGCGTTGAAACTGTGCATCCCTATTGCTGCGGGTGAAGAAGTTCATTATTCGCTTCAATGCTAAGTCGATATTGCTCAGAGATACGGAGCGGCTTTCTACAGGCAAATAGACGAGATCAATATCAACGGAGAGGCGCGGCATGTCTCGGTAAAAGAGATTGATTGCGGAACCGCCTTTCAGTGCAAACACTTTTTCTGCCGCGATAGCGGGCAGCAGGCGAACCAGCAGGCGAACCTGTTCAGCATAATGCTTGTAGCTACACATGATGTGTTCCTTCAACCCTTTCGGACGAAGGCAGGAGTTCCTCTGTCACGTAGATTCTGTAAACCGGATGCAGTCTGCCTCCTTTGACCAAAGCACGCGGTCCCGAACCGAAATTGATCGCGGACTTGTCCAGGTATTTGAGCCAAGAGTGAGAATGCCTGTCGGCGAACACGAAAAACAGGCGTTTTACCTTTACGCTTCGGCAAAGGCTCAGCAGGGACGCCAGATTCCCGGGTCGCAATGTCGTGAGCCCCTGGAAAACCATATTCAGATTGTCAAAGCCTGCTTCGCCGCGCAGATCGTGTAGCGCTTCAAGTATGGCACGCTCGGGAGAGGATATCTTGATCGGCCATCGCCAGGGACTTACGGTTGGCCCGCTGTCCTTGTCCGTTTCGGTGGCAAGCTCATCATCCTCGTTTTCAATGCCCGTGGTGTCGTCGCCGAACAGGGAGCGCGATTGAACAATGAATCGGGTTTTGACCGGCAGACGCCCGAGCCAGGGCGGAACATCCCCGTACAGATATATGTCGGGATCGTCCCCCAACCTCAGGTAGTGGGAGTAACCGTGAAATTCAAGCGCGCTGAGTCCGCCCAGATGAACACCGTAGCCCATGATGCTCTGGATGGATATGAGAGGCATTTGCCACTCCCAGGGCGTCGGAACGGAAAGTGTCGGCAAGGGACGGCGATAGACTCCCCGAGCCAGTTTTTCAAGCCATCCTCGCTTTACGTAGCCGTGTATTGACTTCGAGTCTATGCCACGGCCGCGAAGCCATACGGCATCAACTATGAAACCAGGCGGAACGTTATCGATGAGATTTTTTAATTTTGATCTTCTTTGACTATTCATAGTCATATATTTTATACTTTCTTAAAATTTTAGCAAGATTTATTTTGAATCTATCCAGGTTAAGATACTTATTTACCATTCGAATGAGAATATTTTAAAAGACTTTTCGGGTTGTACAACGGTTCTCGAGCAAGTGTGCAGCTTAAAAAGGGACTTTCCTGGAACCAGGAACTCTTGGAACGATTACCCTGAGTGGGGGATATTTCTGCCTCGTCTGCCTCCGGACAAAGACTCCTGTTTTTTCGTGAATTGTCAGACGCTCTTGTTTCGTGAGTTCTGGCTTTCTTCAGAACGCGTTTTTGCCTTACGGTAATTCGCCTCTCTTGAAAGCCAAAACTCTGCGTTTCCTCCAAGGACCCTATCCAGCAGGAGTGCGGTATTTCCCGTGATCGCCGTCTCACCACGTATAAGCCGGTTTACCTGCTTTGCCGTGTAACTCATATGGTGTGTGAATTCTTCCAAGGTCAAGTTTTTTTCCTCGAGAATATCAAGAATCGTATCTCCAGAGGGCGGATATGGCCATCTTGGTTCAAACCGATCAAGATTTTCAGTCATGGCAGTCTCCAATAAATACGCTTAGAGTATGTACCTGCTTAGATCCCTGTCCTTGACGATGTCGGCTATCTTCTCCTCGACATAGCTTTTATCTATGGTGAATTTCTTTTCTTTCATGTCGGGAGCGTTAAAGGATATCTCGTCAAGCAGCTTTTCAAGAACGGTGTGGAGCCTTCTGGCTCCTATGTTCTCCGTTGAACTGTTAACCTCGGCCGCGGTCTCGGCTATTTTCTCTACCGCTTCTTTGCTAAACACGAGGTTTATGTCCTCGGTCCTCATAAGCTCGGTGTACTGTTTTATAAGAGCGTTTTTGGGCTCAGTCAGTATCCGTATGAAGTCGTCTTTGGAGAGCGCCTCAAGCTCTACCCTTATGGGGAAGCGTCCCTGGAGCTCGGGTATGAGATCAGATGGTTTTGAGACGTGAAACGCTCCGGCTCCTATGAAGAGTATGTGATCGGTCCTGACCATACCGTGTTTCGTGGTGACGCTGCTTCCCTCGATTATAGGGAGAAGATCCCTCTGTACACCTTCCCTTGAAACATCCGGGCCGGAGACGCCGTTTTTCCCGGCGACCTTGTCTATCTCGTCTATGAAGATTATCCCGGAGTTCTCGGTTCTCTCTAGGGCGAGCTGTGTTACCTTGTCCATGTCTATCAGCCTGCGGGCTTCCTCCTCCGTGAGGATGTCCAGGGCTTCGGGCACCTTTACCTTTCTTACCTTGGATTTTTTGGGCATGAGGCTTCCGATCATCTCGGAGATGCCGGGGTCCATTTCCTCCACCCCTGCCTGGCTGAAGACCTGTATGGGAAGGGACCTCGCCGTTATCTCTATCTCGACCTCTCTGTCGTCAAGTTTTCCGTCCCAAAGAAGCTTTCTCATTTTCTTCTTGGTCTCGCTCATTTTTCTTTTGGCCTCGTCCATGTCTACTTCCGCCTCGGTGACGGGGCGCGTTGGGACGAGCAGGTCAATGAGCTTGTCCTCGGCAAGCTCCCTGGCCCTCGTGTTAACGGAAAGGGTCTCCTCCTCGGTTACCATGTTGACGGCTATCTCCGTGAGATCCCGTATCATCGACTCTACGTCACGCCCCACGTAGCCGACCTCGGTGAACTTAGACGCCTCGACCTTTACGAAGGGGGCTTGGGCGAGTTTCGCCAAACGCCTGGCTATCTCGGTTTTTCCCACCCCGGTGGGTCCCATCATAAGGATGTTCTTTGGAGAGATCTCATCCCGAAGCTCGGGCGATACCTTCTGCCTTCTCCACCTGTTTCTAAGCGCGACGCCGACGGCCCTTTTGGCCATGTTCTGCCCGACTATGTACTTGTCAAGCTCAGATACTATTTCTCTCGGGGTGAGGTAGGATTCCTGGGACATTAACCTATTTCCTCTATTGATATGTGGCTGTTTGTGTAAATGCAGATTCCGGCCGCGATCTCAAGTGAGCGCTTGACTATCTCCGGGGCGGAGAGTTCTGAGTGCTTAGCAAGTGCTAGAGCGGATGCCTGGGCGAAGGGGCCTCCCGAACCTATGGCTATCACGCTATCGTCAGGCTCTATTACGTCTCCGCTTCCAGAGATTATGAGCATGGTCTCCGCGTTGGCTACTATAAGCAAGGCTTCGAGTCTTCTCAGGATCCTGTCGGTTCTCCATTCCTTCGCGAGCTCAACTGCTGCTCGCTTGAGGCTTCCCCGGAATTCCTCTAGCTTTCCCTCGAACTTGTCAAAAAGCGTCATGGCGTCTGCGGTTGAACCCGCGAATCCTGCGCAGATCTTCCCGCCGTACATCTTCCTTATCTTGTTCGCGTTATGCTTTACCGCGGTGGCTCCCATGGTCACCTGGCCGTCGCCCCCTAAAGCCACCCGGCCGTCTTTTTTGACGCAGAGTATTGTGGTTCCGTGAAACTGGCTCATAATCTTTTTCCTTCCGATGCTCCTAGGCGTTCGGGTGGGTCTTGTCGTACACTTCCATTATCCGCTCGACCGAGAGATGGGTGTACCTCTGGGTAGTCGAGAGACTTGCGTGGCCGAGCATTTCCTGTATTGCCCGAAGGTCCGCGCCCCCCGCAAGCAGGTGGGTGGCAAACGAGTGTCTCAGCACATGGGGACTCACGTTTTTCGATATCCCCGATACAAGGCCGTACTTCTTTATTATCCGCGCTAGGCTTCTCGTGGTTATTCCGCCTCCTCTGGAGTTAAGGAATATATGGTCGGATACGGGTTTCAGAGCTCCCCTTATGTCAAGATATTCCCCGAGAGCTGAAAGCGCCTTTGATCCCACGGGAACTATCCTCTCCTTGTTTCCCTTGCCGCGCACCCTTATTATCGCCTCTCCAATGCTGAGATCGACTAGGGTGGCTCCGGCGAGTTCGCTCACGCGGAGTCCGCTTGAGTAAAGAAGCTCTAGAATCGCCCTGTCCCTAACGCGAAGCGGGCTTTTCTCTGCCTCCTTTACGTCGACCAGATTGAATACCTCATCCACGCTTAAAAATACGGGAAGGTGCTTTTCCTTTTTCGGGGTGCGAACGAGTTTTGCGGGATTTTGCGTTGCGAGGCCTTTTCTTACCAGATACGAGAAAAAGGATCTTATCGACGATACCTTTCTCTCGACCGAGGCCGGGGAATTCTTTCCGTAGAGAGTTGAGATGTACGCGTTTATGGTTGCGACGTCTGCGTCCTCGAATTTTTTCTCTTCTTTTAAGAGAAAATCGCGGAAATTCTCAAGATCGCCCCTGTAGGCCTTTACGGTGTGTTCCGAGTAGTTTCTTTCGTCAGAGAGGTGTTTTATGAAGCTTTCGAGCAGTTCGTTCATCTATTCTGAAATATATACGCTCATTTGCTTTGGACAAGGGATAAGGCAAATATTGTTAAGGGCGGGTGAGTTGGCGGTTTTTTGATACGAAATGCAGATAGAGGCTTTCCGAATTCATAAACGGGAGGAGTCCGACTTCAGGCGGAGTCGCTGCCGTCTCGCCCGGGGAATATTTTCCTTCCATGATTTTCCCATACTGGATTCTCCATTTTAACGGCACCTTATTAATCACAAAAGGGGTGCAAAATGATTTATAAATGGTATGCTTATACCTCATGCGATGGAACTGGCAACAGCCCGAGTGGCCTGATTTTACCTGCGAGCCAGAACTTCTCGAGGGTTCGGAGCATGATTTTCTGCGCGGGACGGGCCTGCTTTTCGGGGCTTACAGGCATCTTGGCGAACATGAGCGGGCTCGGCTCAGGATGGAGATTATAGGCGACGAAGCCCTTAAGACTTCTGAAATCGAGGGAGAGTATCTTGACCGCGAAAGTTTGCAGTCATCTCTTCGACAGCATTTCGGCCTGCAGACAGACGACCGGAAAGTAAGTCCCGCCGAAGCTGGGATCACTGATCTCATGGTCGACCTTTACAGCACCTGCGAAGATACGCTTTCCCACGAAACGCTTTACCGTTGGCACAAGATGCTCACGCTCGGGCGCACTGACCTAAAGTGCGTAGGTTGTTACCGTGAGCACGGGGTTGCGGTGGTCTCGGGGCCTCTTCACAGACGCAGGATTAATTTCGAAGCGCCTCCGCCAGAGAGAGTAAAGCGGGAGATGGACGAATTTGTCCGCTGGTTTAACCGAAGTGCTCCAGGTGCCGCGGCGCCGCTTCCGGCACTTACCCGCGCCGGCACCGCGCATCTTTATTTCGAGTGCATTCACCCGTTTGAGGATGGAAACGGTCGCATAGGCCGTGCGGTGTCCGAAAAAGCGCTTGCCCAGTCCCTCGGCCACCCTACGCTGATTGCGCTTGCTACCGTGATCAGCAGGAACAGGAAAGCTTACTACGGGGCTCTCGGGGAGGCGAACACGAAAAACGAGATAACCAATTGGCTCTGCTATTTTGCCCGTACCGTGCTAGATGCGCTTTCGTATACGCGGACCTACGTGGAATTTCTTATAGAAAAGGCCAAGTTGCTTGAGCGTATGCGGGGAAGAATGAATCCGCGGCAGGAAAAATGCCTGCTTCGGATGTTTGAGGAGGGCCCTGAGGGTTTTACCGGGGGTCTCAGCGCGGAGAATTATATAAGCATCACGAAGGCCACGCGTCCGACCGCCACTCGGGATCTTTCGGATCTGGTCGCTAAAGGTGCGCTTGCAAGAACTGGTGAGCGCAAGTCCACGCGTTATCATCTGAATATCGATTTACGAATTTAAAACCGGATTTTGAATCTTGCGCTTTCGTGCTTTTTTAGCGATGCCGACAGGGGAAAATAGCTGGGTCCTCTCCCGACAGTAAACGAAAGATTCTTCGTCCAATCATCTCGGTTACGGGACAAGAGCGAAGAAAGACCTGTTCAAACGTAACGAATGAATTTTGTAAAAATAAAGCTTGCTTTTAGAAATCATAAAGGCTAGATTTATATATCGGAAGAAAAAGGTATGAAGTACAGAACACGTAAATTATCCGGGAGGGTTTTGCTCTCCTTGAAACGGAACCCCGTGGTGTTTCTCAACGGCCCGCGCCAGTCGGGCAAGACCACGCTTGTGCGGGAGCTTGCCCGCAACGAGTATCCAGCCGAGTACGTATCTTTTGATAACGTTACTCATATGGAGGCCGCCTACGCCTCTCCGGAGAGTTTTCTCGGCCGACGAAGTGGGCCGGTGATTATTGACGAGGTCCAGCTGGTTCCCGACCTGTTCCGCGCCCTCAAGATTGCCGTCGACGAAGCGCGTCTCGGGGATAAGAGGCGGGGCAACGGCATGTTCCTGCTTACGGGTTCGGCGAATATAATGGTTTTGCCGAAGCTCTCCGATTCTCTTGTCGGACGCATGAGCGTAAGAACTCTTTACCCGTTTTCAGCCTGCGAGGTCTTTTCTGCGGAGGGAGATTTTCCGGAGAGGCTTTTTTCGGCCGATTTTGCCGACTTGGGAAAAGGACCCGCGCTCAGTGAAGCCATTGAGTCTGCCACGTTTCCCGAGATATCGGGAAAACCCGCGCGCGAGCGGGAGGAGTGGTTTGACGGCTATCTTACAACCATACTGCAGCGCGATGTGCGCACAGTTGCCGAGCTTGAAAAAATCGGCACTCTGCCGAGACTGCTTCGGGTTCTGGCGGCCCGCGCCGGCAAGCTCATGAACGATGCCGAGATCGCGCGCGATGTGGGGCTTAACCCCGTTACCAGCAAAAGCTATCGCGGCATCCTCCAGGCCATGTTTCTCAGCTTTGACGTCGGGCCGTGGTACCGGAACGTCGGAAAACGACTTGTGAAATCCTCCAAGGGCTATATCGTCGATACCCTTCTGCTTTGCCATCTGCTTGACCGCGACTTTGAGGGTCCGAGCGCACGATGGAGCGATTTTTACGGTCATGCGGTCGAGAACTTCGTTGCCTCCGAGCTTCGAAAGCTGCTTTCCTTCTCCGATACGCGGGCGGATCTTTTTCATTTTCGTACCGCCGACGGCAAGGAGGTGGATTTCGTCCTGGAGCGCCCGGACGGTTCGGTTGCCGGTATCGAGGTAAAGGCTTCGAAGCGGGTCGTCTCCTCCGATTTCAAGGGGATGGAGGTGCTTCGGAACCTTGCGAAGGACGATTTTGTCTGCGGCGTCGTGCTGTACGCGGGAGAGGACGTGGTTCCTTTCGGCGACAGGTTTCTGGCGGTTCCCTTCTCCGCTCTCTGGCGGTAGACGACGGCGTGTCAGATTTTCGGAAAGCGGGAAGGCTCGATACTTTCTCTTGAAAACTGACGGGTGTGTGTTCCCGCCCGATGATCAGGCATTGCGCATATTCAAGAGAGTTCGGCATATTTCATTTTCCGTAATCCGGCCGCCTGCCCGGTCCCGAAAGGGCCCGAATCATTTTTGACCCTGGATCCATCGCTGACCTCCCGTCCTTTGTCGGCCCTGCGCTCGTTACGGAACCCCGATGTAGCGCAGGTGTCTCTTATAAAACCGGCACTTGAAAACCATAGAATTAACACTATAATATTAGCTGAGACTAAATAAAGTTTATTTTAATATTATGGTATTATTTCTTACACTTTCAAAAGCGCAAGAAGCAATCGCCGGGAACATGCGCGGCCGACGCCTCGCCACGGGGCTCACGCAGCAGGGTCTGGCAAAACGCTCGGGGGTGAGCCTCGCGACCCTGCGGAAATTCGAGCAGAAAGGAATTATCTCACTTGAGTCGTTCCTTAAGCTCGCCATGGTTCTCGACGCGCTTGAGGGCGTGGTGAAGGCGACCGAGCTGCCCGCCCCCGCGTATTCATCCATCGATGAAGTGCTCGAGTCGGAAAGGAAAAAGCCGTCCCGCAAAAAAGGGTGGCGCGAATGAATTACTCTCCCGTTTCCGAGATAACCGTAAGCCTTGATTTCGGGCGGGACCCGCTCCGGGTTGGAACGCTTGCCCGTTCCGCGCAGGGCGGAATCTATTTCGAGTACGCTCCGATGTTTCCCCGCAGCCTTAATATCTCGCCGCTGCGTCTTCCGCACAAGCCCGGACTTATCGCGTTTGATCCCGGACTGTTCGAAGGTCTTCCCGGGGTCTTCTATGACAGCCTTCCCGACGGGTGGGGACGCCTGCTGCTTGACCGCTTCGCAAGATCAAAAGGCGTGGAGCCCGGTCGCCTTACTCCTCTTGACAGGCTCGCCCATGTCGGACGCGGAGGCATGGGAGCGCTTGTCTACGAGCCTGACCTCGGCCGCCGAAAACATTCCGGCGCTCTCGATATTGATGATCTCGCGCTGAAAACGCGGCAGGTTCTCGGAGGTTCGGCCGAGGATGTGCTTGAAGAGCTTGTAGCCTTGAACGGGTCTTCCGCGGGAGCGCGCCCAAAGGCGATGATCAGCGTCAGTCAGACCGGCAGCCATGTCGTCTACTGCGAAGACGGCGAGACCCGCGGGGGCTACGCTCCCTGGCTTGTGAAGTTCCCAAACGCTCAGGACGGCAGTGATGCCGGCGCCATCGAATACGTCTACTCGCTTATGGCTAGAGAAGCGGGGGTACTGATGAGTGAAACGCACCTTTTCCCGGCAAGCAACGCCGCGGGGTATTTCGCCGCCAGGCGGTTTGACCGAGCCGAATCGGAAGGCGGGACGACACGGCTCCATGTCCACACGGCAGGCGGCCTGCTTCATTCCGACTTTCGTATCCCTTCCCTTGATTATCAAGACCTGCTTGCGTTAACGGAGATAATGACCCGCGACATGAGAGAAGTCGAAAAAATGTACCGCCACGCCGTTTTTAACGTCATGTCGCACAACCGCGACGACCACGCGAAAAACTTCTCGTTCATCATGGATTCCGAAAGCGAGTGGAAACTGTCCCCGGCCTACGACATCACGTTTTCTTCCGGTCCGGGGGGCCAGCAGAGCACGACGGTGCTTGGTGAGGGCAGAAATCCCGCGTCCGCGCATCTGAGGTCTCTTGGACAGAAAGCCAAACTCAACGATAAAACGGTCGAGAATATAATTGAGCGTACGCGGCGCGCTCTTTCGGAGTGGAAGGCGCTCGCGCGAGGGCACGGCGTCAGCAGAAGCAATATCAAGCTGATTGGCGACGCTCTCGGTCAGTTGAGCCGACGCTGAAATCCTGCCCGCATCAAGTATTTTTCCGCTGCAGACAGGAGGCTTGATGATTCGCGTCCCGTGCGGAACTGCTCTCGCTTTGTCGCTTGGAATGGAGACATCTATTATGTGTTTACGTAAAACTGACAATCAGCCACCCTCAAACCTGACAACTGGCCATATCCTGTAACTGTCTGTTATAACATTAAAAATTCCGTAGAAACTGTTGATCATGATAAATGATCATGCTTAGACTTGACAATTAGTCTCTGTATAAAGTTGCAATTAGCCGTGAAAAGATCAGGTCATGATGACTGAGGGCATTACCGATCGGACGGGGAAGTTGCGGGTTTTCATAATCGGGAAGGATCGGCTTACCATGAAATTTGGATGGCAGACTTCCAATTTTCATGGTATATTCTTGCCTGATGATTAAGCGTTCCGCACACCTGAGAGAGTTGAACAGACTGCTTTCCCATAATCCCGTCGTCGCCCTGCTGGGAGCCCGGCAGGTGGGCAAGACGACCCTGGCACGCGAGCTTGCCCGGTCCCGGAAGACTCTGACTCATTTTTTTGACCTTGAATCCACCGCTGACCTCTCGCGCCTTGCCGACCCCCTGCTCGCGCTGTCCCCGCTGCGCGGCCTGGTGGTACTGGATGAAGTACAGAGGCGTCCTGATCTTTTTCCCACTCTCCGCGTGCTTTCCGACCGGCCGCGTCGGCCCGCCCGCTTCCTCGTTCTCGGCAGCGCGTCTCCGGAACTCCTGCGCCAGAGTTCGGAAACCCTGGCCGGGAGGATCGCCTACTACGAACTTCCCGGGTTCCGGCTGTCCGAAGTTGCCGAAAGCAAAGCCGATCTTCTCTGGCTTCGAGGCGGTTTCCCCCGTTCGTTCACCTCGCGCAGTCACAGGCAAAGCTACGAGTGGAGGGGGTTTTTTATCCGGGATTTCCTTGAAAGGGACATGCCCCGGCTCGGAATCAGGATACCTGGCGCGACGCTTGAGAGATTCTGGTCTATGCTTGCCCACTACCATGCGCAAGTCTGGAACGGCTCGGAGCTCGCTCGCGCGTTCGGCGTTTCGCAGCACGCCGTGCGTCGCTATCTCGACACGCTTGAGGCGACATTCATGGTGCGAAGCCTGAAGCCGTGGAGCGCCAACATCGGCAAGCGCCAGGTAAAATCGCCGAAAATTTACATACGCGATTCGGGAATACTTCACCGTCTCCTCAGCGTGTCCACTCACGCCGAGCTTGAACGGCACCCCAAGGTCGGGGCGTCCTGGGAAGGGTTTATCGTCGAGAACCTGATTCAGACGCTCGGAGTCGAGGACCGGCAGTGCTATTTCTGGGCAACTCATTCCGGGGCGGAGATTGACCTTGTCGTACACAATGGCGGGCGTCTCCGCGGCTTCGAGATAAAACGCACGACGGCGCCCGTCATAACCCGCTCAATGCGTTCGGCGCTGCGCGACCTGAAGCTGGACAGAATTGACGTTATCCACGCGGGCGCGGAGAGCTTCGCGCTGGATAAGCGGATCCGCGCGGTTTCCGCCGGACGGCTCCTGCGGGATGTTCGTTAAAACCGCGCGTCCGGCGCTTAAGCGCAAGGAATTTTTTGACTGTCCGTTTTTCTCTCCTCTCGCCCGAGAGAGTTCATAACGGTCAGGGGCGGTTATGAAAAAGAGTGTTTACAGGTTCGGCTTGCGTGAAAGTCGCTGCTCAGCCCTGCGAAACCGCGGATTGGACGCTCGCAAAATCGTAAATTGGACGCCAAAATATAGTTTCCGCTGTCATTCTTTTTTCTGTCTTTCCTGGCGCGCTGGCGCGAACAGCAGATCCTTTGCGGCCACCACGGCGCCCCCGGTGATCAGGACGCAGGCAAGAGTGACGCGCCAGTCGGCCTGGCCGATACCTGATGCGACAAGTAT
>JAPOQQ010000019.1 GCA_026710625.1 Candidatus Dadabacteria bacterium | reverse complement strand
CGAGTGGTTTGAGAACTATGGGGACCCCTATAACTTCGAGGACTGGCACGAGGGAGTCACGACGGATGATGATGGAAGAGTGACGGAGCTTGATCTCACCGGAGCAGAGATTCCGGAGAGCGTTTCCGAGCTTAAAAGGCTCAGGGAGATAATGATAACAAGTTCCGGGGGCGGAGGCTGCGCCCTGCGCCCCGAAGATAATTCTTCCGCGTTCAGCTTGTTTCTCCTCGCTCTTCTTGTCTTTGCGGCGCTGGGCAGAACAAGAGCCCGGGGCTGAGAATTTCCGCCCCGCCTGGAAACAAACGGCGGAACAGGGACAGGCTGGCGCAGGCTGGTTTTTTCGCTCATGCCGGAACCTGACCGGAACTCCTCGCCGCAAGTCCCCCGGAAGTCAGAGTTCCTCCCGTTTTCGCTGCGGAAGCCAAATCCTGAAAATCGCCGCATCGCAAAGGCCTCTACTGAGACACTCTTAACGGTCATCTGATAAGTTGGTTAAACTGTTTGGAAGACATATGCCTGCCTTTGCAGAAGTACAATCCTTAACTACGGGAGTTAGCAAAATGCGAAAGTTGCCCCCAAGAATGCAGACAAAACTTTACAAGGAGCACCTTTTCCCCGAGGAAACGAGGGAAATCAGGCAAAAGGTGAGGGGCTTTGCCGAAAAAGAGGTTCTTCCTCTTGCCCGAGACATAGGAGAGAAAAGCGAGAGAAACGAGAACTTTCCCCACAAGCTTTTCAGGAAAATGGCCGCAGAGGGGCTTTTCCGGATTCCGTTTTCAAAAAAGGATGGGGGACTGGGTCTTTCCTACCCCGCCTGCGCAGCGGCAGTCATGGCGGAGGAGCTCGCCTACATAAGCGCGAGCGTCGCGGGAACGATAAACGCTCACTTTCTGCTCTCTGGAAAAACCTTGGCTATGGGGTCGCCCCACATAAAGGAAAAGTATCTTGCTGCGGCTCTCGAAGGAACCTCGGTGGGGTCATTTGCGATGACGGAGCCCCAGTCGGGTTCTGACGTAAGGACCGAGTCCCTTGTAACGAAAGCCCGCAAGAAGGGCAAAAAATACATTATAAACGGCCGCAAACGCTACATAACCAACGCCGGGGTGGCTGACTTTGTGACCCTGCTGGCCTCAGCGGGGGACAAGTCCATAATGATAGTGGTTGATCTTGATTCGCCGGGCTGTTCCGTGAGCGCCCCGGATAAAAAGCTCGGAAACAGGGGAGAGCTTACCTACGACATATACCTTGAAGACGTGGAGGTGCCCCGGGAGAACCTGATAGGAAAAGAAGGAGATGGCCTTCGGGTCGCCGTTAATTCCCTTCTTTACGGAAGGACGGGAATCGGGGCAAGCGGGGTGGGGATGGCGCAGTCGGCGTTTGATGAGTGCGTGGAGTTCATGAACGAGAGGGAGGCTTTCGGGAAAAAGATAGCCGATTTTCAGTACTGGCAGTTTTTGCTGGCGCAGAGGGCCGTTGAGATAGAAAACGCCAGGAACCTGTATCTAAAGGCTGCGCTCTGCCTTGACAATGGGGATCCTTTCCCGACTTTCGAGACATCCGCCGCCAAGTACTACGGCTCGGAGATAAGCGTTACCATGGCCCGCGACGCCGTTCAGATATTCGGAGGTCTCGGGCTTATGGTGGAACTTGCCCACGACTCTTCCACTTACAAGGTTGAGGAGATTTACAGGGATTCCAAGGTGGGGGAGATATACGAAGGCACAAACGAGATACACAAGATGATAATAGCGAGATCGATTTTCGGAAAGAGGTAGTTTTGCCTTGCAGTCAATAAATGCGAAAACCCAGGGTAATGAAGTCTTGAAAAGCCCACCTAATCACTTATGGCGGGATATTGTGGTTAACACAAAAGAGATCTCCTCCGGGAGAAAGAGAGAAGCCAGGTCCGGGATGCGCCTTGTCTACGGAATTCATGGCACCCCGTTTGGAAAATGTCTTATCGGGATCTGCGAAGAAGCTATATGTCATATGAGTTTTTTCCGCACCGACACTGAGACCCACTTGGAAGAATTCAGGAAGGTATGGCAGAATCCGAAGAATCGAAGGGATGACAAAAAGACGGCCGAAGTATTGCGGAACTTGCTGTTTTCCCCGGGAAGACGGCCGCCGGCGATACTGCTCCTTGGAACACGGTTTCAGCTCAAGGTATGGGAAAAGCTGATGGAGGTCCGGGAGGGTGAAACCTTGTCCTATTCAGAACTTGCGGAGTCCGCAGGAGTCCCTACTGCCGTAAGGGCCGTCTCAAATGCCGTGGCGGGGAATCCGGTTGCTTATTTGGTGCCTTGCCACCGTATTATAGGAAAGGCGGGGGATCTTCACGGCTACCGCTGGGGGCTTGAGGTGAAAAGGGCCATTCTTGAATACGAAGGGGTTAATCTGGTTTCGTAGTGATGAACTCGGTCTGAGTTTGCGCGGTCAGCGAAGAGGCTCTTCCTTTGTCATGCAGTGTATAGCTCCAAATCCCCACACAAGGTCGACGCAGTCAATTCCCACTACATGTCTTGCGGGAAAAAGCTCCGACAGTATACCTAGCGCCTCGCGGTCTTTCGGATCGTTATAGATGGGGACGAGGACTTTTTCGTTTGAGACGTAGAAATTGGCGTAAGTTGCCGGAAGCCTCTCGCCTTCAAAAAAAAGCGGTGAGGGCATTGGTAGGGGGACGATATCAATTTTTCCTCCGTCCTCGAGCCTTAGGTCCTGGAGTATCTCAAGGTTTTCACGAAGCGGGTGGCAATTCGGGTCTTCAGCGTTGTTCTCAATGCATAAGGCAACCGTGCGAGGGTCCGTAAACCTGCATATATTGTCGACATGCCCGTTTGTATCATCTCCTTCTACTCCTCCGTTAAGCCAGAGAATGTTCGTTGCGCCGAAATACTCGGAGAACACCGCCTCGTAGTCGTTTTTCTCGAAAGAAGGATTCCTTGCTTGTTTGTCCGCGCTTAGAAGGCACTGCTTAGTTGTGATTAGGGAACCCTCTCCATTTACGTCAATGCTCCCGCCCTCAAGAATGATTTTCTTTCCAAGATGTGCAGGGGTCTCCAAGTCGAGACGAAGGGTCTCGGCTACGAATCCCGGAACCAAGTCGTCGTTTTCCCAGTCTGGGTACTTAGCCCATCCACTAAACCCGAAATCAAGGACGTTCAGCCCCCCGGAATCATCTCTTACGAAGAAGGGACCAGAATCCCGTATCCAGGATCTGTCTGTGGGGCACTCGTAGAATTCTACATTGGCAAGATCAGTTGACCCTTCTCTGAGAAAGCCCTCGGCCCGCTTTCGCGCTCCCCCGGGGTTAATTACTATTCTTACTTTCTCCGATTCTGAGAGGTGGCTTATGATTTCGCGGTAAACCTGCCTGATCCCCGAGAATTTTCCCGGCCAGTCGCTTACGTTCTGGGGCCACACAAGCCACGTGGCGCTGTGAGGTTTCCACTCAGCCGGGAGCCTGTAGCGAACCGCCCGAGAGCACTCAATTTCAGGTGCCGGAATCATTATCGATAAACCTTTGCCGAAGCTCGGAGTAGGCGTCAATTCTTCGGTCCCGAAGAAAGGGCCAGTTCCTTCTGGTTTCCTCAAGCTTTCTAAGGTCGATGTCGGCCAGTATGATTTCCTCTTTCTTGCCGGAAGCTTCGCAAATCACTTCTCCTTGGGGGTCGCACACAAAGGAGTTTCCCCAGAAATCTATTCCTCCGCCGTTTTCTCCCGATTCCTCGAAACCCACCCTGTTCACAGCCGCGACATAGATTCCGTTTGAGATCGCGTGAGCGCGCTGAACAGTTTTCCATGCTTCAAGCTGGATATTTTTCGAGTGTTCATCCTCGTTCGTGTGCCAACCTATGGCGGTCGGATAGAAGATAATGTCCGCTCCCTTGAGCGAGGCTATACGTGCCGCTTCGGGATACCATTGGTCCCAGCAGATAAGTGTGCCTATCTTCGCAAAGCCGGTTTCAAAGCAGGAAAATCCCGTGTCTCCGGGAGTAAAATAGAATTTCTCGAAATAACCCGGGTCATCCGGTATGTGCATCTTTCTGTAAATGCCGGAAATCTCTCCCGCGGGATCGATAAGGACAAGGGAGTTGTGATACACACCGGAGGCCCTTTTCTCAAAAAGCGGACACACGATGAAAACCCCTCTTTTTTTTGCTTCTTCGCAGAATCTGTCCGTGGTGGGGCCGGGTATGGGTTCAGCGAGATCAAAACAGCCTGTGTCCTCGGACTGGCAGAAATATCTAGTGAGAAAAAGTTCAGGAAGACAGACTATGTCTGCTCCGAGGGTAGAAGCCTCTTCTATATTTGATAATGCTTCTTTTAAGTTTTCTTCTCTGTTTTTACCCACACAGGCCTGGACAAGGGCGACTTTAAAGCTGCTCATGCGAATACGATAACTCCCAAGGGCGGAGAATAAAAGAAGATGAGGTGGCTTCTAAATGCGATTTTTCGATGAGGGAAACCGAAGTTCTTAACTGTTTTATTCGAGAGACGGTGTTTTTTAATTGTCTTTTTAGTTTTATAATCATTTTTTTTGAAATGCTGGAGAAATTAAAAGGTTTATTAGAATTTTCGAATCTATAATTATTTTGTTGGAAATAAGCAAATTTATAATTATTTATTTTACAAAAGCTAGTTTTTAATTATATTATGAGGAAAATAACGATTTTATTAGATTAGTTCATGAAAACAAATGTTTCGAAAATACGGCCCGCAGGCTACGCTTGGCTCCTGAGCAGATTCGGATTGACCGCAATGCCTGACCCACACAGTTCCTTTGTTGCGGCAACAGGTGGTCGGCAACAGAAAGTACAGGGTGGTAGTATTGAAGATATTTATTCTCTTCAATACTGGCCCGGTGAAAGAATAGGGGACCATCTGGAATTTGCCTTGAAATATGACGGCGTAAGCCTGAGCTCTTTAAAGGTTATTTTCGATGCTGTTGCGGAAGATGAGCTTGTCGATTACATCAAATCCAAGCCAACGGGGAAGTATGCTCGTCGCATCTGGTTTTTTTACGAATTTTTAACTGGCCGCAGGCTCCCTATTGAAGATTTATCCAGGGGGAATTATCTGGAGGTGCTTGAACCGGACATTTATTACACTCTCCCTCGGGGTGAAAAATCTCAAAGACACCGCATTATCAACAATTTGCTTGGAACAAGGGAGTTTTGTCCTATTGTCAGGAAAACGGAGAAGCTTGGAGAAATGGATCAGACCGATTTTCGAGAGAGATGCGAGAAGATAGTCGAATCGTACCCTCCGCAACTACTTAGAAGAGCGTTAAGTTATCTCTACAGCAAAGAAACCAAATCTTCTTTTGAAATAGAAAACATTAAACCCGACGCGTCACGGACTGAAAAATTCATAGTGTCTTTGGAGATGGCGCGGCGGCAGGATTTCTGCGACAAGAAGTCGTTAATCGGCCTGCAGAATCGAATTGTCGATCCACGTTTCATGAACAAAGACTATCGAACGGTTCAGAACTATGTAGGCCAGACGATTTCCTACCAGAAAGAATTAATTCATTATGTGTGTCCCAAGCCGGAAGATCTTTCTGATCTAATGCGGGGGCTCCTGACTTCTCATCGATTTATGATGACCGGCGGTGTCTCAGCTATTGTTCACGCTGCTGTAGTAGCCTACGGTTTCGTTTTTATCCATCCGTTTGAAGATGGCAACGGTCGAATCCACCGGTTTCTGATCCACAACATTCTCTCCATTCGAGGAATGGTTCCGGAAGGTCTGATGTTTCCCGTATCTGCGGTAATGCTTAACAATCCGGAAGGCTACAATGATTCTTTAGAGGCGTTTTCACTTCCCTTGAACCGACTTGTGGAATACAGTTTGGATGAGCTTGCCCGGATGACCGTCCACAACGATACTGCTGACTGGTATCGTTACATTGATATGACGGCACAAGCGGAAGCTTTGTATGATTTTGTCATTCAAACCATTGAGAGCGAACTTGTAGAGGAGTTGGATTTCCTTGCAAACTACGACAGTACTAAAAAGGCGCTTCAGGATGTTATCGATATGCCCGACCGCCTGATAGATTTGTTTATCCGGATTTGCCTTGAAAACAAAGGCAGACTTTCTGCGAACAAAAGAAAATCACATTTTGATTTCTTGAGTGATGTCGAACTTTTTTCAATGGAAAACGTTATTAGGGAAAACTATGAGCGATTATCCTGATCAGGTGCTTGGATAACATGTACGAATACGACCTTCTTTCTTTGGCTCTGCTTTTTTTCACGGGCGTCCTGGCAGGAGTAATAAACGTGATGGCGGGTGGCGGAAGCAGCATTGTTCTTCCGGTGCTCATATTCCTTGGGATCGATCCCACTGTCGCAAACGGAACAAACAGGGTAGCGATTCTGTTTCAGAATTTCTTCGCGACTCTTTCCTTTAAAAAAGAGGGCGTTGCCGACATAAAAACCAGCGTCAGGCTCGCAGTTTTCACTCTCCCCGGCGTTCTTGTGGGTGCTTTCGCGGCGGTACGGGTGGGGGATGAGCTTTTCGAGAAGATCCTGGCCGTCGTACTTATCTTCGTCTGTGCCTCTTTTTTCCTTAAAGTTGATTCTTTCGGAAAGTTGCTCGGCGGACGGGACGGAGAGAGGCGAGGGTGGATTCTTTACCCGGCACTTGTACTTATAGGTTTTTACGGCGGCTTTATCCAGGTCGGCGTCGGGCTTTTCATAATGGCGGCTCTCTACCATCTTATGGGAGCATCCCTTGCCAAGGTAAACGCGCACAAAGTGATTGTGGTGCTTATCTACACGATTCCCGCAATCCTCATATTTTTTCTAAGCGGCAACATAAGCTGGTTCATAGGCATCTGTCTTGCTGCGGGAAATTCGGTCGGGGGATGGTTCGGCGCCACGGTTTCCGTAAGGGGCGGCGAAAAATACATAAGGATGGCACTTGTCGTTGCCGTCGGGCTTATGGCCCTTAAGCTACTCGGGGTGTTTTAGGCGCTGGGCGGGTGTCATGTGCCGGAGCCCGGGAGAGGGTCCGCCGCGGTCTTTCTCAGAAATTCATACAGGGTGTGGTAGATTTTTTTGTCCTGAATCAGCCCCTCGTGAGTTCCCTGTTCCACTACTTCCCCCTTATGGATCACTATTACGTTATCCACGTTCTTTAGGGTTGAGAGCTTGTGGGTTATCACGAGCCTTGCCTGAGAACCCGCATTGCTCCTTATCACTTTCTGTATCCTTTCTTCGGTTTCTGCGTCCAGGTGGGAAGTCGCCTCGTCCATTATAAGAAGTTTCGAGTTTTTCCTGACCGCTTTTTCGATCGATCGGGCCTGGGTTTCTCCCGAAGAGAGCTTTCGGGTTTCGACTGCCGGGCCTTCCCGCTCGTCCCGCTCGTCGGATACGTCCTTTTCGAACAAAAACAGGTCTTGGAAGATGGCGGTTATATTCGAGCGCAGGTACTGGTTTGACAGTTCCTCGATGTCTACGCCGTTAAAGAGAATCTGCCCTCTCTGGGGTTTATAGAATTTAAGGATCAGGTTCACGATGGTTGTCTTTCCCGCTCCCGTGATTCCCACAAGGGCGGTGCTCTCTCCAGGTCTTATTGTAAAGGATGCGTCCTTGAGCACCCATTCGCGCTCGTTATACGAAAACCATACGTCCCGGAACTCAAGAGAACCCTCGGTTGTCGCGGGCACCAGAGATCCGCTTACCTCGGGTTTCTCCGCCAGAGTGTCATAGAGGTTCTCAGAGGCGGCAACGGCGGACTGGAAGACGTTGAATTTTTCTGAAAGCTCCTGGATGGGCTTGAATATCATCCTTACGTAGTAAAGAAACGCGAGCAGAGCTCCCAGGGACAGGTCAAGGTTCATGACCCCGATTGCCCCGTACCACAGGATTATCCCCGTCGCTGCTATGCCCACGTACTCTATTGAAGGGCGGAAAATCACATAGATCCAGAGCTGCTGTATGTTGGCCCTGTAGTTTTCCGTGTTTACCTCCCAGAATTTCTCGAAATTCCTTTTCTCTTTTCCGTAAAGCTTAAGAAGCACTATTCCCCTCATACTTTCGGCGACAAAGGCGTTAAGCTTGCCTATGGTTCTTCGGATATCCCTGTACACCAGCCTGAGCCTCATTCGGAAAATAGAGACCGTGAAAGCAAGAAACACCGTAAGTGCGACGATTATAAGCGTGAGCCCGACGTTCATTTTGAACATGATTACCAGGGTGCCGATTATGATTATGATGTCCTTTATGAAATGTATGAGAACGGAGGTGTACATCTCGTTTATAGCGTTCACGTCGTTTGTGACGCGGGTGGTTATCCTGCCCACGGGGTTTTGGTCGAAGTACTGCTGGGGAAGGGAGAGTATGTGGGAGAGAGTGTGGCTTCGCATGTCGTGCATTATTTTCTGGCCCGAGTAGTGAAGGATGTAGGTAAAAGAAGAGGTGAAGATGAAAATTCCAATCACCGATAACACTACGTATAAAGCGAGGGTCTTGAGTCTTTTTGTCTGTTTTGAGCGAAGAATCGACACTTCCTCTTTGGCGAGTGACCCGAGGTCTGAGTGAGCCAGAAACGCGACCCCTTCGGTTTCCCCAAACAGGGAGGCGTTTTGAGCTATTATTCCCAAGACCTCCTGCTTTTCATCTCCCTCAAATTCCCCGGGATTGACCACGACATATTTTGTCTCGGAGAACTCAATGCTCAAGCGCTCGATTCTGTCTTTTTCCGATGAGGAGAGCTTTGAGAAATCAACCAGAAATCCTCCGTCCGCAAGGGCAACCGTGGATTCCGCCCCGAGTCCCGAGAGCGCCCGCTCCGTTTCTTCCCCTCCCTTCGCCTTGCTCCATGTAGGATAGATATAGTCATCGACCGCGACTTTGATAAGGTAGGGAACCGTGATTTCAAGTGCCGCAGAGGCGATCATCAGAATAAGGGACAGGGCAAAGTAACCGCGGTACTTTGCCAAAAACCCCAGAATCCACTTCAGGATCTTGAGATCGTAGGTTGATTTCCTGGTTTTTTCCAATTCACTCATTTGCAAACTCTAGGCGGACTGCAGTCTTTCAAGCGCATAGTAAACTCCGCGGCGTTCCACCAGTTCCCTGCGCCCCCCGCTCTCGATTATCTGTCCGTTTTTCATGACCGCGATCCGCGAGAGTCCCACTACGGAGGATATTCTGTTTGAGATTATCACCAGCGTGCGCCCGCGCATTGCCTCTATTACATTTGTTATCACGGTGCTCTCCGTCTGTGGATCAAGGGACGAGAGCACGTCGTCAAGTATCAGGACCTCGGGTCTGAGCACCAGGGCCCTCGCTATAGCCAGGCGTTGTCGTTGTCCTCCCGAAAGACTGAGTCCCCGCTCTCCCACCACGGTGTCGAATCCCTGCTGAAACTCCATTATCTGTTCATATATCCCCGCCGTTTTGGCAGCCTGTTCTACCTGCTCGCGGGTTATGTCCGGGTTTATGAAGGTGATATTGTCATAAACCGTTCCGCTGAACACCGTTATTTCCTGCGGCACATAGACGACGGTCTCCTGGAGACTTTTTCTTGATATTCCCCCTATGTCGATCCCGTCGATCGTTATTCCTCCCGACTCGGTCTCGTGAATTTTCATGAGCAGCTTCATCAGCGTGGTCTTCCCGGAGCCCACGAGCCCCGTTATTCCCAGAGTCGCACCGCAGGGTATGTGCAGGTTAACGTTGCGCAGAGCCGGGATTGATCCGTAGGAGAAGGAAATTCCGGAGAACCTTATGTCTCCCTTGAGCTCGTAGTCCTTCTCCCCTGCCCGGGTTTCGTCTTTTGCCGTGACCGCGAAAATGTCGTTCAGCCTGTTTATTGAAGCACTTCCTCTTTTTAAAAGATCGATCGCCCATCCCATGGCCATCATCGGCCAGGTAAGCATCATTAGGTAGATGAGTATGGCGGAGAACTCTCCGAGGGTTATTTCGGTTCCGATCGCGCCTGCTCCGCCGAAGAAAAGAAACAGGGCCATCGCTAATGAGGGCACGAAGTATATAAACGGCTGGAAGGTCGCCCGGATTTTCACCAGGTGTACGTTTTTTTCAAGGTAATCTTCGCTTGCGCGATCGAAATCCCGCTCCTCGGCCTGCTCAAGCCCGAACGCCTTTACCACCTTGATTCCCGAAACCGGCTTCCTTGCGCTTTCGGTGAGTTCTGAAAAGGAGTCCTGGGAGCGCTGGAATCTCCTTTCTATCACATTCCCGAACTTGTATATGAAGATGGCAAGCACTGGAAACGGCAAGAATGCGTAGAAGGCCATCTCGGGAGAAATGTAAATCATCGCGGCGAAAATGAAGAAAAACAGGAAGATCCCGTCGTACGCTATCAGCAGCCCCAGGCCGCAGGAGAACTTGAGGGTCTCTATGTCGTTTACCGTGTGCGCCATCAGGTCGCCGACTTTTCTCCCCGAGAAAAAATCGAAGTTAAGCTTCTGGAGGTGCTCGAAGAAGTCGTTTCTGAGCGAATACTCTATTTTCCTCGCCCCGCCCATTATGAAGTACCGCCAGCCGAGGCGAAAAAACGCCATGAGCAGTCCGAGACCGAGTATGTAGAGGGAATACTTGGTTATGCGGGAAAAATCTGCGCTCTGCAGGGTGAGCTCATCTATTATCCACTGGATTACTATGGGAACCGATAGCTGCGCCATATCCACCAGCGTAAGAGAGACAAGACCGGTTAGAAACGAGTACCTGTACCGTAAAATAAGGGAGGAGATGCTTGTTTTTCTGATCAACGGTATACGACGAAATATTTTACAGGACCGAAAAGCCAGGCGGCTGCCAAGCCTTGATCCTATCGGATAAAAAGCAAATTTCAGGCGGCGCGCGACCGCTAAATCATTATACAGTGAAAAACCCGCGGAAGATAATCCGCTGTATCTGTGGAAGCGGTTTTTGCCCGGACGGTCGGGGATAAGGTATTTTTTTCGAGCGGAGGTAAATAGCGTGGAGGATGTTTCTTACCAAGTTCCTGCGGGAGTTTCGACGGCGCAACGGATTATAAAGAAAAGCAGGTTCATAGCCACTGTAAGTCGGGCAGGCACGAGACGGGAGGCCGAAGATTTCATAGAGAGCGTAAGGGCTCTTCACCCCGCGGCGAGCCATAACTGTTATGCGTTTTTGGCCTGCGCCCCGGGGGGAGCGGATATCGGTTTCGGCGACGACGGGGAGGTCTCGGGAACCGCCGGGCGGCCCATGATGACTCTTTTGGAACACAGTGGCATAGGGGAGATAGTGGTCGTGGTAACCCGGTATTTCGGAGGGATAAAGCTCGGCCCCGGCGGGCTTCTAAGGGCATACACGGATTCCCTGAGGGCGGCCTTGGGGGAGCTTGAGCTTAAAGAGCACGTTCCGGTGAGGGCGGGGCACATTGTTTTTTCCTACGCGCATGAGAATTCCATACGGGTTCTGTTTGAGAAATCGGGCGTTACGATAACGAGCGTCGAGCGCGGGGAGGATGTCCGCTTCGGTTTCACGGCACCTCTCGGCGTTGTCGCGAGCCTTGAAGAGAGGGTTGCTTCCTTGACCAGGGGAAAATCCAAGCTTGTCTGGACATAGGCAAGCGGAGCCCTCGTTGAGAGTGGTTATTCCCTGTTCTGCCGTATAGTCAAAGCCGGTATACTAACTTTCAATCAATTTCACAGGTGGAGGCGGTTATGAACGTTTACGAGTGCGTAAAATCGCTTAGTTCCGTAAGAAGTTATCTTGACGGGGAAGTTCCGGACGAAGTCATCATGGAGGTTATGGAGTCGGGGAGGTCCTCGCCGAGTGCCCACAACAATCAGCCGTGGGAATTCGTGCTTATAAAGGACCGCGCAATGCTACAGGAAATGGGAAAATACTGCACAAGCGGCAGCTTCATCGTGCAGGTGGCTTTCGCGGTGGTGCTTCTGGTGGATCCACAAAGCAAGTGGCATCAGATCGACGGCACCAGGGCTGCGCAGAACATGGTTCTAGTGGCGTGGAGCCACGGTCTCGGGTCCTGCTGGATAGGGAGGATAGAGAAGGAAGAGCTTAAAAGATATCTTGGAGTGCCGGAAGAGCTCGATGTCCTTACTGTGCTTCCGTTCGGTTACTTTGACAAAAGACGGGTCGCTACCGGGAAGTTGAGGAAAAGTCCGGACGAGGTCTTTCATCTGGACGGTTACGGAAAAAGAATTCCGAGGTAACAGACTTGCGGGATTTTCCGCGCGACGGACGAAAAAGCATATTGACGGAGGGTTTTAAATGAAAAAGTGTTTTGTCGAATTCATAGGAACCTTCTTTCTCGTCTTCACGATAGGGAATGTCGTTGTTGTTCCCGGTGCTGGACTTTTCGCTCCTCTGGCCATAGGGGCCGTGCTAACCGCGATGATCTATGCGGGGGCTCACATTTCGGGAGCGCACTATAATCCGGCTGTGACGATGGCGTTCTGGTTCAGGGGAAAAATGAAGTCGGGTGACGTTTTTCCCTATATGGTTACTCAGGTCGTTGCGGGCGTCTTAGCCGCCTTGGCCGTTATGCTTGTAAAGGGAGCTCCCGAGACCCTGCCCATGGAGATATCCCCCCTCCCGGCTCTCATCGCGGAAACCCTTTTCACCTTCGCGCTCTGCCTGGTGATACTTGAAGTCTCAACCTCGAAAGCAACACAGGGCAACTCCTATTACGGCATCGCCATAGGACTCACGGTTATGGGGGGAGCGTACGCGGTCGGGAGCATCTCAGGGGGAGCTTTTAATCCTGCGGTGGCGGTGGGAATGATCATAATGGGAATCGTGGATCCCTCCTCCATATGGATTTACCTGTGTGCGAATTCTATCGGAGGTTTTTTCGCGCCGGCGATCTACAAGCTCATCCACTCGGACGAGTGACTTCGCGGCGCAAAGCGTAAGGACTTCGCAGGATGAATCTTAAGAAGCTTGGAAACACGGAAGTTCTCGTTCCCGAGATCGGCCTCGGCACATGGAACTACAAGGGGGGAGTGGAGCCTCTGAGAACGGGAATCGAGCTTGGGGCTTCGCTTATAGACACCGCCGAGGGGTACTATACCGAGGACATAGTCGGCGAGGCCGTGCGGCCCTTCAGGGACGAGGTCACTATAGCGACCAAGGTTTCGGGAAGGAATCTCGCCCACGACAGCGTGCTTAGATCCTGCGAGGCGAGTCTTGAGAAGCTTGGCACGGACTGCATAGATCTTTACCAGATACACTGGCCGAATCCTGTCTATTCGATAGAAGGGACAATGAGAGCGCTTGAGAAGCTGGTTGACCGCGGATGCGTGAGCTACGTCGGGGTGAGCAATTTTTCCGCGAGGCAGTTGCGCGAGGCTCAGCACTATTTCCCCAACTACCCCATAGTTTCAAACCAGGTGCTCTACAATCTCAGATCAAGAGATATAGAAAAAGAGCTGCTTCCCTACTGCTTGGATAACGACGTAACCGTAATGGCCTACACCCCCCTTGACGCCGGAAGGCTCTGCCGGTCCCGCCATGGCAGTGTTTTGTCCCAAATAGCGGCTGAGACCGGGAAGACGGAGGCCCAGGTTGCCCTTAACTGGTGTGTTTGCCAAGAGAACGTCATCGTGATTCCGAAAGCGGATTCGGTGGCGAGAACGGTCGAGAACTGTGGGGCCTCGGGATGGAGACTTTCCCCGGAGCAGTTGCGCATGCTTGATGAGGCGTTCTGAAGTCTCGTTTTACGGTCCCATTATATGATATACTTAGCAGGTTGAACACGGAAATAAGAGGAGGAGAGTGTGCGATGAGTTCAAAAAAAACGCTTTCACTGTTGGTTTTCTTTTTTGTTTTGGCTTTCTTTTCTTTTACCGATCCCGCTTCGGCGAGCGAGCTTGATACGGGCGATACCGCCTGGATACTGATTTCAACCGGACTTGTTCTTTTCATGATGATTCCCGGGCTTGCGCTTTTCTACGGGGGACTGGTCGGCAAAAAGAATGTTCTTTCGGTGCTGATGCAGTGCTTTTCGATTACCGCTGTGGTGACGATTATATGGACGTTTTTCGGCTACAGCATGGCTTTTGACACCACCGGTATGGTAGCGGGAGAGCTTGGGGTAAATGCCTTTGTGGGAGGTTTTTCAAAGGCGTTTCTACATGGGGTAGGCATCGATACTCTTTCGGGAACGATTCCGGAAGTTCTGTTCTTCGCCTTCCAGCTTACTTTTGCAATCATT
>JAPOQQ010000018.1 GCA_026710625.1 Candidatus Dadabacteria bacterium | reverse complement strand
CGTTTTTAACACCAACTAGGTATTATCAATTTGGCAAAAAATTAAAATCTGTGTTTAACTGGAACTTGTATCTTAACTGGCAAAAAGAGAGGGATTTTAAGTCATGAAAAAAGTCGCGTCAGTCACCCTGTTTTTCTTCTGTATAATCGTTTTTTCCGCTGCCCCGCCCGCTTCTGCGCATGACGGGATAAACGCCGAAGAGGCGAGCACGGGAGATATGGAGGATATGAAGGATTTTCTGCTGCACCTAAAGAGACACCGGGCGCAACGGGTCACAAGTGATGAGGGCCGAATAGAATTCCGAAATGCCATGAGAAACAATAACGGAGTGTGGCGCCACGGCGACACGTACGTAATTACCGTTAACAAATCAGGCGACGGGGCAGTGACCGGCGATTCTTTTCAATCAGGCGATATCATACTTTTTCACGGGAAACATCCCGGGGCGCTGAGCGCGTCCCTGAGAGGCATTCCGGTTTTCCGACGCCTGATGGAAAGGGTGGAAGAAGCGGGTGACGAGGTGGTCTGCGTTCAGGACGACAGGCCCGGGAGAGGCGGCGGGCATATCTGCGCCGTTGAGGATTCGGATACGGGCGAAGCGGGAGATTCCTTTATACATGTTGGCGGATTTGATCATGAAGTGAGTGACGTGTCCTTTGACAAGATCCAGTGTCCTAATCTCGGCCCCGAGTACTTCGGCAAATCTGCAACACGCCTCCTCCCCAACGGAGAAGAAGAAGAATTTACGCGCACAAACGCCGATATGGTTGTTGACGAGGAAAGTTTGAAGAATTATCTGAAAACGGTAGACGAGCACATTACCGAGGAGTTTGCCAAGGTTAGTCACTCCCGGGGAAGGCTTCCGCTGGCGAGAATGGTTCAGCTTATGCCGTGCTGGAGGGAACCGCCCTGGCAGTCGGGCTCCATATATTTCTACATAATCATCTATACAGATAAGCAGTACGGGATTTTTAACGGACTCACTCCCCAGTTTCAGGATACGAGCCTGATTCTCATAGACGAAAACAACCTTAACGTCGGCCAAGAGGTACGAGAGATAGTAGAAGAACAAAATGAGGGTTTTCTCACTTACCTCTGGGATGATCCGGTTGTTTCGGGCGACGAGGTGGTCTGTGAACAGACAGGAGCTGTTCCCGGCACGCCGCTTGAGAATGAAGGCGATAATGAGGATGAAGAGGTGTTTTGCGAGGCGGGGAGCCCTATCCCCGGCAGGTCCCCCGGCACCTCGGTTAAGCGCGGGTACTTCATAAGGACAGACTTCGGCATCGGGGGAACGACGGATTACGTTCTCGGCTCCGGTATTTATCCTAAGTCGGAAGAGGGCGGCGGCAGCGGTGGCGGCGGAGGGTGCGCGATTGCCGCCGGGAGCGGGAACGAGCTTGGTTTTGCGGCTCTTAACCTGTTTTTTATCGCCGCAGCTCTGTTTCTGGCGACCTCGGGGAAAAGCCGCCCGGGCGAAAAGCTTCTGACTCTGGGTCTGCGGGCGCGGCGGAAGGACAGGCACCGGTAGAGATTAACCTTGCCTGAGAAAGCGCTCTGCGCGGAGCGGAACAGGAATCTGTTTTTTGCCGGGCACAGCCAGGTATTGCCTCTTCGGTATCTGTGAAAGGGACGTCTTTATCCCCGGTAGGCGTGTATTTGCACTCAAACGGCGCTAGGACCTGCTTCCCCCGCCCGGCTTGATTAACCCCCTCGGATTCAATATAATTTACTCTGCTTTTTTCCATGTCTTGCTCAGGAGAAACCAGATGAATCCCAAATCCGCAATAATGCTTCTGCTGCTTGTGGCGGCCTTCGGTTTTTTCGCCTACAACATCCGCCTTCTCATAAGCCTCATCACTCTCGGCAAAAAGGAAGACAACAGGCTTGACAACATTCCCGAGAGGATAAGAAAGGTCATCGTCTACGTGTTCGGGCAGAGAAGGCTTTTCAAGTACCGTTTCGCCGGTATAGAGCACGCCATGATCTTCTGGGGCTTCGTCATAATAACGGTGGGGACGGTGGAGATGCTGGTAAGCGGTGTTGTTCCCGGATTTCATTTCTTCCCGGGGCTGCTGGGGGGAATCTACGAGCTGGTTCTTGACATAGTGCAGACCCTGGTTCTTGTGGCCATAGGCATGGGCATAATAAACAGGCTCACCATAGGGAGAAGAAGGGAGGTTAACGGGCCCGACGCGGTCGTGATACTGGGTCTTATATTCGGCCTCATGATCACCGCCTTTCTTACCACGGGGGCAAAGATAGCGCTTGCCGAAACAAGCCCCGCGATGCTGCCGGTGTCCAATGCATTCTCCGGGCTCTACGACGGCATGAGCGCCGGGAGCACCTTTTTCTGGAAAGAGTTTTTCTGGTGGTTCCACATACTCATAGTGCTTTCCTTTCTCAACTACCTTCCCTACTCTAAGCACAGTCACGTCCTGACGGCGATTTTCAACGTTTTTTTCCAGAGCCTGAAACCCCGCGGGCAGCTCTCGAAGCTTGATTTCGAGGAAATCCCCGAAGATCTTGACCACTTCGGCTCCTCGAAGATAGCCGACTTCAGCTGGAAGGACATACTCGACGCATATACCTGCACCGAGTGCGGAAGGTGCACGGACAACTGCCCGGCGTGGAACACCGAGAAGGTGCTCTCCCCGAGGGACATCGTCGTTAAGCTTCGCCACTACGTCTCAAGCGAGGGGAAGGACATACTCGCCGGAAAACCCCAGGAAGAGCAGCCCGACCTTCCCGACACCGAGTGGGTGACGCCCGAGGAGCTCTGGGCGTGTACGACTTGCAACGCCTGCGTTGAGCAGTGCCCGCTTTTCATCGACCAGATGGGCAAGATAATGGACATGAGAAGGTTCCTTACGCTTGAGGGCCGCATGAGCGGAACCGCCACGAGAACCCTTCAGAAGCTCCAGAACAACGGAAATCCCTGGGGATTCCCTGAGGCTGACCGCGGTGCTTGGCTTTCGGAGATGGAAGTTCCCATCCTCGGAGTCTCGGCCGAGAACGCAAGCGAATTTGACGTGATTTACTGGACGGGATGCTTCGGGGGCTACGACCCTAGGGGCCAGGAAGTCTCAAAGGCGATAGTGACCCTGCTTAAGATCGCGGGAGTCAATTTCGCCGTCATGGGTCCCGGGGAGACATGCACGGGGGATCCCGCAAGAAGGCTCGGAGAGGAGGCCCTCTACCAGATGCTCGCCGTTCAGAACATCGAGACGCTTAACGAATTGAAGGTGAAGAAGATTCTCGCTAACTGCCCCCACTGCTTCAACACCATGAAGAACGAATATCCGGAGTTCGGCGGGCACTACGAGGTCGTCCACCACACGGACTTTCTCTTGCAGCTCATCCAGGAGGGAAAACTTAACCCCGACTCCCCGATCGAGGAGAAGATAACATATCACGATTCCTGCTACATCGGCCGCTACAACAACGTTTACGACTCCCCGAGGGAGATACTGAAAAGCATTCCGGGGATCGATCTCGTGGAGATGAAAAGGAACAGGACAAAGAGTTTCTGCTGCGGAGCCGGGGGCGGAAAGATATGGATGGAGGAAGAGGCTCCCAGGGTTAACTGGAACCGCTTCGACGAGGCCGCGGAAACTAACCCCGACACCCTGGCGACGGCGTGCTACTTCTGCAACACGATGTTTGACGACGCCGCGCGCTTTAAGGGCAAGGAGGAGGATATCGGCGTCCAGGACATAGCCGAAATCCTTAACCGCTCGGTTAAAGCTGATGCGCCTCCCCCGTCGTAAGGGCGTTCCCCAGTGCTCGACCGGGCTTTGAGTCTCAGGGGGAGGAGGCGATGAAGCTTGATAGACCAAAGTCCCTTTTGATAGACTCGGGCGGAGGATGGTTCGATTCGGGTTCCTCTGCCACGGCCGGGATTTTCGGCGACCCCGCTGTCACTCTCTGCTTCTCGAGCGACGGAACCAAAGTGGTTTCCCGCTCCGGGGAGAAGACTTTCTCAGAAGATCCTCTCGGTTTGGTCGAAAAACTGGCTGCCGAGGGATACACCGCTCTTGGCTACATAAGCTACGACTACTTAAGCTACACCACTCCCGGGGTTGCGACTTCGGATGCAAAGCAGGGAGAGATGCTTCCTTTCCTGTTTTTCCACTTTTACGAAAAAGATGACTTTTACACAGCCCCCCTGGAGGAAGTTCTCTCCGCCCTCCCGCAGGAGAGGACAGGTCCCGGGCCCCTTCCCCGCTCGAACATTGAGATGGAAGAATACGCCCGGAAGATTTCGGCGATAAAGGAGCATATAGCGGCGGGAGACGTTTACCAGGTGAACCTTTCGCGAAAATTCCGCTTCGAGCCTCTGGGTGAGCCGCTTTCGTGGTTTCTGGATTTTTACCGTGCCCAGCCCGTTCCCTTCGCCGCCTTTATCGGTTTTCCGGGTTTTGAGCTTGTAAGCGGCTCTATGGAGCTTTTTCTTAAGAAAAGAGGCGACAGCATTACCACGAGACCCATAAAAGGGACCGTCCGCAGGGATTCCGACCCCCGCCGCGACCGACAACTTGCCGAGACGCTCGGAAACAATCCCAAGGAGCGGGCCGAGAACCTCATGATAGTTGATCTCATGAGAAACGACCTCGGGAGAATATGCGGGTACGGTTCCATAGGGGTGAGGGAACTTTTCGCCGTCAGGCCCTACAGCACCCTTTTCCAGATGGAATCCGAAATCGAGGGACGCCTTCGTCCCGGAGTCGGGCTCTCTCAGATAATTGCCAGCACCTTTCCCCCCGGATCCGTTACCGGGGCTCCGAAAAGGGAAGCTCTTCGCATAATAGACAGTCTTGAGCCCCACCTTAGGGGTCCTTACTGCGGGGCGATCTGTCTGTTCTCCCCGAGCGGGGACTTCACCATGAGCGTCGCGATCCGCACGGGGGTGAACAGCCCCGAGGGCGCGGATTTCTGGTTCGGGGGCGGAATCGTGTGGGATTCGAAAGCGGACGAGGAATACGGGGAGACGGAGCTCAAGGCAAAGGCGCTTACATCCGTTGCGTCCCGACGGATGCTATAATTATCTGACATGGAAGAACTTTTCTTTCTCGACGGAAAAATGCTTGAGGGTGTGCCCGCGCTCCGCGCTCTTTTTTACGGAGAAGGGGTTTTCGAGAGCTTCAGGTGGAAGGGATCCCCGCCAGTTTTCCTCTCCATGCATCTTGAGAGAATGAGAAAGGGAGCCGATTTTCTCGGCATCCCGTTCCCCCCGGAATCCCAGGTGAGACTCAGGATCGAGGATGCCGCAGGAGCGTCCCATGGGGGCGATCTGCACGTAAAAGCATGTCTTCTAGCCCAAGGGGACGCGGTTTATCACTCGAAACCCCGGGCGGCTTCGCTCCTTGTGTCCGTAAGACCCCGCGCGCAGAGTCCGGATGCCCTCTCTCTCTGGGTCTGCGGCGAGAGAAGACCCCCGCAGAACAGTCTTTTTTCGCACAAAACGCTTAACTATCTAGAAAACATCGTGGCGAAGAGAGAGGCTATCGAGAGGGGTTTTGACGAAGCCCTTTTCCTTGATACCAATGGCAGGGTGGCCGAGACCTCGTGCCACAATATTTTCTGGGCGAGAGGAAAAAGGCTTTTCACTCCGTCTTCTGAGTGCCCTGTTTTGCCTGGGGTAACCAGGGAAATCGTTTTGCGTTCGGCCAGTCGACTTGGCTATGAGCCCGTCTGCGGGAATTTTCCCCTTGAGGAGCTTCTATCAAGTGATTACGCTTTTCTTACCAACGCCGTTGCGGGTATTGTTTATGTAAGCGGAGTGGGTGGCGACGCGATGTCTTCTGTTCCTCGGAGTTACGAAGTTATGAGGGAATCGCTTCTCTCAGAGTTCGGGTGGTAGAATTAAGAGGACGGAAAAAACTTTAGGGTTTGTTGTGGGCGCTAAGAAGCCGAGGGTGGTTTTATGTCTGGCGAGATAACGGTCAGGGAGTATCAGCGGGAAGTTGATGAGTGGATAAGGGAAGTGGGAGTGCGGTACTTCTCCGAGCTTACCAACCTTGCGCAGCTTGTCGAGGAGGTGGGAGAGGTAGCGAGAATCATGTCCAGGACATACGGGGAGCAGAGCTTCAAGGGGGATGAGAATCGCCGGGAACTCGGGGACGAGCTTGCTGACGTCTTCTTCGTCTTAACATGTATAGCGAACCAGACGGGAGTTGATCTTACGGAGGTTTTGAGAAAGAACTTTGAAAAGAAAACACTGAGGGACGGGAAACGGCACGCGGATAACCCCAAACTTCGCTGAAGACCCCGTTGAGGGTTCTGTTTGTTGCAAAGGTCTTTCGTTGTGGTATCCTTCCCCGTCTCGAAAAGAATCCGCCTTTGATTCGCATCAGTTACTCTATTGAAGAAAGGGGAAAATACTTTGAAAATGAAATTTGAAGAAAAACCCATTGAAGACATACAGGCGAGAAAGGACTACAGGAATATCTCCATAGACAGAGTCGGTGTCTGCGACCTCAAGATTCCGCTTAAGATAAAAGGCTGCGAGATCGATTCTGAGAAGGACCAGAGTGTTCAGGCTTCCCTGAGCCTGAGCGTTAACCTGGGTCCCGACCAGAAGGGAATTCACATGAGCCGGCTGCTTGAAACAGCTCTTGACTTCAACGGAGCTTTTTCCTTGAAAAGTATGGCTTCTTTCCTGATCGCTCTCTGCGACAGGCAGAGTTCGAAAGATTCCGACGTCAAAATAGAGTTTGATTATTTTTTCAACCGGCATGCTCCGGTAAGTGGCAAGATATCTCCACAGCCTTATAAATGTACGTACCACGGCGAAATGCACCCTGAGGGCATACGCCTTACCCAGAGCGTGGTGGTTCCGGTCAAGACCCTTTGTCCCTGCAGCAAGGAGATAAGCGATTACGGGGCCCACAACCAGCGTTCGAAGGTTTTCATCACCATCACGCACGAAAAAAAGAATGAAAATAATCCGATAGGCATATGCCTTGAGGAAATAATAGGGATTGCGGAAAGAGGGGCCTCTTCCCCGCTTTACCCGCTTTTAAAAAGGGAAGATGAGCGCCACGTTACCATGAGCGCCTACAACAAGCCGTGCTTCGTTGAGGATGTCGTGAGAAACATAGCTTCGGAACTCCACGGCAACCCCAGTTTTGACTCTTACGAACTCAGGGTTCTTAACTACGAAAGCATTCACAGCCACAACGCCTTTGCCAGTATCGGCAAAAGATTCTCAAGCAAGTAAACCGGCGCAAAACCCCGGACTGGTGCCTGTTTCCGGCTGTTTTTCAGGCACGATTCAACCATATTCCCTAGCTGATAGTGAATGCAAGATCCTGCCCTCGGTGCCTTTTTGCATGTTGTACCGTGCCGGGAGCCTTAAAAAGCCCCGGATTTTCGTAATTGCTTGATATCAAACAATTTTTTCCTGTTGATAGATTGTGGAATCTTTTGATCCAGCGTGGTTTAAAAGATCTAATTACCTGAAATTACTTGATAATTTTTTCCGGCCCGCAAAGGTCCCTTTTAGCTCTATGTGAAATGTTAATAGTTAGTACTAAACTTCTTTTATCGGTCGTAATGTGCTCTTTTGCCTTGTTTTTCAGGCAATCAGGAAGGATTTCAGCTTGTTTTTAAAGCATGGAAAACCTGTGTAATTTTATCTTTGAACTGCTATTTTCCACAACGGAGGAAAAGTGCATACCCTTTTGGAAATAATAAAAGAGGAAATCCGGGAATCCGGCCCGATTTCCTTCCGCAGGTTTGTCGAACTTTCCCTTTTTCACCCGGAGCACGGCTATTACTCATCGGGGAAGGCAAGGATCGGAAAAAAAGGCGATTTTTACACCGCTCCATCGGTTCACCGCTCTTTCGGGGAGACTATTTCGCGCTTCCTTGCCGAGGCGTCGCTTCTGCTGGAAGGGGAGAGTTTCACCGTCGTGGAGTTCGGGGCCTCTGGCGGCCAGCTTGCCCTTGATATACTCGAGGCCCTTAGCCGAGACCACCCCGGGCTTTACTCAAAGACCGACTACGTGATGGTTGAGGCGAGTCCGGCGGCGGTCCTGGCGGCTAAGGAGGGACTCAAGGGGCACCGCGGGAGGGTTCGGTGGATAGATGATCTGCAGGAAATCGGAAAAGGCGGCTTCGGCGGAGTGGTGATCGCCAACGAATTTCTCGATTCCCTGCCCTTTCACAGGCTTAGGTCGGACGGAGAAGAAATCCGGGAGGTTTTTCTTTCCCTTCGAAACGGGGAGATCGAGGAAATTCTGCGGGACCCCGAAGCGGAAGGGATTTATGACTTTTCAAAACGGTATCTTGAAGGATACGTCCAAGGCGAAGAGGCGGAAGCCTGTCTGCTGGCGGGGAAGTGGCTTGCTGAGGTGGGGAAGGCGCTTCAAAAGGGGTTTGTTCTATGTATTGACTACGGATCTCTCGCTCCCGAGCTTTACTCTCCTGGAAGACGAAAAGGTACTTTCAGGTGCTTTTATCGCCATGAACTGAGCTCCGATCCCTACATGAGAGTTGGAGAACAGGATATAACCGCAGACGTCAATTTTTCCGAGCTTATAAGGGTTGGGGATACTCTGGATCTTAGCACCGTCGAATATACTACGCAGGGGCAGTTCCTTGTTGACTGGGGAATTCTCGAAATTTTCAAGACATACGACAAACCCCAGAACCAGGGAGACCGCCTTGCGGCCAAGACGCTTTTCATGCCTGAGTTCATGGGAAGAAAGTTCAAGGCTTTGCTCCAGTCAAAGGGTTTTTCACCCGAAGAACTTGCTGGACTAGGTAAGGACCGACCGTTCCGTATCATATTGTAATCACTTCTCAATTTGTCCAAAGCGCATTTGACAACGGATTTTTTTAAAGGTTTAGTACTTTTAGTACTAGAAACGATTAAACGTTATGAGCAATAAAGATAAAATTATGGACGCCGCTACCGAGCTTTTCCATCTCTATGGGTATGATGGAACTTCCATAGATATGCTCATAAAGAAAGCGGGCGTTTCCAAGAGCAACTTCTACTACTATTTCGAGGGCAAAGAAGAGCTGGGATTGAATGTTCTTACAAAACTTGCCGACAGCCAGGTCCGTGAAATGTCGGAAATTATGCAAACCGATCTCAATCCTGTTGAACAGTTTCTAAACTGTTACAAGAGGGCGTTTTCTTCTCATCAAGATCTTTTCAAGCAGCCCATATACCCAGGCTCTTTTTTCGGAAACATTACCTTAGAACAGGGTTCCATCAACGAGAAATTTCGTTCCGTTCTGGATAAGTATTACCAAGAATGCGAAGCCTTGGTTGAAAGATGTTTAATAGAAGGAGCTTCTTGCAAAATTCATAAAGCGAGTGGTTTTTTGTTGAGATGAAGAGACAAACTTAAAGACATGGTCCTCTCTCCAAGGTACATTATTTGGTAT
>JAPOQQ010000017.1 GCA_026710625.1 Candidatus Dadabacteria bacterium | reverse complement strand
TTCATCAGATGACGGCTCTCCGGCGACTGCGACGAGTCTGACTTTCACAACTGCCAATAAGAGTATTCTGGAAGGAGTTAACTATTACGGGGATGTGTATTCCGGAACTTACAAAGCGCCTGACGGCGTATCCATAGATGTATGGGTTTCCGTTCGAGAGAGGGATACTCAGACCGGCGTCGGTACGGTTAACCGTATGGGTGTTGTTATCCAGGGTGGAACGGGCCTTGAAGTTGTGCCTCTGCTTGGTGGCGACGAAGGGTTGCATACTTTGTGGGTTGCGATAAATTACCGCGGGTCAAGCCTTACCAACATCACCCCTGAATGGGAGTGTGCGCCGGGTACGGAATTTATTTCCTGCCTTAAAGAGCACGATACCTTCAGTAAGATCAACCCCAAGCTTAACGCGCGAGATGCAAACTCCGTAATAAGCTTGCTTGCGGACGATGACGCGGAAATTACAGTTAATGGGGCCGTGATGAAGGTATCGGAGTCGAAGTTTGCGCCTTCCGGAACTACCCGCTCACCTGTGAATCTTCTTACCGATTCATTCGGGGGCGTCGTTGTGAGCTATATGCTCGCCGAAGAAAACAGTCCCGAACTTCACAATGTCTTTTTTGAACAGGTTACGTATCCGAGCGAACGTCCCATATCGGATGGTCTTAACAACGCGGCGCGCATGATGGATGTTCTTTTCAGGGCCTGCGAAGACGATACTTCCTGCAGTGCCGCCTATCCGGACATACGTGTAAATTTTCGCGATTTCATGGACACATATCATTCCACCGAGGTCGAAATTGACGGTGAGACAATCTACGCCGGCGGGGTTTTCGACAGAATCATATCCATTATAGAAGACAACGAAGTGGGCGGAGCGATCAGGTATGTCGGTGAAATCGCGAAAGCGCATGCCGACGGCAGTGTCGCGATAACTACGGAATACGGGCCGAGGGGATATTCCAATCCATTGGGTGAACAGCCCAGAGCGACATATGGCCTCCCGCAGTTAGACAGCTCTGAGTGGTCCGCTCTTCTTAGAGGATTGCCAGGCGGGTTTTTCCCCGGAATAACTAACCGAACCGGCATGATCTGCTCTTTCGGCATAAACCGGGCTGCCAATCCGGATAGTCTCTCTCATTATAGTACTGTGAAGACAGAAGAACTGCCGGGAGACAGCGGCGGAACGAAAGAGGCCTTCGGCTACGGTTTCTTGGTCAGCTACAAGACTCTTCTGAGCATTTGCCCGCAACTGATTGAACAAACCGGCAGCCTTGAGTCGCCTGATGCCTCCGATATAGACGCGGAAAACGTGATTGTCTTCCGAGGGGGTCTTGATATAAAACACTACTTTAACACGGGCTCGAGACAGGACGAAATCAGGGCTTATTTTACGGACTCGCCGGGTCATCGTCGCGTTATCACGCAGAAGTTTCTTGGTCAGCGGGTAGGGGAGGATTGGGAATGCTTGTCGACTATTCTTAGGAATTTCTGGAATGCGGCCGACACCACCAATCAGAGCCTTGGGGATGATTGCGAGGAAAGCAACGGTTTGTCTGCCAGCGAGCTTGCAGGGTGGTAACCTGATCTGGATATGCTCTCAAACAGCGGTTAAGTTCATGCTCTTGAACTATGAACTACTGGCTTGTTAAATCCGAACCGTTTAAATATTCATGGGAGGAGTTTCTCCGCGACGGCTGGACGTACTGGGACGGGGTTAGAAACTATCAAGCCAGGAATAACCTGAAGAGCATGAAAAAGGGGGATCTCGTCCTTTTTTACCACAGCAACAAGGGCCTTGAAGTGGTAGGTATATCCGAGGTCATAAGGGAATATTACCAGGATCCCACGACGGAAGACGAAAGATGGGTCGTGGTTGACCTGAAGCCCGTGGAAACGCTAGAGAACCCTGTATCTCTCAAGCAGATAAAGAACGACGGAAGACTCGAGGGTATCTCCCTTGTAAGGCAGAGCAGACTTTCGGTCATGCAGATCGAAAAGAAGCATTTTGATGTAATCGTCAAGCTTGGA
>JAPOQQ010000016.1 GCA_026710625.1 Candidatus Dadabacteria bacterium | reverse complement strand
GGAGAATAACGCAAACGTCGAGGTTTCTCTCGAAAATCTTCTCCTGAAGCTCTCCCGATAGTAATATCAATTTGCCCGGGGCTTCTCAATCTACTCTTAGCATCCTGAAAACGGATCTGCCCGACAACTATTCCTGATAACCGCGATAACGGTTATTTTCCTGACTTCCGCACATTTTCAATCAAGAAGGGGTATGAAGTAACGTAAGTACCTGTAAATACTGTATCTGGGTTTTTAGGCCGTTTTGTAGTGTTCAGTCTGATTTTGGCCTTGACTTATCCTTTCCCCCATATATACTATATCCCCATGTACGTAAGACAGGTAAAACGCCAGACCACAGGCAACATATCAGTGCAGATAGTGCGATCCTACCGCAACGCCAAAGGAGAACCCCGCCAGAAGATAGTGCGTCACATGGGTTCCGCTCCCCCCGGAGAGCCGCTTGAAGCCCTTTTGCGCGCAGCCGAGGTGGAGAAGAAGCGTCTGGCCGAGAGCATGCAGCCGTCTCTGTTTCCCTCCGAGGACAGGGCACAGAAGCTTGTTGATCTGAGGAAGACGGAGCAGGAAGACAAGCCCCTTCCCATAGCGGACGCCCGGAAGCTTGAGGAGCAGGCCCGCTACAAGCTGGGATACCACGAGGTGTTCGGGGAGCTTTACGCTCAGCTGGGGTTTGACAGGGTGTGGGGAGCGCGCAACAGGATGGCGGGGAGGCTGTTTCGTCAGGCGGTGCTGATGAGGCTTGCCGCTCCGGGGCGAAGCAAGAGCGCTCACGCGAAGTTGTCCAGGGACCACGGGGTTGAAGTGTCGGTGGACAAGCTTTACAGGATGATGGACAAGGTTGACGCGTCTCGCATACAGAGGCTTCAGGGGATTGTTTCCGAGGAGGTTGTGGGTTTGCTGGGAGGAGAGGTGGAGGTTGTGTTCTTTGACGTGACCACGTTGTCGTTCGCAAGCGACAGGGAGGATAGTTTTCTGAGGAAGGGATGGAGCAAGGACGGCAAGCCCCACAGGGTGCAGGTGGTGCTGGGGCTGTTTCAGAGCGCGGAGGGGTTGCCCCTGGGGTACGAGCTGTTTTCGGGGAACACTGCGGACGTGAGCACGCTTGAGCCTGCGATAGAGGGGCTGAGGGAGAGGATGAACCTGGGGAGAGTGGTGTTTGTGGGAGACGCGGGGATGATGAGCGAGGGGAATCTTAAGGTACTGGAACAAAGGGGATACGACTGGGTGGTGGCGGCGAGGTTGCGGAGCATGTCGGGGGAGGATCAGCAGAGGGTGTTTGAGCACACTGAGTGGGAGGATACAGGGGGTGGGAAGTTTCTTGGGGATATGGAAGTAAAGGGGAGAAGGCTTGTGCTTCGTTACTGCGAGAAGAGGGCAAGGAAGGATTCAATGGACAGGGAGGAGGCTTTGGAGAAGCTTCGGGGGAGGATGGCGCGGGGTATAAAGGGCAACGGGCGCAGGGGCAGGTTTTTGAAGATAGAATCGGGGGCAGTGTCTATAGATGAGGAGGCGGTTGAGAGGGACGGGAGGTTTGACGGGCTCCACGGCGTGTGGACGAGTCTAGAGAGAGAGGAGCACGGCGCGGGGGATGTATACGGTTGCTACGGGGAGCTTTGGAGGATAGAGGAGGGGTTTCGGGTTATGAAGCATACGATGGCTGTGAGGCCTGTGTTTCACTGGACACGGAGGAGAGTTGAGGCTCATATGGCCATATGCTTTGCGGCGTTCGCGCTGCTTCGCATGCTGCGGTTCAGGCACAACTGCTATCATGGGGGGAAAGAGCCGCTCAGCGAGGGGGAGATACTGAGTGAGCTCGGGAGGGTTGAGGCGTCGCTGGTGCATGACAGGGGGAGCGGGAAGAGGTATCTGATACCTTCGGGGAGCAGTTCGGCGCAGAGGTCCTTGTACGCGGCTTTGGGGTTAAAGCTGAGAAGACAGACATTGCTTGTGGATTCTTACTGAATTTGGTAAACCGGGGTCTCCCGGAATTACGAAAAACCGTTAAAAAAGAGGTCTTGTAGTGTACCTGTGCATACCCGGGTGTGTAATTCCAGTTACTTACAATACGAATGCGCCGAAGTCAGGACGGTTATTTTTGTCAGGAGCGACGGTATTGCTCAGGCCGGATATTCCCGGCTGATTCGCTGCTTTTAAATTTTAAGCAGACTTTTTGAACTGCTATATGGTACTATGCAGTACTATATGGCTTTTTCACGACGAACTTGACCAAAAACTTAGCACGAGAGGGGGATGATATATGCGTAATCTGATCTTAGTCATGATAATTTTTCTGTTCTCCGTTCCTCCGGCGTTTACCGATGAGGCGCCCGATGAGAACGAAGCTTTGAGGCAACGTATCGAATATCTGGAACAGGAGTTGAAGGAAGCCCGTGAAAAGCTTGCAGAGTCAGAGCCGCAAATCGTTTCCCCCAAGCCTGCGGAACCGAAAAAAAGTCCGATCAGAATCGGCGGCGCCATGCGGGCTAACCACGCCTACGGGGATTACTCCGGGCGCAGGGGCGAGAACATCGGGGACTCAGTCTTTGAACTCTTACGCCTTAACGCCGATCTCGACTACAGCGGCGTTATCGGCAGAATCGAATACCGGTATTACGACGACTACAGCATGATGCACACGGCATGGCTTGGATACAGGTCGGACGGTCTCGGCACTCTCAAGGCAGGCATCGTTCGCGTTCCTTTCGGACCCGGGCCCTACGGCGTCTCCAGCAGCTGGTTCTTCGACCAGCATTTCTACGTCGGGCTTGCCGACGACATGGACCTTGGGGTCAGGTGGACGAAACCCTTCGGTGACCTGACGGTTGACCTGGCCTACTATCTTGAGGACGAGGGACACTGGGACGGAAGCAGCCGCGACAGCTCCCGGTACAGTTATGATCCCGTGAAGTGGAACAGCGGAGCTACGTCGGAAGGGGATGTTACCGACTTCGGGGAAAACGGCTTTGAGGAAAAACACCAGTTCAACCTGCGCCTTATCTACGCGACCGAAAGCATCGGAGATCTGGGAATGTCCTTTCAGTACGGCAGGCTTGAGGGAACGAACGTTGACGACTCGGGCGCCGACCACCTAGCCGTCTCCGCCCACGCGGTAACCCCGCTTCGGGATTTCACGCTTTTTTCCCAGGTGTCTTACTACAAGTACGACATTACGGACGATACTCCCTGGGGAACCGGAGACCTTATCCCGATGGGAGCGCATAACTTTGCCTGGCCCGTGGCGTCTGAGGCGTGGATACCAGCTGTTTCCCTTCGATACAACGGCATAAACACCTCGAACATCTCGTGGCTTGACAGCGTCACGCCCTACATCGAGTGGAGTTCCATCCTTAAAAACAGAGGTGATCTCAACAATAGCTCCCTTTGGGTCTTCGGCACTCTCTGGTACTGGGCCAAACTGTATATCAACATGGACTTTGCGATCTCAGACGGCAACTACTTCGTCGGCGGCGATGGAGACAACTCCGGCAACATCTATGAACTCAACGACTTCGGCGCCAGCGGAAACAACAGGTGGCACAAACGGTTTAACATCAACGTGGGCTACTATTTCACTCTTTACGAATAAAAGACACGGAACGGGAGAAACCATAAATAGAAGATAATCACGGACACCCCGCCGGGCAGGAGAATATTCAGATATTCGGTCTGGATATAAACGCCCCGGTATTTGTAACTTCGGGAATCGTCACGCTCGCTTTCGTAATCGGGGCATTGATTTTCCAGGACAGAGCAACGGAAGTGCTTGGGGCTCTTCGCGTATCGATTACCACCCAGTTTGACTGGCTTTTTATGAGCGCCTGCAATATATGCGCGCTGTTCTGCTTCTTTCTGATTTTATCTCCACTCGGCAAAGTACGCCTCGGCGGTCCGGATGCGGTTCCCCGATACTCGAGAATCACCTGGTTCTCCATGATCTTTACGGCAGGAGTCGCCATCGGGCTGCTGTTCTACGGCGTGCTGGAACCACTCTACTATTTCCAGAATCCCCCTCTGGGAATCGACCCCTCAGACACCAAGGCGGCCGAAGCCATCAGCATATCCGCGTCAACTTTCCACTGGGGACTGTCCGCGTGGGCGTTTTACGCGACCGCGGGCCTCGGCCTCGCGTTTTTCTGCTATAACAGGGGACTGCCTCTCACGATCCGCTCTGTATTTTACCCCCTTCTCGGCGAACGCGTATGGGGCTGGAGCGGACATCTTATAGATACGCTCGCCATATTCGCCACATTGTTCGGCCTCGCCACCTCGCTCGGCCTCGGCGCGAAACAGGCCGTAGCCGGTCTCAACTATCTGTTCGAAATCCCGGCAACCGAAATGGCCCAGATGGTGTTTATAATCGCGACTACTTCCCTTGCCACTGTTTCGGTGCTGAGCGGACTGGACGTGGGCATCAAACGTTTGAGCCAGTTCAACATCGCTCTTGCCTTGGGTCTGCTGCTGTTTGTTCTCATAGCGGGACCGACGCAGTATATATTTCACAGCTTCTTCGCGGGGCTTACGGACTATTTCGCCAAGGTCATACCTCTTAGCAACTGGATAGGGAGAGAGGATACGGATTTTCTGCACGGCTGGACAACTTTTTACTGGGCCTGGTGGATTTCATGGACACCGTTTGTCGGAATGTTCATCGCCCGTATCTCAAGGGGGCGGACCGTCCGTGAGTTTATTATCTGTGTCCTTTTCCTGCCAGCGCTGTGCTCTTTGCTGTGGATGAGTGTTTTCGGCGGCACGGCCATCCACCAGGTGCTCTTTGACGGCTACACGGGCGTGTCCCAGATAATCACGGAGTGGAAACCGGAGCTTGCGCTGTTCAAAATGCTTGAGGTGCTGCCGATGGCACAGCTGGTTTCATTTGCGAGCGTCGTTCTTCTCGTAATCTTCTTCGTTACGTCATCGGATTCCGGTTCGCTTGTCATCGACATCACGTCGGCCGGTGGGAAGCTTGAGCCTCCTGTGGTCCAGCGCGTGTTCTGGTGCAGCCTGGAAGGTGCAGTCGCCATCGCCCTGCTTCTCGGCGGAGGTCTGAAATCATTGCAGGCGGCCTCAATCATAGCCGGACTTCCGTTTTCGATTTTGCTTATCCTGATGACGGTCAGCATATGGAAGGGGATCAGGAGCGAAGCCCGCTGACCCGGGGACAGAAGGACTTTCCAACGCGAATCCGGTAGTTTAATATCGGCTTCTGTCAAATGAAACGAGGGAAAAAACCGTCACGTGCATCAAGCATTTACAAAGGACGCTCCTACTGGCGCGGACGGGACAACATCAGGATATTCGGGCTTGACCTCCACGTCCGGGCATTCCTTGTTTCCGCGCTTGTCATCGTAATCTTCATTGCCTCCGGGACGATCTTTCAGGAAAAAACGGCCGAGCTATTCGCAAACGCCCGCCACTGGGTCGTCACCCAATTCTACTGGTTGTTCATGACCGCCGCCAACGTCATACTGGTCTTCTGCCTGCTGCTGATCGTCTCCCCGCTTGCCAAGGTGCGTCTGGGCGGACGGGACGCAAAGCCTGACTACTCGTACGCAAGCTGGTTCGCCATGATCTTCGCGACGTCGGTAAGTGCAGGATTCCTGTTTTTCGGGGTGGTGGAGCCGGTACATCATTTTCAGAATCCGCCGCTCGGCACCGATCCTTCCGACACCAAGACCGCTTTTGCCGTGGGCATGGCGGGAGCTATTTTTCACTGGGGACTCCACGGATGGGCAATATTCGCCGTCGTGGGTCTGTCAATGGCTCTTTTCTCCTATAACATGGGTATGCCGTTTTCCCTGCGGTCGGTGTTCTATCCCGTTTTAGGCAACCGCGTGTGGGGCTGGGCCGGGCACCTGATTGAAGCGCTGGTGGTATTCTCCACCCTGTTTGGCATCGCAGTTTCGATCGGTCTCGGAACCGAGCAGATAACTGGCGGAATTGATTATCTGTTCTCGATTCCCCCCACCGACCTGTCCAAAGTGATACTGATCGCCTTGGTGGTGCTGACGGCGATGACGGCCCTGCTGACCGGGATAAATACCGGTATCGGCCGCCTGAGCCGAATCAACATAATTCTCGCGGTGTCGCTGATGCTGTTCATCATTGCGGCCGGACCGACGCTTGACATCCTCCGCCACTGCCTGGACTCAACCGCCACTTATATCATGAACATAGCGTCCCTCAGCAGCTGGACAGGACGCGAGGACACGGATTTTCTACATGGCTGGACCATCTTTTACTGGGCCTGGTGGTTCTGCTACGCGCCGTTTGTCGGAATGTTCATCGCCCGCATTTCCAGAGGCAGAACCGTGCGCGAGTTTCTGTTTTCCGTGCTTATACTGCCAACCATTGTCTGCGTGCTCTGGATGAACGCTTTCGGAGGCACGGCGGTCCACCAGTTTCTGGCCGATGGCTATACCGGGGTGACTGAAACGGTTGCGACAGGACGTTATGAACTCGCTTTGTTCAAACTGCTGGAGGTCTTTCCGCAGGCACAGATCGTCTGTCTCGTCAGCATCGTCTTGCTGTTTTCTTTTCTCGTCGTCTCGCTTGATTCCGGGTCTCTGGCCGTTGACTCCATAACGGCCGGAGGCAAGCTGAACACGCCCGTGCGGCAACGCGAATTCTGGTGCTTTATAGGAGGACTGATACCCGCCGTGCTGATGCTCGCAGGCGGACTGGGATCGTTTCAGGCCGCGGTTATTGTTGCAAGCCTTCCGCTTGCCGTGTTGTTCGTTGTGATGCTTTTCGGTATCTGGACGGGGCTTCGCCGTGAGTTGCGTCACCCACATCATCCAAGGCAGCCATCCCGCAAAAACGCCGGTTAAGAAGGTTCGCGCAAAGGCCGGTACGAGGTAAGCTCAGGGAAAAGGCTACTGCAAACTTATCTACAACAGTTCCGAAGACCTGCACCTAGCTCCACGGAAAACCTGTTTTCCACATCACTCGATCTGCAATCGAATGTGAATAAGCTTCATTATTTCAGCAATCAACCATGGAGTACCAGAAGTTAGAATAACTTGAAATTATAAGCGACGGACTGCCGATACGGGTATAAGATGTCTCGAATATCATCTCGGAATCGCAGCTGGTACCGAAACTTGAACATTGGGGATTCTTTTGAGAATATTGTTCCAAGGTTTTCGCAATAGAAATATCAATAAGACCTGAAGCACCATACAAGACTTGTTTTTCGACATCAATTGATGTATAATTTGATGCAGACAATTTTACAATTCAGCTATCGGGAATGGAGCACTAAAGATGAGAACTACCCTTAATATAGACGATGAGTTGCTGGCGCGGGCACAGAACATCACAAATATTACCTCAAAACCGAAACTGATCAGGGAAGCCTTAAAAGCCCTAGTTGAGCGAGAAAGCGCTAGACAACTTGCCAAACTAGGTAGTAGTCAACCCGGGCTCAGGTCCACTCCGCGTCGCCGTTTTGACAATGATTCTGATTGATACTTCGGTATGGATTGAATATCTGAGCAGAGGCAGCGCAGTAATTGAGAATCTGCTCGAAACCAACAAGGTGCTTATCCACCCTTTCGTTGTCGGTGAGATTGCCTGCGGCAATCTTGCTGACCGTGCTGAAGTTCTCTCATTGCTTAATAATTTGCCTGCTCTTCCTGTTGCCGATGAATCCTCGGTGCTATATTTCATCGAGCAGAATCAGTTGATGGGACTCGGCATCGGTTATATCGATGCTCATCTGCTGACCGCTGCGGCTTTGGAACCGCCAACACGATTATTGACCCAGGACAAACGTCTCAAATCAACTGCGGAATCCTTGAATTTGTCGTATTAGGTAAAAATCCGCCCCGAATCAGAACTATTTCATGCTAATCAGAGTCGTTTCATACAAAGATAATTGAAATACCGCTTGATTATGTTTTATTAATCCGAAACCCGGATACTCTTCATCCGGGAAACTGAAATTATGAAAAAGCAGTTCTACGTAACAACGCCCATTTACTATGTAAACGACGTGCCGCACATCGGCCACGCCTACACGACCATAGCGGCCGACACAGTCGCAAGATACAAGGCCGCATCGGGACATGAAGTCTACTTTCTCACGGGAACCGACGAGCACGGAAGAAAGATAGAACAGACCGCCCAGACGGGCGGAGAAGCTCCCATAGAACTCGCCGACAGGGTAGTAGTGAAGTTCCAGGACCTTTGGAGAGTTCTGGGGATCTCGAACACCGACTTCATAAGAACTACGGAACCGCGCCACCACGAGGCGGTTTCCGAGATCTGGAGACTTGTGGAAAAAAACGGGGACATATACCTTGACGAGTACGAAGGGTGGTACGACGTAAGAAACGAGGCCTTTATAACTGAAACCCAGCTTGAAGAAATAATGAAGCTTCCAGAAAAAAGCCGCCCGCACCTGGAAAAAATAAAGGAGCAGAGCTACTTCTTCAGGCTCTCCCAGTATCAGGAACCTCTTCTTCGTTACTACAGAGAACACCCCGAATTCATAAAACCTGATTACAGAAGAAACGAGGTCGTAAGCTTCGTCGAGGGAGGTCTCAGAGACCTCAGCGTGAGCAGAACGAATTTCTCATGGGGAATCCCGGTTCCCGACTCAGAAGGACATGTTGTCTACGTCTGGTTCGACGCGCTCACCAATTACCTGACATCTCTGGGCTTCCCTGAGAAAACGGGGGATTATGAGAAGTTCTGGCCGGCAAACATCCACCTTGTGGGAAAAGACATACTCAGGTTCCACGCGGTCTACTGGCCCGCGTT
>JAPOQQ010000015.1 GCA_026710625.1 Candidatus Dadabacteria bacterium | reverse complement strand
GGGAATGGACTTTTTGATTTTCCCGACGCGCAGCCACTCCCCCGTAACCCCGGTTGACGAAGGGATCACGAGCGATTCGTCTATCCCGAGTTGCCCGGAGAGCGCGTTTGCAACCTCAAGCGAGTCTTCATAGCCCCTTTGACCCGTGAAGGCGTTAGCATTTACGCTGTTTATTATTAGCGCCTGGCAGAGCCCGCCTGCAATTCTCTCCTTCCCAACAAGTACAGGAGCGCCTTTTATCAAGTTTTTCGTAAATATGGCGGACGCGCGGGCAGGAACTGTTGAGAATATGAGCGCCAAGTCCCTCTTTTCGTTTTTCTTAAGCCCGGCAGATACGCCGCTTAGCAGAAATCCCGGTGTGTTTTTCATATCGCAGGTGTGTACAGAAGCCAGATCCCCCCAAAATCGATTTCAGTCTTGGCACTTCAGTATATCCAAAACAAGGAAATTATAGATTTAAGTTGACAATCACTATCATTCCATTTTTTCAAAACTATATAGTTTTCCCGTCCCTTTTTTCTATTGCTTTTTTGCTTTCTTCAGGAAGATTGTCGTAAATTCCTCGAATTCTTTTAGGTTGTGTAATGAGAGTATCGGCAATTACATTGATCAATTCAAAAAGAACCCGAACATCTGCAGTTTCCGCAAAATCAATCTTCCCAGGGTGAATAGCATTGTTGCCCGTTACCCTAAGAATGTCTAATGATTGTTGTATCTGGGGATTGAGTCCCTTTTTTACCAGATTCTTTATACCTTCGTTGAGGGTTCCCGTCTCTCCAAGCTGTTTTAGAAGCATTTCTATAGCCAGTCTCAACAAGGCACATGCGGCACGGGGCGATTTCTCAGCTATTACCGCTGCTTCATCGTAAACTTCTTTTATATCATCACCCAAGTCATTGTTGGGAGGTGGGAATATTTGCACAGATGGATAAATAATTTTTTCCGACAACCAAAATGTTGCTTGCAAACAGTGAGAACAAAGGGAAACTCCCACAGAATTACCGTTAATTTCAATTGGGTGGAGAGTATTCACATAATAATAAGCTTCATACCACCCTTGATTTGCTTTGACGTTGCAATAAAGGCAGTGGAAGGCTGTACTTTTGTAAAGAGGCGGAAAATATTTGGACATGTTTACCTCCAAAAACTCATTCTTTGACAGTTAATTATACCACCAGTGTTATTCTGGAAGAAGCCTATGATACAATCAGATTTTTCTGGTCGTCACGTATATGGAGAGAGACTTCACTGGAAACGATATCCGAAATCAGTTCATATTATGATCCGAATCGGTAATTTCACTCAGGTTCTTAATTCCGTTCTTATCCATGAACTTCAAAAGTCCCCTGTTTATGGAGTTTGCGACTGAAAGCCCCTCTCCCCGAAGACCCGTAACTATCTGAAGCGCTTTCGCGCCCGCCCTAAGTTTTTCAAGCGCCGAGACAGTATCGGATACGCCTCCTACCCCTATTATCTCGACCTGTCCCCCCGTAGTACGGTAAATGTGGGAAATAATCGACGTTGAAAGCGACCTGTACTCAAGATCGTTTCCGCTTATTCCCCCAGGAAGGCCTTCCCACTTCGTGCCGTACTTTGCCTTGATGTCCCGGTTATTACTCGTATTGGTAGCGATTACGCCCGAAATCCCGGAATCGATCACGACCCTAAGGAGGTCATCTATAGCCTCTAGGGAAAGATCCGGGGAGATTTTTACAAACAGTGGTTTCCCCACGCCCGAGGAATCAACAAGTGACTCCGTTACCGCGCGTATTATCTCACTAAGGCGCCCTCCGTCCTGAAGCTTCCTCAGCCCCGGGGTGTTAGGAGAGCTCACGTTTATGGCAAAGTAGGAAGCATCCCCACGGAATTTCCGCGCGACGGCGGCGTAGGCCCGCGGGGCATCCTCATGGCTTACGTCAGAGTTTATGCCCAGGTTTATTCCCACGGGCATATCGAGGCGGCCGTACCGCCTGAGGTTCGCTAAAACAGCGTCCATCCCCGGGCTGTTTAGGCCAAGGGAATTAAGGCACACATCGGGGGTTACCATAAACTGCCTGGGCTTGGGATTTCCCCTCTGGGGCCTCTCTACGACCGAACCCACCTCGACCCCCGCAAACCCAAGCGAGTAAAGCGCCCGAAGCGTTTTCCCGGTCTTGTCCCATCCGGCACCCACGATAAGCGGGTTCTCAAAAGGCACGCCGGCTACGGCGACGCCTAGCCTTTTGTCCCCGAACCTGCTTCCGCCGCTTGCGGCTAACTCAAGGAGTCTCAGGGTAAGACCCGAGAACTCGCAGAGATGCATGAGTTCCTTTAAGTTGTGGTGCCACGTTTCTGAATCAAGATGGTCAAGAACCGGCCTTAGGAAAGTTTTATAGATCATCGGTTCATATTTTCAACTGCTCAGAGTTTCGTTTTAACCATTCCCTGCATTCCTGAAAATCAGGAATGATCCTTTCTACATGACGCCAGTAAATTGCTGAGTGGTTGTGCTCAAGCAAATGACACAACTCATGCACAACCACATAGTCCACGATACGATGAGGCGCCATCACTATTCTCCAGTTGTAAGAGATATCTCCTGTGGTAGAACACGAACCCCACCGGGACTTGTAGTCCTTTACGGATATGCGATTGGGTTTTACTTGGAGGATTTTTGCATATCGGTGAGTTTTCTCTTCCAGTCTCTCCTGTGCATGTTTTTGATACCAGTTCACCAGAAGAGATCTAATCTCCACCTCTTGTCTCTTAGAAGAACCAGAGATACTTGCCTCCAGGTATCCTCCTTTCAACTTGAGGGAAGAGGTATTACCACGAAGAACTTTTAACCGACAGTTTCTGCCAAGATAGGAAAAGGTCTCCCCGCTCACGAATTCCTTGGGTCTGGGCGACACGGCAAGCTTCGTTTCTCTAAGCTTCCGTTTAATCCATGGAGATTTCTTCTCTATCAGGTCACGGACATAACTGTCTGAGAGCCCCTTGGGAACCCTGACTTTTATACCTTCTCCGTCAAGGTAAATAGACGCCGACCTTTTGCGGTCCGTCCGAATGACTTCAACTGGAAACTCAAACCCGTCTATCACTTGAATTTCACCTTCGCGAGTTCCATGAATTGCTCCGTGACCGGTTTGACAAGATGTTCGTCAAAATTTTCAATCACGACCCTCTTAATATCTCGTTTGACCCTTTTCTGTTCATCCCATTTATCGAAGAAATCCACTATCTGTGTTGCTTCATCCAACATTACCACAAGAGACCGGACGACCTCTTTAACTTTCTCCGAGGTCTCTCCATCCATGGCCACATCATCATTCCCCTCAGCTAATTCTGCCATCAGGATGTTGTAGAAGGACAATTCGGTGCTTGAGAGACCCAGATCTTCTGCCTGTTTTTGATGGTCACTCTCGATGTTGTCTCTGAAGTCCAGTAGAAGCTGAACCAACTCATCCCACTTCTCTTCATGTCTGCGAATTATGTCTTCAAGTCTTTCCGAGAGTTTCCTATAGTGCTCAGGATCATCTTCAAGGCTTATCTTGATGTGATGCCTGATTGCGTGTTCTATTTCGGATGCTTTTGAACGGGAAGACTTATGGTGACTCAGCTTCTCCCTGTAATCCGCCGCGAGAAGGTCAACCGGAGGAATCTTGGGGTCAACCCCCGTTGAATAGACATGTTCTTCAATCAGTTTGCGGACCTTTTCGCCAGCGCCTGACATATCCAATTGTTCATCTCTATAAAGGTTCCTGGCACCGACTGAAATCTTTCCCAGTCGTTTAAGGTCATTAAGAAACGGGGCTGCTGCCGAATCCGGGAGAATGATATCCATCTGCTTTGAGAATGTATGGAAGTCCGCTTGGAAACTCTGCCGCCTTGTTTCATTCTCAAGCGACATGACGCATGCTTCAATATCTTTTGGATCAAGACTGTCAAAATATTTCATGACCCGGGTATGGGCGTTTTTAAGCCTCGGGATCTCTTCTTTAAGTTCAATTAACGCCCCCGACACGTCTTCAGTCGAAAACATCTCAAGGGCTTCGGTCAGGTAGTCGGAAAGACCGTAATAGTCGACTATGAAACCCCGGAACTTGTTTTTGCCTGTCCTGTTAACCCGAGCGATTGCCTGCAGCAGATTGTGTTCTATCAGCTTGGTGTCAAGATAGATCACCTGTGCTATGGGGGCGTCAAACCCGGTTAGCAGCATATCCTTCACTATGAGAATCGAGAGATCAGATTCTCCTTCGCCGTACCCAAGTGGTTTCTTAAAGTCTTCAATCTGTTTCTTATGTTTCTTCGTTTCAGTGTATTCCCAGAATCGTTTCTCATCATTGTGATCCGCCGAGATTATGACCGCGGAGCGAGGCGCTTCCAGTTTATCAAGCTGCTCCTTGTAGGTGATCGCGGCGCTGCGGGATGAAGTGACAATCATTGCCTTGAAGCCGTTTGGCTGTATATGTTCTCGATAGTGTTTGACTATATCGATGCACACTCTGCGAATACGCTGAGGAGCTTCCAAGACTGCCTTATCGGTTCCGAACTTTTTCTTTATCGCTTCTCTTTCTTCAACGCTTCGATCTTTGAAGTACTCATCAAAGAGACTGTCAAGAGAGTCCCCTGTTACTTTTATTGCGGGCTCACGACCCTCATAGAGAATCTGTACGGTCGCTCCGTCCTTGACCGCTTCTTCAATAGTGTAGGTATCTATGTAGGAGCCGAATGTTTCGATGGTTTTCTGAGACCTTATTAGAGGGGTTCCGGTAAACCCGATGCGGGGAGCGTTGGGAAGCCCTGTGCTGATGGCCACGCCCAGTGAGCCGTAGTGGGTGCGGTGCGCTTCATCTGCGAGAACTATGATTTTTTCTGATTTATTTAAGACCGGGAGTTCGTCCGCGTTTTCCTCAAACTTCTGAACCGTTGCCGTAATGATGTCTGAAGAGTCTCTTGACAGAAGTTCCTTAAGGTCATTTATGGAGTCTGCTTGGTGAACAGTCTCATTCTGGGCATTTCGGAATACGGCAGTCAACTGGTTGTCAAGCTGGATTCTGTCGGTCAGGAAAACCAGCTTGCAGTCCCGAAGTTCCGGATCTCTCCGTATCTTAAGCGTAAGAAACACCATCGTAAGGGATTTGCCCGACCCCTGCGTGTGCCAGATAACTCCGCCTTTTTCCTCGGGATTTTTTCCGCTCTTTATACGTTCGATGGTTCTGTGTACGGCTCGGAACTGCTGATACCGTGGGATTTTCTTCAAGATACGGCCGTCAACGGGTTCAAACACGGTGAAATTCTGCACGATGTCGAGAAAGTTCTTCTTGGTAAACAATCCCGCGATGAGTAGATCTTGAGAGGTTGGTTCAGATGCAACTTGCTCCCTGGTTAGAGGATAGGGATCTTTCCACTCCAGAAAATGCTCCATGTGGGAAGTGATTGTGCCGACCTTTGCCTTGTCCCGATGGGTAGAGACCATCATCTGGTTATAGTGGAAAAGTCTTTCTGCCCCCTCGTCATCGGATGGGTTCCTTCGGTTTGCGTATCGAAGGAGTTGCTTGATCCCCTCTTCCATAGGATTGGTAATGTAAGGTGATTTGCACTCGATCACTGCTAACGGGAGACCGTTAACGAACAAGACTATATCGGGGATTATGGACTGATTGATGCCTTCGACTTTGAACTGATTGGTACAGAGGAACTCGTTATTCTCCAAGTTGTCAAAGTCGATGATGCGGACAGTCTGACCTTTATTTCCCTTGCCTAGATCCTGCATCACTGAAACGCATTGATTGATTGTGTTCCAGATGGACTGGTTTGCTTCGATGAGGTTTGGGTAGAGGGTCTTTGTAAGATCACGAACTACTTTGTGAAGGTTCTCTTCGCTTATCCATGGGTTGATGCGTTTGATGCTTGCGGTCAGTCGTTTCTCAAGAACTACATCCTTGAAGGAGCTACGCTCATCGGATTGTTCTGGTGAGAGTCTTGCTTCCTCGACATAAGACCAACCCAAGGACTGGAGTTGTTCCAGTGCGGGCAGCTCTACCTTGTCGAATTCGTCGGATGCCATCAGTTCACCTTAACTCTGACTTTACCTGTTAAGAGGTCTTGCATGAGGGATTTTTTGAGAGATTGGGTTTGGTAGAGTTTCTGTTGCTTGTCTTTAATACAAGTATCAATAGAATTGAGTGCAGATGCTATCTTTTTTTGTTCTGATAATGATGATGGTCGCAAGACTAATAAAGATTTTACATCTGTAGAATTAATTGCAGGATAATTTGACCCTACGACCAATGCTTCTATTTGTTTTGTCACTACTGTCCCAACGTTTAATCAAACAATTTCAATTGGTTACGATACACGGGATCGGAAGAAAAATCCAGCTCTGTTGTAAGTAGCTGATTTAACGGGATTTTTTCAAACAGAGTCAGACTCAAAATCTGCAAAATCG
>JAPOQQ010000014.1 GCA_026710625.1 Candidatus Dadabacteria bacterium | reverse complement strand
TTCCCCTGATGGTTCGGGTTCTTTCTCTATTCTCACCTGACGCAAAAGCGCTTCTACCACGCCCCTTCTCTCGTGATCCTCAAAGAATCCGATTATGCTCTGCGCCAGTTCTTCGCCTACGCCTTCCACTTGGAGAAGATCCTCGCTTGTGGCTGCCATGAGGTTCTCGGGGGTTTTGAATTCGCGGGCGAGCGTCTGCGCGGTTCTGGTGCCCACGTGCTTTATGCTAAGAGAGTTTAAGAATCTCCCGAGGCTTATATCCTTGCTTTTTTCTATCTCTTCGAGGAGGTTGTCGACGGACTTCTCCGCAAACCCCTCAAGCCCGAGAAGCTGCTCCCTTCTGAGAGTGAAAATATCCGCCATGTTTCGCAGAATCCCCTCGTTTATCAGCTGTTCCACCTTTTTTTCTCCGAGTCCCTCTATGTCAAAAGCGTTTCTCGAGGCAAAAAGGCTTATTCTTCCCCTGATCTGCGCGGGACAGGAGATATTCGGACACAGATGGAAGGAGCCTTCCCTCTCAATCGCGGTTTCGCAGCGGGGGCAGTTCTGCGGCATTGAGAAAGTTTCTTTTCCTCTTTCCTGCGAGGGAACTACTTCCACCACCTCCGGGATCACGTCTCCCGCTCTCTGCACCACCACGGTATCGCCGATCCTCACGTCTTTTTCCCTTACGGTGTCCTCTGTGTGAAGGGAGGCCCTTTTTATCTCGATGCCGGATATCTTTACCGGCTCAAGCTCGGCTACCGGGGTAAGGTGTCCCGTTCTTCCGACCTGGATAGTTATATCCCTTACTTTCGTGGTTACCTGCTTGGGAGAGAACTTTATGGCCACGCTCCAGCGGGGGTATTTTGCCGTTGTGCCCAGGATTTCCTGAAGCCTTCTGCTCCTTACCTTCACCACCGCCCCGTCAACCTCATAATCAATGGAATCCCTTTTTCGCTCGAGCTCCCTTGCGTACTCAATGGCCTGGTCGATACCCAGGCAGTCTCTGGGCTCCTCGACATTGAAACCCCATTTACGAAAAGCCTTGTATATTTCAATCTCGTCTCTGAAATCCACCCCTTCGCAGCCGCCCACTCCCCACGCGTAAAAGTGCAGGGGACGTCGCGCCGTCACAGAAGAGTCAAGCTGGCGGAGCGAGCCTGAAGCGGCGTTTCTCGGGTTTTTAAACGGCATCCTGAGGGGTTTCGGTTTTTTGTCTTCTTTCAGGAGGTTTTCATTCTCTTTTTCAAGTTCCTCATTAAGTTTTTGAAGCTCTTCATTCAGCTTTGCGAACAGGCTTTTCGGGAATACGACCTCCCCCCTGATCTCAACCAGTTTCGGCTTTCGTCCTCGCCCCGAAAGAGCCAGCGGGATTGACCTTACGGTCTTTACGTTCGCCGTTATTTCCTCACCCGTTTTACCGTCGCCCCTCGTGGCGCCGTGTAGCAGTTCCCCCTCGATGTAGGTAAGCGATGACGAAACCCCGTCGAACTTGGGTTGCAGCACGTATTCGATCTCTTCTTCGGTCTTGAGGAATCTTTTTATCCGCTTGTCAAACTCCCTGGTTTCCTGCTCATCTACGGCGTTATCAATGCTCATCATTGGAATTACGTGAGAGAATGGATTGAACTGCTCAGCAACCTCTCCCGCAACTCTCTGCGAGGGCGAATCCGGGACGGCCAGACCGTAGGTCCGCTCAAGTTCCACGAGCCTCCTCATGAGTCTGTCATAATCGGCATCGGGAATCTCGGGGTTGCTCTCCGCGTAGTAGAGATGGTCGTGGCGCCTTATTTCCTCTCTCAGGCGGGATACTTCCGCCCGGGCCTGCTTTTTGGTGAGTCGGGCCATTTTACGAGTCGTGGCTTGCTAGCCATTTAAGGAGTCGAGAAAGACTGTAGGTGTTTACGACGTCCGTTTTCTTTACCCATCCCCGCCTTGCCGTTCCGACCCCGAAAATTATTCTTTCAAGGTGCTGGACCCTGTGGGCGTCGGTTGACACTATGATTTTCACCCCGGCCTCAATGGCTTTTCTGGCGTGAGCGTCTTTTAGGTCAAGCCTCTTGTAGGACGAGTTTACCTCGAGCGCCTTATCGTGATTCCTCGCTGTTTCGATAACGGCGTCTATGTCGACCTTGTAGGGCTCTCTCTGTGCTATCAGCCTTCCGGTCGGGTGTCCCAAGGCGTCCACGTTGGGGTTTTCTATGGCGCCGCATATCCGTCTTGTCATTTCCTCCTCTTCCATCAAAAAAGAGCTGTGGACCGACGCAACAACGAAATCAAGTTCCCGAAGCACCTCGTCGGGATAATCAAGAGAGCCGTCGGGCAGTATGTCGACCTCAGAGCCCATAAGTATTCTTATCGTTCTGCCCTCGGAGTTTATTTTCTCTACCTCCTCTTTTTTCTGCCAAAGCCTCTTTACGCTGAGCCCGTTTGCTATCCTTGAAGAGGGCGAGTGGTCGGTCATGGCTATATATTCGTAGCCGAGAGATGCCGCCTTGTCCGCCATCTGCCGTATGGTTGACGCTCCGTCGCTCCAGGTTGAATGGGCGTGAAGATCTCCCCTTAAATCTTCTTTCTCAAGCAGCGCGGGAAGTTCCCCTGCGCGCGCCGCCTCGATCTCTCCGCGGTCCTCACGCAGCTCAGGGGCAATGTAGTCTAGCCCGAGAGATTCATAGATTTCTTCCTCGGAGGAAAAGTACCCTTTGCCGTTGCGGATACCCATGGGATCCGTCTCAAGACCCTTTGCCGCCGCGATTTCCCTTATTCTTGCGTTATGGGAACGCGAGCCCGTAAGGTTCTGAAGCGCAGAGCCGTAGCAGTGGGGCTCTACGACCAGAAGATCGGTCCGCACTCCTCTCTGCGTAAGAATCCGCGCACTGTTTTCGGTTCTGCGGAGAACTTCCTTAGTGAAACCGAGGGCTATGAATTCCTCTATGACTTCCGCCTCATCATCCGCCGAGGCGATTATGTCTATATTCGCTACGGTTTCTCTCATCCTTCGAAGCGAACCGGCAAGCTCGGCTTTCAGGACGCCGGGGATTTCCTCTATCTCCTCTTTTATTGCTGTGGCAAGGGGGTGGACTTCGGTAAGCCTCATTCTCTTTTTCCCGCCCTCAAAAACCTCTACCGAGCGTGATATCTGCTCGATTTTCTTTTTTCCTATGCCGTCTACCTCGAGAATGTCCGGATTGGCGATGGTTTCTTTCAGGCTTTCGATGTCCGTTACCCCGAAACGCTTTACGAGGGTGCGGAGAAACTTCGGTCCGACTCCTCTTATGTCGAGAAGTTCTGCGAGTTCGTCGGGAACCTGTTTTTTTATCTCCTCGTAGTAGGCGATTTTTCCGGTGAGCCTGTGCTCGATTATTTTTTGAGAAAGATCTTTCCCGACTCCCGGTATCGTTGAGAGTTCTTTTTCTCCATCGAATTCCTCAAGAGAATCCGGCATTGAGGAGATATTGCGCGAGGCTTTTCTGTAGGCGTTTATCTTGAAGCCGTTTTCATCCAGGATCTCAAGAGAATCGGCTATCCTTGAGAATATTTTCGCGATCTCATTGTTTACGCTATCCATAAAGTACGCGGGGCCTCAGGAGACTTTCTGGGTCTGCATTGAGTATCTCTTTATTCCCAGAATTATTCCGTCCACTATTCTTTCTATGTAGGCTTTGCTCTTCAGCCTTTTTTCCTCTCTGGGGTTTGTTATGAAGGAGGTCTCGACCAGTACGCTCGGTACGTCCGCGCCGATCAGCACGACAAAAGGAGCCTTTTTAACCCCCTTGTTCTTTATGTACTTGTATTTTCCGGAAACGTTCTGGATTATGGATTTCTGCACGTAACCGGCGACTTGCTGGGATTCCTCTTTCTTGGCGCTGAGTATGTATTGCTTGAGCGTGTTTCCTAGTTCGTGCAGTCCCTTGGTCGTGGTGGCGTTCTCCCTGGCCGCGAGCTGCAGGGAGGTCTGGTCGTCTGTAAAACCCAGTATATAGGTCTCTATTCCATGCGCCTTCTTCGTTCTTGCCCCGTTGCAGTGTATGGATATGAAAATGTCGGCTTTTCTTTTTCTCGCTATGGCGGTACGTTCCTCAAGAGGAATGAACCTGTCGCTGCTTCTGGTAAGATAGACATTCTCTATGCCGAAGCTTTTCCCTTCTTCGATCAGCCTTTGCCTGAGTCTTTTGGCTATCTTGAGGTTTACGTCCTTTTCCCTGAGGCCGCTTGGACCTATGGCGCCGGGATCATGTCCCCCGTGCCCCGGATCGATTACTATGGTTCTTACCTTGAGCCCGAGGGCCTGCTTGAGACTTGCTATCTCTCCTTCGGGAACCTTGGATTCAAGCGAAGGTCCCTGCTTGCCGTATGAAGGAGCGTCCTTTGCGAATATCTTCTCCGGTTTTGCTCCCAGCCCCTTTATATCCATCACAAGCCGAAAATGCGGGTTCTGCTCCGATTTTGGCAGGGAAAAGACCTTGTGGCCCTCGAGATCTTTTATGTACAGCACGATGCGCGATACTCCGGGGCGGTTCGTCGCGTAACCTATCTTCTCGAGAAGTCCCTTCGTTATAGGTTCGACCTTGATTGAATTGTCAAGGATGGTTTCCTCAAGATCCACATAGAGACGTGGAGGGGTTTTGAGTTCCGGGTCGGGGCGAAGCATCTTGGATGTGTACTTGACGTTCTTGTCGGTTTCTATGACGACCCGCGTATAATCGTCCGTTGACCAGTGCCTTATTTTTTTTATCAAGGCGTAGCCCTTTGGATTTGGCGTGGGGATGGTTTCTTTAGGCGGCTCAGACTCTGTTTCCTTTGGAGCGGCGGCTCCTGTAACTATCGCCAGTTTTTTTTTCGCGATCTCGTAGGTGTCTGAGTCCTCCATTCCATAGACGATTCTCTGGTACGCCGAGGCGGCTTCTTTTTTCTCGCCCCTGCGCTCATGAATTCTGCCCACCCGAAGCCACGAGTCGTCGGCCAGGCTGTCTTTCGGATATATTTTCACGAACTCCCGCGAGTACTGAAGCGCTTTTTCCGAATCTTGGGGGGATTTGAACCTCAGGGACTTTTTCTCATAGACCCTTGCTGCTACGAAGAGGCAGAGAGGGGAGTTTTTCCACTCGGGATCCTGCGAATATATCCTGTAGAAAGTACTTCCCACGAGATCCCATGTCTCGCTTCTTTTGGCTTTCTCGGAATTTGATTCAAGCTGACGGTAAAGCTTGAAATTCTCCTCGTAGAGGGCCCTGTTTTTCTCCTGCGCCGTGGCGAAAGAAAGGGTAAGCAGACAGATGGAAGCTATTATGAGGAAGGGAAAAAGTTTTATGCGGCTTTTCACTTTACACAGAAAGTATATTGGTTGTTACGCCGTTGTAAATTTATTATTCGGAAGATTTGTATGTTATGTTCTTACAACATCAATTCTACCATGTTTGGCGTATTCTATGAAGGTTAGAGTGCTCGGATGTGCCACTTCAACCGGCGTTCCCGTAGTGGGTTGCCAATGTGACGTATGCACATCGGATAATATTAAGAACAAACGTACTAGGAGTTCCGTGGTTGTTGAGGTGGCCGGAAAGAAAATACTTGTCGACACCTCGACTGATCTCAGGACTCAGGCTCTTAGGGAAGGTATAACCAGGATTGATCTTGTTCTCTATACCCACTCCCACGCGGACCACACCCACGGAATAGATGATCTTAAGGCGTTTAACTTCATAAATTCAATGGACATAGACTGTTACGCGAACCCGGTTACTCTCGGCGACATAAAGCGGAATTTCGCCTATATATTCGATTCCTTCCCCGCGGCGGGAGGAAAACCCAGGCTGAACTTCAAGGAGATAAACGGGGAGATCAACTTCGAGGGAATCAGGATAGAGCCCATCGATATCTATCATCACAACTGGGGAATACTCGGCTACAGGATCGGGTCTTTCGGTTACGTTACGGACTGCAGCGCCATCCCCGAGGAATCCTACGAAAAGCTCTCGGGGCTTGACCTTCTGATACTCGGCGCATTGAGATACAAGCCCCACAGGGCACACTTCAACATAGAGCAGGCGGTAGAGGAAATAGAGAAACTGAAGCCCAAAAGGGCCCTTCTTACCCACATGGGGCATGAGCTTGAATACGAGAGGCTTCTCGCGGAACTTCCGGATCATATAGAGCCGGCGTATGACGGAGCCGAAATAGAGATTAGTGACCCCTGATATTACCCCGTCGAGGTGGCGGGCAAGGAAGAAAAATGCAGGATATTGTATCAAAGCTTGTTGAGAAAAATTCCTCGAAGATAGTTCTCTGCGTTCTTGACGGACTCGGGGGGCTTCCCGTTGACGGAAAAACAGAACTTGAGGCGGCCCGGACTCCGAATCTTGATCGGATTTCCTCTGGAGCTTCCCTGGGGCTTCATGTGCCCGTTGAGAGGGGAATAACTCCCGGAAGCGGCGCCGCGCACCTGGCGCTTTTCGGTTATGACCCCGTCAGAAACGAGATAGGAAGGGGCGTGCTTGAGGCGCTTGGCCTCGGCATCGATCTCGGCCCGTCGGACATGGCGGTGAGAGGCAACTTTGCCACGGTGAAATACGAAGGGGATACCCCGGTCGTTGCGGACAGAAGGGCCGGCAGGATCAGCACGGAGGAGAACAGGAGGGTTATCTCCAGGATTTCCTCAGCCCTAAGTGAGATATGCGGGGTGAAAATAAATTTCTATCCGGGCCTTGAGCATCGCTTCGTCGTCGTTTTGTCGTTTATACCGCATCTCTCGGAATCAGACGCACTTGTCTGCGACACCGATCCGCAGGCGGAAGGCAAATCTCCTGTCAGGCCCAGTGGGGAGAACAAGAGTTCCCAGAAGACGGCCGAGATCGCAGGAGAGCTGATTGACAGGGCCTGCGAAGTGATAAGGGATGAGCCCGCGGCTAACTACATGCTTCTGAGGGGTTTTTCCGTGAGGCCGAATCTTCCGACCTTCGAAGAGGCTTACGAGCTTCGGGCCGGATGCGTTGCCGCCTATCCGATGTACAGGGGAGTGTCGAAACTGCTCGGGATGGACGTCCTTGATGTCTCAGGAGATTCCATAGGTGATGAGATCCGGACGCTTTCTGCTAATTTCGAGAACTATGATTTTTTCTACCTCCACGTAAAGAAAACGGACAGTTACGGAGAGGATGGGAATTTTGCGGCGAAGGTAGGAGTAATCGAGGAATTCGATTCGCTTCTCCCCGAAATCATGGGACTCGGGGTTGACGTTCTTGCCGTTACGGGTGACCACTCGACCCCGGCGGCTATGAAGTCGCACAGCTGGCACCCTGTACCTCTTATGATCAGTTCTAAATACTGCAGGGGAGGGGGTGTGGCAGGTTTCTCCGAATCGTCCTGCTCATCCAGTGATTTGGGGATCATAAAGGCGACGGAGATAATGCCGCTTCTTCTTGCCCACGCGGGTCGTCTTCGCAAGTTCGGAGCTTGAAATTTGTTCCCTGCGTGATACTTTTTACAATCCGATTTTGTGCCGAAGTGGCGGAATTGGCAGACGCGCTATCTTGAGGGGGTAGTGCCCTACGGGCGTGCGGGTTCGACTCCCGCCTTCGGCACCACAATGAAGCTATAATTACCTTAAACTATTGAATTTTCAAGAGCATAGAAAATTTCAATATCACTTTTAATATGACTTATGGTATGGAGTAGAAACTAATCATGGAAAAGAAATACAGCTACCAAAATGGCCTTGGCGGTGGAGGTGAGTTCACCATAACCAAACTTGACGACTGCTCGATTGAAATAACCAAAAATGACTGTTCTGTAATTCTTTGTGCGGACAAATCGTCAAATATGTACAGAATAGCTTTCTCTGATGAACTAGGCCCCGTTGAGCAAAAGAATTGCAGTGCGAGAATGGCGGTAGGTTCGGCGTGTGAAATGATATTGAATAGAAAGCGACATGAGACCCGCTATAAAGAACTATGCTTCAATTTGAATGAGTACTACAACAGTATTGAGGAGTAAGGACGATGACTGAGGCAGATATTCTACAAGTGATACCTGATTTGATTGAGTCTGCTCCCGAAGCCCTTGAGTCAGTAATAGAATACATCCAGAATACTGAACAATTTCGTGAGTTTATGGAAGTTCTTGATAATACAGAAGACGTTACTGAAAAGCTGAAAGAAATGCTTCAAGAGATTGTGGAGAAAAAACCACCTACCGTTGAACTTGAATTTTCTCTTATAATTCCAACTGTAACTATAAAAGGGGATATAGAGATATTAGGGAAAGGGGAGTTAGCTATAGAAGGGGACCTTGAAGTAAATCCAGGCGCAAGTCTTTCAATAGGTCCAGACATGGTCGTTTCAACAGTAGTTTTACCCAAAACTTAAGCCTCAGGTGATCCAGAAAGCGCAGTTGTGCTTTCAACATCCGTTAATACTCAACCAAAAACTCATCAATCACTTTTGAAAGTGATGACAAAATAAAGTTCGCATCTTTGCCATGTGTTCTGTTTTGCCAAACGATTCTTTCAGTCCCGACTCCTTGACTTCCATTTGTAGTCACGATATAGTTACACTTGTGAATGTGAAGTTTTAAACGGTGCAGAGAATTAGGAGGCTGTTTCATGGAATTTGCTTTGCGTCAGGCAAAAGCGCGTCTTTCCGAGTTGGTGTCCGCTGCCGAGAAAGGAGAACGCGTCGTCATAACAAAATACGGGGAACCCGTGGTTGAACTCGTGCGTCTGCGCGGGCGCGGAGGGATCGACCTTGAGAAGCTTGCAGAGGATTGCAAACGGGCTGGAATCCGGGAAAGCAAGGAAGGGTGGCCGAAGGAGTTTGACGATCCTGCGTTCAGCCGAAAAGTCCTTGGGCTCGGGTAGGAAATTCTGAATCGTCCTATGCGGATACTGCTCGATACGTCTTATGTCTACGCTCTGATGATGGCGCGTTGGGACCTTTCAGAAACAGAGAAGCTGATTTTCTCCAGCAAAGACATCCGGTTCCATGTAAGTGCCGTGTCTATCTGGGAAATGCGCCTGAAATTCAATGCCAAGGATCACTCGGGCAAGCGGAAAAGCGAATTTGACCCGGAAGATGTCGTAAAGCTGCTGGCGACACACGACGTGGTTTTTTTGCCTATGACCGCGGGTCACGCAGCCTGCAGGCTTAAAACCCCAATAGCTCACAGAGACCCGTTTGACGAACTTCTGCTTGTTCAAGCTCAGCAGGAAAATCTGAAGTTTCTCACGGCCGACCGCCAGATAATCGGGCATCCGTTGGCTATTGGACCGGATTTCATTCAGTAAACCTA
>JAPOQQ010000013.1 GCA_026710625.1 Candidatus Dadabacteria bacterium | reverse complement strand
CGGATATCGACCGACGAAGCCGCCCTGCTTCTCGCAAAGGCCGACCTGCTGCAGCTAGGTTCTCTGGCTGATATCGTAAGGAAAAGGCTTAATCCGGAAAACATAGTTACCTTCGTCGCGGACACAAACCCCAACTATACAAACGTCTGCGACACGGAGTGCCTTTTCTGCGCCTTCTGGAGACCACCGGGCGCCTACGACGCCTACACACTGAGCGTCGACAAAGTGATTGAAATAATGCGCACCTCTTACCACAACGGCGCCACTACCGTCCTCCTGCAGGGCGGCCATAACCCGGAACTTAAGCTTGACTACTATATCGAAATCGTAAAAAGAGCCACAAAGGAGATACCGGATCTTCATCTCCACGCATTCTCCGCCCCGGAGATAGCCGCCATTGCCAAGTATGAAGACCTCGACACGAGATACGTGCTGCAAACCCTCTGGGAAGCGGGGCTAAGAACAATACCGGGAGGGGGCGCCGAGGTGCTGTCCAACAAGGCGAGAAGAGCGATAAGTCCTCTCAAGATAGATGCCGACACCTGGATGAGAATTACCAGGGAAGCTCACCTCGTGGGCTTTAAGACAACCGCGACCATGATGTTCGGCCACCTTGAGAAGGACGAAGACATAATCGAGCACCTCCTCAGGATAAGAGAGCTTCAGGATGAAACGGGAAACTTCCTGGCGTTTATCCCCTGGACGTTCAAGCCAAAGAACACCTTGCTTGAAAAAAGAATAAAGGACGAAGTCGGCGGGGAAAGATACCTCAGGGTTCTCTCGGTATGCAGGATATTTCTTGATAACTTCAAGCATGTACAGGGCTCTTGGTTTACACAGGGAAAGAAGATGGGTTCAATGTCCCTGCACTACGGCGCAAGCGACCTCGGCGGGACTCTTTACGACGAAAATGTCCTGGGGTGCGCTGAGAACAAGATCCGCTCCACTGTGGACGAACTGGTTCACATGATAAAAAGCGCCGGGTTTAACCCTGCGCAGAGAAATACCTATTACGAAATTCTGGAACGGTTCTAGAGGCTATCATCAAACCCTGTCCCGGTAACCCGAGTCTCCCCTTTCCTGTCCACTCCCAGAGTGAACGGCTTGCTCATTGATTGCCCCTGCCCGCGGGACCATTCAGCACGCCTCCCCAATAACATGTCCGGACGTATCCTTTTCCGACACAGTTCTCACCCGTACCAAAATTATAGTAATACCCCGTCCGGCTATCGTAACTCCAGGGATTGTAATTGCTATCGTAGCCCCTCATGTCCCCATCCGGTTCGATAGTCGCATTCCAGTACGCCCCTGTTTTCGTGCCAAAGCCATGAACGGTCGTCTGGCCCTTGGAATCTGTATTCCAATAGTAGCTGTTTCCCGAATACCAGTCGTGGCCCGTCCCGCTTTGGGCATAAGCGGGCAACGAAAACGCGGTCACTAACATCAGCGATAACAGTAAAAACCTCACTTTGCTAAAGTAACAGGTTTTGAGTTATAAAGAAAATTTTGCAAATTTCCTGATTACCCCTGCTTTTTACACAAGTTTGACATTGTTATAATGATATATTAGGTTTACCTTGTATACAAAGATAAGGACAGCTAACATGGCAAAAATTCTCGTCGCGGATGAGGTCTGGGTAGCAACGGCACTGCTTCATCTCAACAATCCTGATCAGAGAGACTTCGCTGTCGGGGAAATAGTCCGTCAAGCAGAGATTGAGAAAATTACCGGGCCGAGACCGGTGAGGCCGGGAGTGCAGATTCATGCTTACCTTCACTGCGTAGCCAACAAACCTCCCAACCCGGCAAGATACCGAATGCTGATTGAAACATCGAAAGGGCGCCGCCGCCTGTTCAAGCCGGGAGATCCGTGCCATCATCTTCGTACCGGGAAAAATGCTCCGAACAAGGAAGATATACCAAAGAAATATCGCAAACTGCTTGATTGGTATCATCTTGATTATGCCGGAGGCTGCGATTCCGAGGAGATTGACCCGATACTTTCGCTACGCGGCATGGGCAAGTCTATATGGAACCAGGAAGATGCCGATTCTTACGTCAATCAACTCCGTGCGGGATGGAAATGAGCAGAATTTTCTGGGATACGAATCTCTTTATATATCTCTTCGAAGACAAAGGCAGACGGAGCGAGCAAGTCGCAGAATTGCGTCAACGGATGATTGAACGCGAAGACGAATTGCTCACCTCGGCACTCACGCTGGGCGAGATTCTTGTCAGGCCCAAGGAGATGGGCGATGAGAAACTTGCACAGGTTTATGAACTTGCGATTTCTGCGGCTGCGACGGTGCTGCCGTTTGATTCTCAGGCCGCTCTCAGATTTGCTGAAATCCGCCAGGACCGTTCAATTCACGCGCCGGACGCCATACAGCTTGCATGTGCATCTGTTGCACGGGCAGACCTGTTCATTACAAACGACAATCGCCTGAGCAGAAAGAACATCCGTGGAATTCAATTCATCCAGTCCCTTGAAAATGCGGTTATTTGAATTGTATGTCAGTTGTTTGCGCCCAGTTAAAAACTCGGTCGCGCTCTAGATGGTATCCGATGAAGAACTTAACCGTCTCAAAGAAGAATTTTTCCGTTTTCACGCACGCATCGAACAAAGGCATAGCAATCAGGAATGATAGTTGTTTTAATCATCAACGGTTATTAACCAGCTGTTCCCCCCAAAACCCACACTACAGACAACTTCCGATTTTTGGGAAAAAACATAGTCAAAGAACTCAAGCGCGCTGCTTGTATGCACCGGAATCCCAAGATACTCCTCGAGATTCTCAGCAGAAACACCCGAACACTCAAAGGCGCAAAGCTCAAAGTCGACCGCCCCCTCTCTATCAACCGCCGCGATGCGGGGCGAAAAAGAAGCGCTTACAAGCGAAGTCTCGGAGACAATTTCCATCCGGACGTCAAAGCCCGTGCCGAAAAGAAAAAAGACCTCGGCAAATACCTCATCTATTGAGTCAAGATAAAACTCCCTTGCCTGTGGCTTTGTATCCATTTTCACGTGGAGAACCGGGAGAACTCCTCGGCCCTTTGTTTTATGGAATGATAGTCGTCTCCTCCGCCCAAAAGCGCGGTAGACACTCCGGCAAGCGCGGCTCCCGCCGAGAAATAATCCCGGATGTTGTCCACGGTAATTCCTCCGGTGACCATTATATCCATAAACCCGAGAGGCTCCTTTACGGCCTTCACGTAACCCGGACCGAAACTCGAAGCGGGGAATATCTTTACAAAGTCCGCTCCGATGCTGCGGGCGTTAACCATCTCAGAGGATGTAAAGGCGCCTGAGATCACCGTGATGCCCCTTTCCCGGCAATACTCGATTATCCCGGGGTCGGTGTGCGGAGAAACTATGAAACGGGCCCCGCAATCAGACATGCGCTCGGCGGAATCACGGTCAAGAACCGTACCCGCCCCGACGCATATTCCGTCCTGCGAAGCAAGCTCCCGAAGAAGTCTTTCGGAACCTGGAGAGATTGATATGATCTCTATGATTCTTATCCCGCCGTCAACGCATCCCCTTGCAAATTCAAGAGATTTTTCATAACTGGCGGACCTGATAACGGCCACGACCCTGTTTTTCTTCATGAATTCAATCACAGTTTTCTCCATGGCGCACGGTTTGAGACTTAAAAACTTTTAAGGTACACTGAGACTGGCCTGTTTTAATCCCCCTAAAGGGACAGACTATGAAGAATTCGGAGCTCAGAACCGAAAACAAGATATCGCAATTCATAAAAAGAAGCAAAGAACTGGGGCTTAAGGTAACTCCTCAGAGAATAGCGATATACAAGGAGCTTGCAGGAAGCATGCAGCACCCGAGCACCGAGATGATCTATAAGAACATAAAGGACTACTATCCGAACATATCTCTTACCACCGTGTACAGAACGCTCGAGACATTCGAGAGAATGGGTCTCATATCAGTAGTCAACACCCTGTATCACGCCGCAAGATACGACGCCAACATGGAACCTCACCACCACGTCGTATGCGTAAAATGCAAAAAGATAGAGGACATCTACGACGATTCCATAGAATACTCTGAACTTGACCCGCAAATAGACAATTACAAAATTCTTGGATACTCGGTGCTTTTCAGCGGAATCTGCGAGGAATGCAAGACCCTTAACAACTGACCGGGAACGGGCCGTTTCTCGCAAGGCCTCCTAAAAGAGCGGAAAAATGAAAATCCCGCAGGGCTTTGAACGAGCCATAAACTTCAGTCTTCTGGACTCCATATTCTCAAGAAGATCGCGTCGCTTCGGCCTCGGGATGGAGATTCCCGAGGGGAACCTGGCGTACAGTTCCGCTCACGACCCAGTCCCTCTCTCCGAGCTTGAAGAAGCTTTTTTGATCTGGGCGGGCACGGGAACCACAGGTCTTTCCCTGGGAGACTTGCCGAGAACCGGCATATCATGGCTTTTCCAGTGGACCGGCAGAAGCTGGCCGTGCTCCTGCAACTCCCATTCGACCGAACTTTTCTACACAAACGACGATGGCGTTTACATGGTGCGGCTTTTTGACTTCATACCTCCCGACACCTCGATCTTCATGTCGCTTGACAGAGAAAAGCAGCTTGAAAAAATAGTCGAACTCTTCAGGGCAAGCAGAATTACCCTTGAGAACCAAAGAGCCGATCTTCCGAAGGGAGAACCCGGCCTTTTCGACTTTAACGCATGGAACACGAACAAGCCGGGAACGACTTTCTTCGTCCCGGTAACAAACACCACAGTTGAGTACATGGTGCTTCTATTCATATACTTCGGGGCCAAGTACGGATTTAACATTATTGACGAACTCAACGGGGGAAGATCATGCGGTCTTGATAAGTGGATAGAGAAAGGCTACATAAGAAACGACGTCAGGCTTTCTCTGTTCGATCTGGAATTAAGGGTGCTGACCACGCTTAACGTGGAACAGGCCTTTATAAGCCAGAACATGAATCTCGCGCTGCAGGCCTTGGGCCTCGGAGGCTGGACTTTCACCGGACTGCTTCCCCATTACGCGCTCGGGGTCGACCCTTCCCACAAAGGCCTCGGATTCCGGTTCGTCCAGCCGGAAGAAAGCCTCAGGAGCACAAACCCGCCTTATCCCGTTGGAAGGGACGGGGTTTTCGAATCTCTCTGCCCTCCCTACGTAGCGGACATGAGCGAAGCTGTTGACAGGTTTCTAGAAGTAAGGGGTCAGTTCTGGAATGAGGGCAATCCGTTTCCCTACAGAGATCCTGCATCGATTCTGCGCGACGAATACCATCCTTCCGAGGTCAGGATACAGATAGTAAAGGATTTCTGCACTTACGTGTATGAAAACTACGGAAGATTCCCGGCTTTCCTGGACCCGATGTTTGTTCGGCTGGTATTTCAGGCCCACCACCTTGATCTTGAATTCTACGACAAGTATTTCGAGAAAGATTCATACCACGACCTGCACAAAGAACATTTCAAGCTCTGGCATCCGGAGATTGAGGACCCTTTCGGGAAATAGTTCATAGGATAGTGCTCGGAATTTTTCGCAAATTTAAGTTTTTGGCATTTCTTCAGTTTTAGTTTCACCGACTTGCGAGCAAATATAGGCTGCTGATCTGCTTGAGGTTAATCTCAGCAAATATCCTTGGTATTGGTAGCATTTGGCTTCTGTGCCGTAGGTTTTTTCAACTGCCGCGTGTCAATCGAAAAAATCACTCGGTAGATTGAATCGCCTTACTATTTCTTTGTAGTAACCCCTGGGAACGGATTTATTCTTTCCATGAAAAGGAATGGGGAAGGATCTTTTGCTGCCATTTACATCTGGATGATAGATCTTCGGATGTTTTCCGCCATGTTTTATTTCAAATCGACTATCGTAATCTAAAATCCTCTTGACAAGTTCATGATAAGAATAAACCTTGGAACTGGACATGAACTTTATCTTGAGAGAACGCCGAGATGACCGATAGAAAATTGATCTATTTTCGGTCGTTGATTTTCAGTAGGAAGCGAATAGGTAATTTCAATAGATCTACCGGATTTCGCATTCTTAGTTTTTGATTCTCTGTCTTTCAATTCCTCATATAACTGGAAATATTTTTCCTCGGACCGGTAATGATACGACATGCCGTTTTCATTGCAAAACTCGATCTGGTCCTGAATTAATTCCTTGAGCAAACTCACGGCTTCTTCAAAGGTCTCCCCATACCCTAAGATGCTGACTTCCAGCCCAAGAGCGTAGCACAAGCCATCTTCCCAATAACCGATCACTTTTATGGCTTCTTTGTTGAGGTCTATTTCGGTGGTTCGTTGAGTCATTTCAGGTTCCTATCTGTTCACCCAGTAAACTACTAATTTGGAATTGTTGTCATACGCATCGCCAAAGGTTCCGGCGTCAATTATTTTAACATTGGAAATCTTGCCTTCTCTTCTGATTTGATCAATATATTCAAGAGACTCCCCCGGACTCAATTTTGAGCTTATCAACTCGCCTCTTTCCAATGCACGCGTGTCTACTTGCGACATATCATCGCCATCATGATTGGAGACAAGATACTCCCTTATTTCAACAAGTATTTCCTCTTTCAGCATTGTTAGCCCTTCTATCAATATTCATTTTTAATATAGTGTAAATATTGATTTTGGTCAAAAGGATGGTCTAAGTTGTTGAAATCCAGCATTTCTCACAAGAGCAAGCTCAGAATTTCTATTGAATTAGATGCTGTTGTGTTTTTCGTACGATTATCTGTCCTATACCAACAAAGACTCCATAGTTAACAACAAGTGGTCTTCTCTCAGGATTTCGCCCTTTCGAGGTAGTTCCCGTTTCTGGTATCAACTTTTATCATGTCCCCGATGTTGATAAAAAGAGGGACGGCCACCACCGCTCCGGTTTCTATGGTCGCCGGTTTCGTGGTGCTTGAAACCGTATCTCCCTTCACTCCGGGTTCCGTGTGGGTAACCTCAAAGACAACGGCTGTGGGAAGTTCCACTCCTATTAGTTCTCCTTCATGCATCTGCACCGTGACCTCCTGTTGTTCCTTGAGAAATTTCACCGTATCCCCTATTGCATCCGCTCTGAAAGGAAACTGGTCGAAAGTCTCGGAATCCATGAAGTAAAACATATCATCATCCCTGTAGAGATACTGCATGGTTCTTTTCTGTATATCGGGAATGTTAAACGTGTCTCCCGCACGGAATTTCATTTCCCGCACAGCTCCCGTGGCGATATTCTTAAGTCTCGCTGTAACTATCGGGCTTCTCTGCGCCACCTTGGAATGCTTGTACTCGACTATCTCCCAGATCGCGCCTTCGGTCTCGATCTTCATGCCCTTGTGAAAACCACTCGTCTCAACAACAGCCATTTCGGATTCGGTCCTCCTTTATAAAGTTGCAAAAAGTAATTTTTCTCGGAAATTCTCGCTTGCCATCATCATGTATCAACTTTAAGAATCAGGTTCTCTTAAACATCTTTTCAAGCATATTGTACGATATCCGGGTCGCGACCGGCCGACCATGAGGGCAAGCGTGCGGATTTTCAGAAGCATCCATATCCGCAAAAAGAGTCCGCGCTTCCTGTTCCGAGAGCGTTCGGTTTGCAGTTATTGAACTGTGGCACGCCATGGTCGCACACACAGCGTCAAGATGCTCTTCCAAGCTTTTGGGGTCGCCCAGACCATCAAGCTCATCAAACAGGTCAGCAAAAACCCGGGCGTAATCTGAGTCCCTTAAAAACCCCGGGACGGATTTCACTCTCACCGCATTTTCCCCAAAAACTTCAAAATCAAAGCCGAGCTTCTCCATCTCGTCTGAAAATTGCCGCGCCGTATTGATTTCCCGGACCGTAAGTTCGACAACTTCGGGGATGAGAAGTTTCTGGGAGCAGGAAAAAGCTTCTTCGAGGTAAGATTTTTTTATTCTCTCGAAGTTAACCCGCTCATGGGCCGCATGCTGGTCAATAAGAATGATGCCGTCCGGATTCTCGCATACGAGATAAAGCTTTCCGATCTGTCCGAGGAACCTGAGGCTTGAATAAAAGCCATCGGAGAACATGTCTTCCCCCGCCCCCTCTGGAGATTTCTCAAACATAGAGGAATCGCCGTTGCGGGGGTGCGGAGCCCCCAACTCAGGCTTGTGAGCGGCTTGGGTGGAAGCCTCTTTTGCCGAAGGCGCCGTGGCGGAATAACCCCTGTTCTCGGGAAGTCCGGGATCTTTTTGCCTCTCGTAGAAGTCTTCAAGGGCCTTCTGGGTTCTTTCCCTGTAGCCCTTCATCCAAGGGGCATCGGCAAGCATTCCGCCTATCGCGCGGCGAATGCTCTGGCCGACTTCGTACTGGCTCTCGAACATCACCTCGCTTTTGGTCGGATGTACGTTCACGTCCACCGAGGCGGGGTCTCTTTCAATAAAAACCGCCCCTTGGGGATACCTTCCCTTTTCAACCATCCTTCCGTAGCACTCCATTATAATCCTGTTT
>JAPOQQ010000012.1 GCA_026710625.1 Candidatus Dadabacteria bacterium | reverse complement strand
TGCCCTTTTTGGGTGACAGCAGAGTCGCCAGAGCCGCAATTGAGTGGAACACGCCTATTCTGGGCTTTGCTCCATAGTGGCGGTCGATAGCCTCAACAATGGCGTCGTTGTCTTGAACCAATGTTGGAAGACTATGGTTTTGAAGATCACCTACCGGATTCCATCCATGGTTTCTGAGATCGTAGATTATTAGGTCGAAATCGTCGGTCAGGAGCGACCAGAACGGATAATACAGGTCGACTGCGAGACCGTTACCGTGGCTCAGAACGAGTCGCGGTCCTGACGGGTTTCCATGTTGCCGTAGCGTAATGACGGTTTCGTCGTCCACGCGGACGTCGTGAGTGGAAAGCGGCTCGGGTAACTCCCATACGATTTCTGAAGTCACTGGCAAACTCCTTGTTTTTCTGACACGTTACCGTTTTGCCGCTGTAATGACCGGTCACCCAATTGGGATGGGAGAAGCTCGTGCGCGATGGCTGCGGAGAAATTCTCGTTGCCAATGTATTCGACGCGCCAGCGTACTTCCGGCAGCTGTGGGAAGCGAAACATGCCCGTTCTCCCCTGATGCAGGGCTTGTGGCACTTCAAACTGAGACACATCAAGTGTAAAACCCAGGCCAAGAGCCTTGACGAGGGCTTCCTTTATGGTCCAGAGTCTGAAGAATAGTCGAACCCTGTCGCGTCCGCGTACGCGTGCAAGGGCGGACTGTTCATGGGGACCGAACACGGCTTCGCTCATTTCGTCAAAATCCCTTCTGGGAACACGCTCCTCCACATCCACGCCCAGCCGTCCATGGGGAACAAGAGCTATCAGGCCATGCTTTGCGCTGTGGCTGAGGTTGAAGCTGATGGGTGCCGATTCCTCGTCTACTAGCGCAAACGGCTTTCCATAGTCAGATAAGCCGAAGCTGAGGCGTTCATTGCCGCAACCGAGCTCGTGACAGAGGATAGACCGAAGCGCGGCACGGCAAAGAGCAAATCTGCGACGAGGACCTGGGAGTGGATATTGGCGACAGCGCGCCTGCTCTTCCTTGTTCAGCCACAATAAAGATGATGCCTCACTGCTGGCGTCAGGCATCAGATTTACATGCATGACGGTAACGGGACCAGCTTTACGGAAGGAATTCCACCAGCACCTTGCAGCAGAAGTGGACATCAGATGCCGTTTACCCCTAAAGGAGTTAGGGGTTAAGAGGCGTTGGCCTCCAGATACGCTATCAAGTCTCCAATAGTCTGTATTTCCCCGGCCTTGTCGGGAAGCAGGGAGACATTGAATTCCTTTTCGAGCACTTTGGCGAATGATACTGCGTCCAGAGAGGAAACACCCAGATCAGTAAAGTCCTTGTCCAGGTCCAGCAATTTGCCTACCGGCTGTCCATCTACCTCCAGGTTTTCGTCCGCAAGCTGTCTGAGTCTCTCTTCAGTTGAAGCCATAAGATAAAATCCTCCATTTAAGAATTTAAGATATTAGAACACAATGGTACAATATGCAGGTGCTTGGGTCAATCAATTTTTTTCCTGAAGTCGTTCTCCGTGACGGAGCACCCCAGTTACACCCAGTGACGCCTGCGCTGGAACGGATAGGTCGGCAGCGAGATACGGCGGCGCGACTCCCCGGCGAACATGCCCTCAAAGGAAAGCGCCAGTCCCGCCTCGTATGCCCCTGCAACCGCCTCCACAAAACCAGTACTGCCCTCCTCTGAATCCTCGTCGGATGGTCGCATCAGGCTCGCAAGCACGAGTGGAGAGGCGGCAGCTTTCTCTCCGTCCGAGGATTCCGGCCACTTAAGACTCACCTGCGGCCCCAATACCGCGCCGGGGCCAATCTCCACCACTGCATCCACTCCCAGCTCGGCAAGCGTTGAGACACCTGCGCCAAACTCCGCGGTCTCGCGCGCCTGCGTACGCCAGTACGCCCCGTCGAGCGGGCTGTCCGCATCCACAACTCGTCCCGTAACGCCGCTCACAAGAGCCAGGGACGGTGAAGAGACCGCACTCTCTGCAAATGCCGTTTCCAGGCCTTTCAGAGACTGGTTCGGATCCACTCCCGGCAGCGCCGCCATCAGCGTGCCGCGAGTCAAGGCAAAGCGCAATCCGTCCTCCAGGGTGAATACTCCAGCAGCCTGCGCCGCGGCAATTTCACCCGCACCGTGCCCCAGCGCGACATTCGGGCGGATTCCGACGCTCGCCCAAAGCGCCGTCAGCGCGCACTCCAGTGCATAGAGAGCCGGCTGCGCCCAGGCCGCATCATTCAAATCGCCCGTTGCTTCGGCGCGCCCGAACATCACATCGAGCAGCGATACTCCTCTCTCTGCGCGCACCACGACATCACAGTGGTCCAAAACAGCGCGCACGACCGGCTCGCTGTCGTAAAGCGCCTCGCCCATGTCAACCCACCGACTGCTCTCGTCTATGTACACGAATGCTACTTTTGTTACGGGCTGTGGAGCCGGCTTGTCAGGCGTAGCGTTGGTCCTCGCGAGTTTCGTCAGCCCTGCATGCAGAGACTGCGCATCCCCGAACACCAAAGCGGCGCGATGGTCAAAATGGCTGCGTCCGACACTCGCCGTCCACGCTATGTCAGCAAGTGCGGGCGCTTCAGGCGACGGCTCAGCGATGTGCTCGTCGAGCCACAAGAGGTACTGTCCTGCTAGGGCCCGCAGGGCGCCGTCTGACTTGCCCGATAGCGGCAGGAAACGCACTGTGCGCTCCGTTAGTCCGTCTGTGGCAAGCGGCAGATTAGCAACCGGCTCCGGCAGGGAAACGGGCACCTGCAGCGCGGCACCCCTAAGCGACTGCACTCCAGCACTTGCGCTTTCATCCTCTGTCGCGATTCCGTAGCCTTCCACCACCATATGCGCGTTTGTGCCTGACATGCTGAACGCGCTTACTGCCGCGCGTGGCGGCCTGTCGGAATGGGGCGGCCAGTCGGTTTTTTCAGAAGTCACCCGCACGGCCAGTCGGTCCCAGTCGATTTGCGGATTCGGTTCCTTGAAGTGCAGATGTTTCGGGATGACACCCTGCTTCATCGCCAGCACGGCCTTTATCAGGCCGGCAACGCCCGCCGCAGTCTCCAGATGTCCGATGTTTGACTTTACGGTGCCTATCAGCAGCGGGCGGTCAGCGTCGCGCCCTTTGCCGTACACCGAGCCGACTGCGTGTACCTCAATCGCGTCGCCCAACTGGGAACCTGACGCGTGCGCTTCGAGATAGTCAATATCCGTCCTGGCGAGGCCTGCCCGAACAAGCGCCGCCTCCATAACACGCTCCTGTGCCGGGCCGTTCGGGACGGTCAATCCCGCGCTCGTCCCGTTCTGGTTAATGGCAGAACCCTTGATGACGCCCCATATCCGGTCGCCGTCAGCCTCCGCCTCACTCAGCCGTTTCAAGATGAGGATTCCGCAGCCCTCGCCGCGTACATGGCCGTCGGCGGACGCATCGAAGGGGCGGCACCGTCCGCTCGGCGACAGCATCCCCAAATCCAGCATGGATCTGGAAACGTCGTGCGACAGCGCCGCATGCACGCCTCCCGCGAGAGCCAGGTCCACCTCGCCCCGCTGCAGCCCGGCAACGGCTTGATGCACCGCGGCCAATGCCGAGGCGCAGGCCATGTCGATGGCCATTGCCGGGCCCTCAAGACCCAGTGCGGACGCGACCCGCCCGGTGGTGATGCTGGCCGTTGTGCCGAGGTAAGTCTCGGGCTTGCCGCTGGCTTCAATCACATGTCGGTATTCGCTGGCGGCGACTCCGGCATACACTCCGGTGCGGCTGCCCCGCAGGCTGTCGGGAGCAATTCCGGCGTCTTCAAGGGCCTCCCAGCTCGTCTCCAGCATCATTCTCTGTTGTGGGTCCATCATCCGCGCTTCTATAGGCGCAATATAGAAGAAGCGTGAGTCGAACCACTCGATATCCTCAACAAACGCACCGCGCAGATAGGTGGTGTCCTCGGAGCTTAAACCTCCAAAGGCATCCCTCAGGGAATCCCCAGGCTGGCGTCGGTCGGTCACTGCGTCGGCGCCCGATTCCAGGAGATTCCAGTACTCTGAAAGGTTTTTCGCGCATGGGAAGCGGCATGCCATGCCGACTATCGCTATGTCGTCATCCTCGGTAGCGACGGGCGGGCGCGGTGCAGGGGCGATTGTCTCGGGACTTAGAGCCGTCCCGCCGCCACCGCCCAGTTGACCGAGTTCGTCCGCCAGATAGTGGGCCAAGGTCGTGATGTCGGGGTAGTCGAAGACAGCGGTGTTGGAGACGACATACTCGCCCGCGAATGCGCGGTTGAGCCGGTTTCTCAGTTCTACCGCCATCAATGAATCCATCCCCAGATCGAAAAATCCGATTGAGGTTGAAGGTGGGCCAGGCAGCCTCATTACCGCCTGGAGTTCTTTTTGGAGGAACGACACCAGGATACTTTCTGACTCGCTTTGCGACGAGACGCGCAGCTGCGACAACACGTCTTGCGAAGATTTCGACGCTTCGTCCGTATCGTCTGCGGGTGACAACTCCTCCAGAAATGGTGGAAGATCATCGTGACCCGCCGCGAATGTCGGCCAGTCCACTGCCCCGACCATGCCGGCCGGAGCATCCTGTCGCACCAGCGTTTCAAGCGCTCTTAGTCCCTGCTGCGGCGTAATCCAGCCCATGCCCGTCGCCTCGAGCTGCCTTTCGATGCGCTCCCGCTGCTCCTCCGCTTCGCCAAGCCCCGACCAGGCCCCCCACGCGACCGTCTGCCCGGGCAGTCCGAACGCGCGCCGATGGGCTGCGAGCTGATCCAGAAATGCGTTAGCCGCCGCATGGTTCGCCTGACCTGCGTTGCCCATAACGCCCGCCACGCTGGAGAACAGGACGAACATATCCAAATCCCTGTGCATGGTCACGCGGTGCAGATTCCAGGCGCCAAGCATTTTTGGCCAGAGCACCTGCTGGAAACTATCCCAACTCTGGTTTGCCAGTACGGCATCCGAAAGCACGCCCACGCTGTGTATAACACCAGCGAGAGGCGGCAGAGCCGCATCGATGCGCTCCAGCATAGCGTCCACCGCCGCCGTGTCCGTCACATCCGCAATCTCCACCTGCACCGTCACACCGCGCTTGCGTAACGTGTCGATAGTTTCTATGGCCTCGGGGTCGGGGTCGCGTCGGCCGTTGAGCACGATTGCGCCCGCGCCCCGTTCTGCCAGCCAGTCAGCCAGAGCGCAGCCAATACCGCCCAATCCGCCGGTTACCAGGTAGGTTCTGTCCTCCCGCAGCCGTCCCGTCTCAAGCGGCGAATTCGTAAAAACGATCTTGCCTATGTGCCGCGCCGCGCGCATGAACTGCATCGCGGAGACCGCTTCTGTCATCGACCACCTGCTGTGGGCAAGGGGCGTCAGTTCTCCCGCCTCAAGCTGTTTCATCACGGTCTTAAGGGCCGCTCCCGGCCGCTCCGGATCCTGCTCTTTCAGGGTATCGAGTTCCAGTATGTGGTAGTCCACATCCGGGCGCGCGGCGGCCATTTCTTCCTCGGTGTAGATGTTCACTCTGGCCAGCTCGATGAACCTGCCGCCATGCGCGAGGCAGGACAGGCTCGCTTCGATAAAACCTTCTCCAGTCAGGCTGTTCAGCACCACGTGAACACCTTCGCCGCCGGTGGCTTCGAGGATTTCCTGCCCGAACAGGGTCTGTCTGCTGTCAAATACGTGCTTCACACCTAGGGAGCGTACATACGCCTGTTTCGACGCGCTGGCCGTGGCGAACACTTCCGCGCCCGCAGCGTGCGCAAGCTGGATAGCTGCCGATCCCACGCCGCCCGCGCCCGCGTGAATAAGCACCCGCTCGCCCGCCTTCAATTCCGCCAGATCGTATGACAACGCGGCAGAAACGAACACGGTGGGTATGGTGGCAAGCTGCGAAGTGGGGATATCCGGCGGCACAAGCGCAACCATCTCTTCCCGCATGACCGCCTCTGAACTGAAAGTACCGAAGGCAAGCGCAACTACGCGATCACCCACGGACACACTCGTTACGTCGGAACCGACTTCAAGGACATGTCCGCACATCTCGCCCCCCAGGATGCCCTCATCGATAAGGCCAAGAGCACGGAGCAGATCCCAGAAGTTCAACCCGGAAGCCTCCACGGCCACGCGAACTTCTCTCGGTTCAAGTGAACGCTCCGGCGAGTCCAGCACCTGCAGTCCCTTGAGCGCACCGCCCACATCCGGCTCAAGGAACCAGCGCGACCCTTCCGGCAGTGTCAGCTTCTCCGTATCGGCGCCGGTACGAACGAGACGCGCCGCCTGACGGAGTCCCAAGCGGTAGGCGATATGGGTTTCAGAGTCCGGGTACATCAGCTCATTAACGAGGTCGGACAGCGCCACGGTATTCACGGGGTCAAGGTCGATCATCCTCGGCTGCAGATGGGGCGCTTCAAGCGCCACTACCTTGCCAAAGCCCCATAGAAGCGCGCCGGTCAGCTGCCCGAGATGCTCCCGCTCAAGAACCTGCCCCCCGCGCGTGATAAACCACACGCCCTTCGTGGGCGCAGCGTCGGCATCGCCCGCGCCCTGCACGAGCGCCAGGGCGCTTGCGCCCACGTGTTTTACATCCTCTCCCAGTTCTTCGGTGGTGGCGTCCGCGCCGCGACCGTCGAGCGCCGCGAGATGTACAATGCCGCAAAGCGGCCCCTCCGCGGGCAGATCTTCGAGTAACGCGCGCCACGATTCGCGGCTCTGCATCTCCACGGTCGCCCTGATCGCCGCCCGATCTTTTCCTGATGATTCCCCGTCTGACTGCGCGCGGTCGCTCACCAGCACGACGGTCTGGTTGCGCGCCGCCAGTTCCGCTGCAAGCTCATCCGCCACCCCGCATTGATCGCCTGCGAGAATCCATACTCCTTCGGTTTCTTTCACCTCCGAAGGTCCCTGTGCCAGTATCACACCTCTGTCCGGCGCGCTGGTCGCGTCAGGACCACCCTCTCCCAGCACATCCACTTCACCGAAGCTCGCATCGCCGAGCGCGTGGCGCCAGATTGCGGGGCTTGCCAGTGCGTGGTGCGTGCGGTAGTCGTCGGCAAATCGCCACCAGCCGTCCAGCTGTCCGAAAGTCAGGTCCTGCCAGCCCTGACCACAAAGGTTCTCAGCCGCCACCAACTGGCCCGACGGCGCGAGCAGCATGCGGCAGTGAGCCAGCGTCTCATTCAGGTAGCGCGTGGCGTGCAGCACATTGGAGGCAATGATCAGGTCGTAGCCATGAAGATCAAATCCCTGCTCGACAGGGTCCTTCTCGATATCCAGAACACGGTATTCGATTGACCCGTCGCTTCCGCCAAAACGCCCCTCTGCTTCCGCGAAGAAGCCGGCCGATATGTCGGTATACGTGTAATCAAAGCGGCCGGCCGGCAGCTCCGGCAGCACCGCCGACGTTCCCGCTCCCGTGCCGGCACCGACCTCAAGCACGCGCAGCCTTCGGTCTTCCGGCAGCTTGTCTAAAAGTGCCGCAACCGCGTCCCCCAGCATCCGGTTCGCCGCGCGCGCAACCGGCGATTTTAAGTACAGGTCGCCTGCGGTCGGCTCTCCGCTGCTGAACAGCAGCGTCAGCGGGTCCGCCTGACCGACGAGCACATCAGCCAGAGCGGCACCGCACCGCCTGAACAGTCCAATTTCGGTTGCACCATGCCAGTATCGCGCGTTCATTTGGTCCGCAAACTCATCGGGATTGCGCGGCACATGATCTGGCAGCGGGTCGTCCTGCCCGACTTTCACGATAAATCCATCGCCCTCTTCCTCCATCACCTTCGCTCTTACGAGCAGGTCGAACATACGGCGGAACACGCGCTGGTGTTGTGGCAGAACATTCAGCTTTTCCCGCACGGCTTCCGGCTCGACGAATTTACCGACCTTGCGTTCCCACCCCAGTTGCCCCAGTGCCGTAAGCGCATAGAACCACGACAATCTCTCAAGGTCATTCAGCAAGTCAACGCGCTCGCCCGATTCCACGCCTTCATCCGCCAGATACTCGGCAAACGGCGTCAAGCGGTCAGCAACGCCTGTCGGAGTCGTAAGGAAGTCGGCCGGGAGCATCCCGTCTGCAAGGGCGCGGTTGCGCCAGACGATTTCGTATAAGAGATCATGCAGACTTTCGGTCTCCGAGAGCAACGCCGTGCGAGTGGCGCGTTTCACAATGTATCCGCTCAACCCGCCAAGCTCGGTACCGTCCGGTGTGTAGAACAGGAGATCGCCGCTCAGCACTTCCGATGTCTCATCCCGCCCCTCGCCCCGCTCTCTGTCGCGGACGCTTTTGCGCAGACGGGCGTGACATATGAGGCGTTCCGGCAGCTGCTGTCTCAGCCACAGGCGTTCCCATCCGAAAGGCAGGTAGGTCATCTCGTCTTCGTCTCTTGCGGAACGGTAAGCCGCCGAAAAGACCTGGAAGCAGCCGTCAAGCAGAATCGGATGCAGGTCGATGCCGCTGCTCGAAACGGTTTCCGGCAGGGCCACTTCGCCAATCGCCTCACCATTCGCTGCCCAAAGGTCCTGAAGCGTGCGGAACGATGGTCCGAGGTTGATGCTGGCTTCTTCCCGCGCGCGATAGAACGCCGCCACGTCCTGGGGCTCCATACCCGACTTAAGTCCGTCCACATCGACGCGATTTACAGTTCCGAGCGGCCTGCCTCCAAGCGAAATCTTGCCCTCGGTATGAAGTGCCCAGCCCTCTTCGGATTCACCCTTGCTGAATATCTCTATATGCCGTGTGTTTCCGCTCTCGGATGCGCTCAGCACGGCCTGGATTTTTCGCCCGGCCTGCGTGGTGTCGTCAGCGTCATCATCCCTGGCGAAGACCAGCGCGCTGTGCAGCTGCAAGTCCTCCACATCCACCGATTGCGCACCTTCGGCCAGCGCCACCGTCGCTGCCATAACGCCATACAATGCGCCCGGCATTACTACCCGCCCGAAGACGCGATGGTCGTTCAGCCAAGGCGGGTCGGAAGGGAACATCTCCGTCTCGAACATCACCTCGCCGCGTGGCGACTCGTGCCTTGTACCCAGCAGAGGATGCCCGGCGGCCGCGCGCCTGCGTCTTGGTGCGTCTACCCAGTGCCGTGTGCGCTGGAAGGGATAGCCCGGAAGCTCAATCCTGCTCCGCTCCTCCCCCGCGAACAGTCCGTCGAACGCAAGCGCAAGCCCCGCCTCGTATGCTCCCGCAACGGCGTCCATGAAGCCATTGTCATGGTCTGGCGGAAGGACCTCATCCTTTGATGGACGCAGCATACTCTCAAGAACGACGGGATCTTTTGCCTCATTCGTCCCGCCGGACCAGACAAGGGATACCAATGGGCCGAGCACGGCGTGCGGACCAACCTCTATGACCAGGTCGGCGCCCAGTTCCGCCAGAATTCCTATGCCTCTTCGAAACTGCACGGTCTCCCGCGCGTGACGGCGCCAGTATCTGCCATCAAGAATCTCGTCCGGCGCCACAATCCTGCCCGTTACATTGCTCACCATAGGCACAGACGGTGGCGAGGCCACAATATCCTCCTGATACGCCTCTTCTAATGCATCAAGCGCGGGTTCCACCAAAGCGCTGTGAAATGCCTGGTTCCTGCTAAGCGGCCTTACGTTAATCTCTTCGGCCTCGAAACGCTCCGATACCGCTTGAACTGCTGCTATGGGGCCGCTAATGACCTGATGAATGCCGTTGTCAACGGCGATGCTCAGCAAGCCCGAGCCGTCGGATGACGCATTGTACTCATCAACCGCCGCCGCCACTTGATCCTCCGGGGCGAATATCGCCGCCATTGTGCCTAATTCAGGAACTGATGAAAGCAGGGCGCCGCGTTTTGCAACGAACCTCAGACCTTCTTCCAGCCCGAACACGCCGGCAGCCTGCGCCGCTGCGAATTCGCCCAGGCTGTGTCCGATTACCACGCTTGGAGAAACTCCGATACTGCGCCACAATTCGGTCAGAGCGCACTCCAGTGCATAGGTGGCGGGCTGTGCCCAAACGGCATTGTTCAGGTCGCCTTCCCTGCCGAACATCACATCCAGCAGCGAAGTGCCTCGCTCCTCCAGTATAATCCGCTCGCACCTGTCGAGAACGGCACGTACCACCGGCTCGCGCTCGTACAGGGGCTTGCCCATGCCTATCCACTGGCCGCCCTGTCCCGTGTACACGAAAGCTACTTTCGTCGTCGCTTCGGCCTCCGCGCCCCCGTTGCCTTCCGCAACCGCTTTCAGCCCGGTGCGCAGCGACTCAGCGTCCCTGAAAGCAATACCCGCGCGGTGAGCGAATTGGCTTCGCCCAACGCCTGCCGTCCACGCCATGTCCGAGAGGAGGGGGGGGGAGGCTGAGTCTGCGGGTTCAAGGTCCATAGAGCGCTCGTCAAGCCACGCGAGGTAGCGTTCCGCCAGTTCCCGCAGGGCATTGTCCGTCTTGCCCGACAGGGGCAGCAGCCGCGTGGCACGCGCAGCGGGCGCTTCCGCCGTCTCCTCCGAGGCTGTCTCTGGCAGGGAGATGGCGACATGCACCTGAGAACCCGTAGGCCACTTCCTGTCGTGTGATTCCTCAGGGGCGCGTGACGGAGTACCATAGCCCTCCACCACGATATGTGCGTTTGTGCCGGACCAGCCGAAACCGCTCACCCCAGCCAGCGGGGCTCGGTCGGGCACGAGAGGCCACTCGGTTGCCGTTGAAGTTACACGCAAGGGAAACTGCCGCCAATCGATTGCCGGTGTTGGATTGCTAAAATTCAGGTGCTTCGGGATGACGCCCCGGTTCATCGCCAGCAGTACTTTCATCACCCCGGCAACGCCTGCAGCGGATTCCAGATGTCCAAAGTTCGTCTTCACCGAGCCAATGAACAGCGGTCGTTCAGCCGGACGGTCTTTGCAGTATGCGGCTGCCACTGCCTCAAGCTCGATAGGGTCCCCCACCGGTGTTCCCGTGCCGTGCGCTTCCACATAGTCCACCTGTGACGACAGTACGCCTGCCCTGAGCAATGCCGCCCTGATGACTTCTTCCTGCGCCTTCCCGTTCGGCACGGTCAGCCCTGTGCTTGCGCCGTCCTGATTCACTGCGGAGCCGCGAATGACGCCCCAGATCCGGTCGCCGTCCGCTTCCGCCTCCCTCAGCCGCTTAAGAACCAGTATCCCGCAGCCTTCGCCGCGCACATAACCATTGGCGTCAGCATCGAAAGTCTTGCAGCGCCCGTCCGGCGCCAGCATTCCGGCATTAGCCCGCAGTTCCAGGAGCCGTCCCGACAGGATGGTGTGGACCCCGCCCGCCAGTGCGAGGTCGGCCTCGCCATACTGCAAGCCGGTTACCGCCTGATGCAAGGCCACGAGTGATGAAGAGCAGGCGGTGTCCATTGCAATCGCCGGTCCCTGCAAGCCAAGCACGAATGAGACTCGTCCGATGGCCGTGTTGTAGGAAGTGCCGCTGACCGTGTAGAGGCTTGAGGCCGGCTCAGCGGTGTCGCTGGCTTCCATTATGATTCCCCGGTATTCGTTATTGCTGATGCCGGCATACACTCCGGTTCGGCTGTCCTTAAGTCCGTCAGGGTCTATTCCCGCGTCTTCGAGCGCCTGCCAGCTCGTTTCCAGCATCAGTCGCTGCTGCGGGTCAAGATGCTCCGCCTCGACCGGCGAAATGCGGAAAAAAGGGGCGTCAAACCGGTCAACGTCGTCTATGAAAGCGGCGAAATAACATGCCTCTCTCTGAGCCGTGGTGTTTTGGAAAAGCTCGCCGATTCTCCCAACACCGGAACCCGGAGTGCCCTCGCTGACCGCATTCTCACCCGCTTCCAGAAGACGCCAGAACGCTGAAATATCATTCGCACCGGGGAATCGGCATGCCATGCCGACGACTGCTATCGGCTCTGCGAATTGTGAATCCGGGTGATCCCTGGCATCCGGTTCAGCCACCGTAGCTTGAGAATGATCAGCAGACCGCTTTTTACTCATAGTGTCCTTCTCCCGCCGTGGCCTGTCGCCGGTAGGTGCGTGGTTTTCAAGAGTTTGTATAAATACTGACTTTCGGCATAAAGATCCTGAAAAAATGATATCACAGCCCGACTTTAAAGGGAAGAATAGGGGGGCGCAATCACAAGCACGACGGACCTCCCGGTTTCAAGAAAATCTGGCGGGAATATTATGACCTTACGGTAATGGCTCTCAGGGATGAAAGACTGGAAGAATTGGAAGCAGAAAACGGGCTCGAGGTACAGGGAGCTGTGTCCTGACTAAACTTATGAATACATGGCGGGACGAAATCCGTACGGGAGCCCTGCCCTTTAGGGGGGGGGCTACCGGTGGCGGAGCATCCGGCGGTCTCGGTCACCGAAGTAGACGCAGTTCGAGAGAAGGTCTCCGTTGGCCGCCCCGGCTTCCGCGATTTCGATATGCTGACGCGTGATCGGCTTGTATGGGAAAAGCCCAGTCCCGTACTGTTCAACGGGATACTCTAGGTTCTGCGCCCGCTCCAAGTCATAGTGCGATCCCGCATCGACAAATCGCATCACATAGGCCGCCCGCCTATGGAGATCCCCCTCTCCGAGCATGACGCTTCGATGGACGACCATCTTGTTGAACAGGAGTGCGTCACCAGGTTCGAAGTCGTCTTCGATCTGGTGGTTCTCGAGTATGTCGACCATGATAGGTGAATTGAGGACCCCGGTGCGCATGGCGAAGTAATCCCTCACGCTCGTCCTGATCCCGGCCTGCTCCTTGGCCCTGAGTGTCGAGACGATTGCCGACTCGATCTCGTAGATGAATTCGCCCGATACGACATGCTGGGGCACATAGGCCATTCCGCCCCGCTGTCCGTCTACGTCCACGGGATGAAGTGGTGCCCACAGCGTGCATCCGAATTCCTCCGCAGGCTGGTAGCCGAAACTTTGCACGCCGACATGCCACGGGAATCCTGTGTTGACGTTCTTTTCGATCTCGAAGCACAGTTCGAACGTCAGAAAGAGACTGCACTCCGCCAGACCGGTAAGGGCCTCCTGGAAGTAGGGTTGCTCCAGCAGTTCGAAGAGATCGACCTTGTCGCTTTCGAAGTCGTACTTCACTCGATTGAAATTTGAATCCGCCTTGAAGGTGTCGACGGTGTTTCGGCGCATTTCCACTTCAACACGATCAAGCAGCGTCTCTACCACGGCAGGGTTCAGGAATCCTTCCAGCTTGACGAATCCGTCTCGCTGGAACTGCATCTTCTGCTCAGCGGAGATGCGAAACTCGTTGTCGAAGGGATAATGTCGATTCATATTTTAATTATGGCAATACCCCTATAACTAGCCACTTGCTCCATATCAAATTCAAACAGGCAGTTTGGTAATAACCGGTCGCCCTTATTCAGGATGTTAACACTGCGGGTGGTTCTTTGTCAATAAGGCAGTTCCTTGTCAATAAGGAGTGCAGGAAGAGAGGCTTTTGCGCTTATATGATTTTCTCGGACGGTTACCGTATCTGTTCCAAAGCTTCTTCTTCAAAGCGCCGCCGTCAAGACCCCTGTTCGCGAGGTTATTACAATCAAATCAATGCCGGGCCTCAGGGAAAAGTCACCACCCCTGCTTCCTTCGGTTTTTTAAACGCAAAAAACGAATTGGGAATGCCAAGGTTGACTTCTGCAGTGCCCAGTTTTATGACCGTCGTGTTCCCGAATATGTCCCCGATTATGATTTCTCTCAGCATATAGGTCTTGGGGTCGACCGCTATAGTCACCTGCTTTGACTGCTCCTGGTTTTTCTGTTTCAGGTCAAGGAGGACATTCCCCCGCCCGTCGGTGCTTACGGCGCCCGGGCGGACATCAAAAAGACGGTCAAGATCCTCCAGTATGGAAATGACGGTATAGGAACCCAGAGAATCTGCCCAGACGCTTTCAAGTTCCATTTCGGTTACCTGGTTCTCCCGGCTGTCAAAATACCAGACCTTCTTTCCGTCAGAGACAATCGTGTCTTTCCATGGCTCTTCGTACTGCCACTTCATCATCCCGGGTTTTTTAAACCACACCTTGCCCGAGGAAGCGATTTTCTCCCCAAGGTCCTTTATCAGGGTTTCCTGTGTGAATGGCGATTTAAGGTCGTTTATGGAAGCGTATTTTTTCTGGATGCCGCTTACAACAGTGCTTGGGTCTTGGGTCCTCGCGGGCTGCGCGGTAAAAAGAAAGAAGGTGGCGAGAAGCGCTGCCGCAAGCGCGATTTTTTTCAATCCGAGTTTCCCCTGTCCGCTTTAATCATGTTCACGTAGACTTCCCTCGGTTTCCCGGCCGCCCCCTGAGGGCCTATAAGACCTTCTTTTTCCATTGTCTCAACGATCCTGGCCGCGCGGTTGTATCCTATCTTGAGCCTTCTCTGTATCATGGAAATGGATGCCTGTCCCGTTTCGGCTATTATCCCGAGCGCGGTTTCGTAAAGCTCGTCTTTTTCGTCTTCGCTGACTCCCGAGCTTCCATCGTCTGGGTCATCTTTTGTTATTTCTTCTATGTAGACCGGTTCTGCCTTGGATCTTAGAAAATCTGTTACCCGTTTTCTTTCATCGTCGGATATAAGCGCGCCCTGCAGTCTTAAGAGGTTGCTTCCCCCGGATGCGAGAAAGAGCATGTCCCCCTTTCCGAGCAGGGTCTCCGCTCCCCCGGTGTCAAGAATGATTCTTGAATCCACTTTTGAAGATACGAGAAAGGATATGCGCGCCGGGAAGTTAGCTTTTATGAGTCCCGCCACCACATCCGCCGAGGGGCGCTGCGTGGAGACTATTATATGGATTCCCGCCGCCCGGGCTTTCTGCGCGAGCCTTATTATCGAGTCCTTAACGTCAGTCGGGGAAACCATCATCAGGTCGGCAAGCTCATCTATGATAACGACTATGTAGGGAAGCCACCTGAGCTGTTTTTCCTCGATTTCAAGCGCCTCAAGCTTCCTGTTATAGCTGTCTATGTCCCTTACCCCTTCCTCGGAGAGCATTTTGTATCTGGAATCCATTTCCCCGACCAGCCACTTGAGGGCGGCCACGGCTTTTCTCGATTCGGTTACCACAGGGTGGAGCAGGTGGGGAATGTCTTCGTATATGGAGAGCTCGAGCATCTTCGGGTCTATCATTATCATCTTGAGTTCATAAGGGGTCGCCCTGTAGAGCAGGCTCGTGATCGCGGCGTTTAGGAGCACGCTTTTGCCCGAACCTGTGGTTCCGGCGATCATAAGGTGCGGAGCGGTCTGAAGATCCATGTAGCGCGGCTTTCCGGATATGTCTTTTCCGAGGGCGATGGTGAGCATCGATTTTTTCTCCGTAAACGAGTTGCTCTCGAAAAGTTCCCGCAGCACCACTATTTCCCTGCTTTCGTTCGGCACCTCTATTCCGACCACGTCTTTTCCCGGTATGGGGGCTATGATTCTTATGCTCAGCGCCTTAAGACCCATTGCCAGATCACCTTCAAGAGACGATATCTTGTTTATTTTTATCCCTGGGGCTGGCTTGTACTCGAACATCGTGATAACCGGGCCGGGACGTATCTCCATGACCTTTCCGGTTACTCCGAAGTCCGCAAGCTTCTCTTCGATCAAGGTGGCCTTCTGGTACATGGCTTCCTTGTCTATCTCCACCGACGTGTCGATTTTCGGGTCAAGCAGATCAATTGAGGGCAGGGAGAAGTCAAGCCATTTGCTCTCGGGTGCGGCAGGGGGCTGCTCGTCTTTCTTGTCGGGGGCCGGAGGAGTGAAGACTATCTGCGGTTCCGTGTCGGCTTTTCCGTCGGGTTTCTTCTTGTGTTCCGCGGCCGGGGTTTTTGCCGCGCTGGGGGTTGGCTTCGGTGCGGCTTGCTTCTTTTTTTCTCGGGAGCTTCTTCGTGCGGCGGCGCGTCTTAGCGCGCCGATCGGCGCAAAGACTGCTTTTAGAGCGCCTGAGAAGAGCAGGCGGATGATTTTCACTACGGTGGTGATCTTGGTTTCCGTTGTTATTATCACGGAGAGGAATATGACGATTATGGCGACAATATATGTTCCAAAGGTCCCCAGGATGTTCTGCCCGAATTCCCTGGAGATCGCAAGACCCATCCATCCCCCGGCCGGCGAGTAGCCTAGGAGGGAACTTTTTCCGTAAACGAGCCCGAGCAGGGTGGTCGAGGAAAGAAGGAAAATAATCGTGGAGAAAAGCTTCCAGTATATTTTCCGGGCGGGCTGCTTTCTCAGAATCACATATGATGCATAGAACATCAACACGGGAAATACGAAGGAAAGCGTGCCGAAGGAACTTCCAAGGGAGTGCGACACGTAAAGGCCCGCGCCTCCCATTGCGCCTTTTACGTCGATTTCAAGAAGGGTGCTGAAGACCAGAAGGCTTGCGAATGTGAATACGCCGAGGGCGAAGAAAAAAACCGCCATCACATCTACGAATACGCCTTGAGTGTCCTTGCCTTTCTCCATTTCCTAGATTCTGAAATAAAAACCCTTCGCACTCGGGCGAAAGAAAAACCCCCTGCCGTCTAAAAGGCGACCGCGGCGAGAAGAGTGTTTGAGGCCTGAGCTGCTAGATCCCATGACAAGAAAGGAAATATACCGAAAAAAACCGTGACTGCGGTAAGCACTGCAATTGTAGCCCCCGAAAGCGGTTTGTTTGCGCTTGCCCCGTAGCTGTCTTCCTTCATAAACGCGTAGACGAGCACCTTGAGGTAGTAATACGCGGAGATTACGCTTGTTATTATCCCTATTACTGCAAGCGGCGTCAGATTGGCGTCGACCGCAGCTAAAAACACCCTGTATTTCCCGAAAAACCCTATAGTTGGCGGGATTCCCGCAAGCGAGAACATAAATACTCCAAGTGCGAGCGATGCCGCCGGTTTCCTGCTCCAGAGTCCCGATATCCTCTCAAAAGTGTCACAGTCGTTTCCCTCCCTGCTTGCGTAGGCGAGGATTCCGAAAGCCCCGAGGTTCATAAAGGTGTAGGCAAACAGATAGTAAAGAACGCTCCCGCTTCCGACCGAAGAGTCTGAGAGGACTGCCGCCACCCCGACGAGGGCGTATCCCGCGTGCGCCACGCTTGAGTAGGCAAGCATCCTCTTTACGCTTTTTTGATATATGGCTGCTATGTTTCCTACTATCATGGTCAGCACAGCCGCGATCTGTACGGCGACCGTCATGTAGTTTTCAAACCCCGGAGCGGAACCGAGAAATATTCTCAGCAGCAGCACGAAAGCCGCTGCTTTTACCGCAACGGACATGTATCCCGTAACGGTGAGAGGAGCTCCGTCGTAGATGTCGGGTACCCACTGGTGAAGCGGCACGGCTCCTATCTTGAAAATGACTCCCACTGCCACAAAGGCGGCTCCGCAGACATACATCGGGAGGTTCCCCGGATTTCTTAGAATTTCCTCAAGAAAAGTGGAACCGGTAGCCCCGTAGAGAAGGGCGATTCCAAAAAGCAGCACCGCGGAAGAGAATCCCCCCAGAACAAGGTATTTTACGCCTGATTCTGTGGAGTCGAGGGACCTGCTTCTGAACCCCGAGAGTATGTAGACGGCAATTGACATGATTTCGAATCCCACAAAAAGCGTCATGAGTTCGACCGAGGAAGCGAGAATCATCATCCCGCTCGTGCAGAAAAGCACAAGCGCGTAGAATTCCTCAAGCCATTGCGTGCGTTTCTCGAGGTGATCTTTTGAAAAAAGAATCGTCGCAAGCGCCGCCAGGAGGAAAAGGGAGTTGAAATAAGCGGAGAAGGAATCAATTACTAGCGCACCGGAAAACGCGGAACTTTCGCCGGAGAACCTGGAGAAGTTAAGGACGAGGGAGAGTACGGTTCCTGAGATTGCTAGGAGAAAAAGCGACCCCATCCATCTTTTTTTCAGAATCGGAGCGCAGATCAGTATGAGCAGGGCGGTGAGTATGAGTATGCACTCGGGAAGGATAGCCAGCGTACTTTCAAATAGGACCTGCATACTCATAGTTGGGTTTCTCCCGGCATATGCAGCCTACTCCGGGTCTCGGTTGTCTTCTTCATTGCATCAGTCGGGGTCTTTAACCACTTCGAACTTTCTTTCTTCAAACTGGAAGTTCTGTTCGTCAATGTACCATATTCTCGCGTCGGCGAGTTTCCCGCGGTTTACCGAGAAAATTATATACGCCCATCCGGGTGATGCCACCTGTCTGTCCGTTTCCGAAGGTTTCGAAGGGTGGTCTGGATGCGAGTGGTATATGCCGAGAATCTCAAGACCGTTCTCCCTCGCCCACGAATCCGCTTCTATGTAGGAACGCGGATCAAGCTCGTAGCGGTCCTTTAACCGCTTGCTGTCAATGTTTGCTGTTTCCTTAAATGCCGTTTCGGATTTGTCGTCAGAGACCAGATTGGCGCATTTGCGGAAGTGAGTGACGGTATCTTCTTTCCCGATCATCACTCCGCATACCTCGTAAGGATAACCGGATTCTGCGTCCCGTGTCATACCCAGATAGGCCGATCTGTAAATTTTTACCACCAGAGTCCTTCGCTCAGGTACCTTCTGCCCGAGTCGGGAAGAATCGTCACGAGCACTCCTTCTTTCAGTTTTTTCGCGTACTCAAGCGTTACGCAGACCGCGGCTCCTCCCGAGTGACCCACGAATATCCCCTCGGTATCCATCAGCCGCTCCATCATTTCATACGCTTTCTCAGTCGAGATGAAGACAACTTCATCGGCTGCTTCCTCGTTGTATATGCCGGGAACTATTGAAGTGGGCATATGTTTCATGCCCTCAAGTCCGTGAAGACTTTCTTCAGGCTGAATCGCGATTGTCTTTATATCGGGATTGTATTCTTTAAGCCTTTTTCCGGTTCCCATAAAAGTTCCCGATGTGCCGAGTCCCGCAAGAAAATGTGTCACGGCACCCTTTGTCTGTTCCCAGATCTCGGGCGCGGTCGTCTCGTAGTGAGCCAGGAGGTTATTGATGTTGTTGTACTGGTCCGGCATGAAATATTTCTCGGGATTATCCGCTTTTAGCCTGTGAGCCATTCTTATCGCTCCGTCGGAACCTTCAAGAGGGCTTGAGAAGGTTATCTTCGCTCCGTAGGCTTCAATCGCTTTTTTTCTCTCGGTGTTTACGTTCTCAGGCGTTACGATTTCAACCTCGTACCCGAGCGAGGCCCCGAGCATCGCGTACGCGATCGCGGTGTTTCCGGAAGAGGAGTCCATAATGACCTTGTCTTTTGTGAGTTCACCGGAGCGGATGGCTTTCAGGATCATTCTGCGGGCGGGGCGGTCTTTTATTGAACCTCCCGGGTTAAACCACTCGGCCTTTGCGTAAATACTGACTCCGGGAGAGCATTCCTTTGCAGTCTCGGAAAGTTCCAAAAGAGGGGTGTTGCCTATAAGGTCAACCACCGATTCGACTCTTGAACCTCCGGCGCTGGAGGTTCCGGCTTCGGATCTATACATTAGCAGCGCTCGATGATTACCTTGTGGTAGCGGCCTTCTTCTTTCTTTACGGAGAGAACCCTGTGACCTTCCTGTTCCACGCTTCTCGGGAGGTTGGAGAGAGGCTCTCCTTCGCAGAGCCTTACTTCAAGGACTTCCCCGCGCTTCATCTGCTCAAGCTTAAGCTTTGTTTTGACAAACGTCATCGGACAGATGTAGTCGGTTATGTCTATTTTTTCCTTGCTCTGCGTGTTGTCCATGTTAAAAACCTCTCGGCGCGCACAATTTCCCGTTAAGACTAACACAGTCTGAGTTTTACTCAAACCATCCCGCTTTAGCTCGACTCCCCCCATTATCGTGAATGCTGAGGAGGGTTTCGGGATTCCGTTAATAGCTTGCAGGATAATAGGCTAGTTGCATCGCTTCGGCGGCCGCTCTGAAACGCTTGTCGAGTGTAAGCACTCGGGTTGGAGGCTCGAGGACCACAGAAGCCAGCAGATGAGCGTCAATGTAACCTATACCCAGCCCAGACAGCTGATTTTGTTCGATGAAGTATAATACCAAGGAGTCGTCCGTCACGGAAAGAGCGGGCAGTTTTTGGAGCATCGAGAGAACTTCTCCGCGGTTCGTAAAATTGCCGCAGGCGATCTCGCCTATGACAAATGGATGGATAAGTACTTCATTGCCGCCGAGCAGATATTCAACCACCTCGGTTTTACCCTTCAAGTGCTCAATCCATACTGAAGTGTCAATCAGAATCATAATCAAAACGGCGCCGCGGAATAGAACGAAGTCCGGGTTCGCTTCCCTTCAGCTTGGCAAGTCGCCGTGCGCTTTCCCTCTGCACAAGTGCCTTCAGAGCTTCCCGAAGGAGTTTGGTGTTTGACGTGATGTTCGTCATCTCCTGTGCTTGGGCCAGAAGTTTATCATCCAAGTTTACAGTTGTTCTCATTTCTAACACCCCATTCAGTTTGCTAAACAGTGAAAAAGTCATACTAAATGTACATCAACTGATGTCGTAAAGCAAGCTTTTCAGGAAATCATTTTTGTGAAGAAACCAAGGGGTCAAGGTTCGTAACGCCTGAGGATTTCCGCCCGCGCGACTCTATCCAAGACACTACGCACTCAAACATCCTCCTGCCGTCCTCGGAACCGAGCACTCTCTCGAAACTGCGCTCGGGATGAGGCATCATCCCGAGTACATTGCCCTGGCTGTTGGCGATCCCTGCTATATTGTCCTCTGCGCCACTTGGATTTGCCTCGGCAGTCGGCTCTCCTCCTTCCCCGCAGTAGCGCAAAACTATTCTACGTTCCCGGGTATTGTCCCCGTCCGGGGGCAGCACGAAGTTGCCTTGAGCGTTTGCGACCGGCAGTTTCAGCACTTCCCCCCTGCGCAGAAGGCAGGTGAAGGGCGTATCGGTATCCTCAACTTTTACGTTTGTCCATCTGCAGACGAATTTCAGTGAGGAGTTGTGTATGAATGCCCCGGGAAGAAGTCCCGATTCAACAAGAATCTGAAACCCGTTGCATATCCCTATTACCGGGACTCCTCTTGCGGCAAGTTCCCTGAGCGGACTTACCACCGGAGAGAACTGCGATATGGCTCCCGCGCGAAGATAGTCTCCGTAGGAAAATCCCCCCGGTATCACAATGCAGTCGATTCCCTCGAGGGAAGTTTCCTCGTGCCATATAAGTTCGCAGGGCCGACCCAGGATTTTTTTTATGGCGTGGTAGCAATCGTGGTCGCAGTTGGACCCCGGAAAGAACAGAACTCCGAAACTTGGCATCTTATTTTTCCACTACCTCCACCGAAGAATCTTCGATTACCGGGTTGGAAAGGAGTTTCCGGCACATCTCGTCCGCTTTGCGGCTTACTTCCTCGGCGGATTCGCCCTCCATGGTGAGTTCCACGATTTTGCCCACCCTCGCGTCTGAGACCCCATTGAATCCGAGACCGGAAAGAGCGTTAAGCACCGCCTTGCCCTGGGGATCGAGCACCACGGGCTTGAGCTTAACCTCTATTTTTACAGAAAACTGTTTCATCTCTTGTTTCCTTGCTCCGGCGTGAATTCCGCGGGATATTACCCGCGCGAGAGCAGTATGCCAATAATCCTCTCAAGCTCCTCGGGAGAATAGTACTCTATTTCTATTTTCCCTCTTGTCTTGTTGCGGCTTATTCTTACTTTGGTTGAGAATTTCCCGGCAAGTTCTTCGGTAAGTTCTCTGGTGAATATATCTTCTTCCGGTTCCTCTGAGACTGGCTCAGCGGACGGTCCGGCATCTCCGCTTTTCTTTTTTACAAGCGCTTCGGTTCTCCTTACCGTGAGATCCTTTTTCAGCACTTCGCCGAGAAGGAAGTCCATCTCCTCAAGGGAGGAAGCGCCAAGAAGCGCTCTTGCGTGCCCTGCGGTTATCGCGCCCGAGACAAGGGCTTCCTTCGCCTTCTCTGAAAGCCTGAGAAGCCTCAACTGGTTTGTGATGACCGAGCGGTTTTTTCCCGTTTTCCTGGCTATATCGTCGTGGGTAAGCCCGAAGCGCTCCGAGAGCTTTTCATAGGCCTCGGCCTCTTCAATGGGATTTAAGTCCTCTCTTTGTATGTTTTCTATTAACGAGAGTTCCGCCACGTCCTGATCGGTAACGGCTCTTATCACTACGGGCAGTTCCTCGAGCTTGGCTATTTTCGCCGCTCTCCACCTGCGTTCCCCGGCCACTATCTCGAAGCCGTCGTTTTCTTTACGGACGATAAGAGGCTGGATAACTCCATTCTCCCTTATGGACTCCGCGAGTTCCTCAAGTGCTCCCTGTTCAAACTGCTTTCTCGGCTGCGAGGGATTAGGCTTAAGCAGATTCGTATTCACCATCTGGTACCCGGTAGATTCCGTTTCCAGATTCTTCGGAATAAGGGAGTCGAGCCCTCTTCCCAGGCTTCGTTTCTTCACATCAGTTAACCTCCGCCGCTCTGCTTATTATTTCATTTGCGAGTTTCATGTAGTTCTGCGCTCCGCTCGATTTAATTTCGTAAAGTAAAAGCGGTTTTCCGTGGCTTGGCGCTTCGGCGAGCTTCACGTTTCTGCTTATTACGGTGTCAAAGGTTTTTTCGCCGAAGTGGTTCCTTACGTCCTCGGCCACTGAATGACATATGTTATTACGGGAATCGAACATCGTCAAAAGATAACCCTCCACCTCAAGCGAAGGATTGAGTCTCTGCTTCGCTAGGGATATGGTTGTCTGCAGCTGGCCTATTCCTTCAAGAGCGTAGTATTCGCACTGAACGGGTATGAGCACCCGGTCGGCTGCGGCAAGCGCGTTTATGGTGAGCAGGCTGAGAGACGGGGGGGCGTCTATGAATATGTAATCGTACTCGGCCCTTATCTCGTCGATAACCTTTTTAAGACGGTATTCCCTGCTCTCCGTTTCTATAAGGTGTATCTCGGCCCCGGTGAGTTCGTGGTTCGCCGGACATAGGTGCAGGTAACCGTTTAGAAGCTCCGGATAGACGTCAATTACAGTGTCCGCGAGCTTTACTTCTCCCAGTATGACGCTGCAGATATTTTTCGAATTAACTGATTCCTTATCAATGCCGAGCCCCCCAGTCGCGTTTCCCTGAGAGTCAAGGTCTATGAGAAGCGTGCGGCGATTTGCCACCGCCAGAGAGGCCGAAAGGTTGACCGCGGTCGTGGTTTTACCGACTCCCCCTTTCTGATTTACCACGCATATTACTTTTGACATTTGGTGATTAAAGAATGATAAACTTGCTGATGTTATCAGTCAAATGAGTCTTGCTGAAGATCTGCCCCCGCGGGCGGAGTTCCCGGAGAGTTAACGTTGATAAACAGGATATGCGTTGTTTTCTCGACTTTTTTCGGGCTGGGGTTTGCCCCAGGGGCCCCCGGAACCGCCGGGACTCTTGGGGCGGTCGGGGTTGTATACCTGCTCAGCCTCACAGGCGGCGCGCTTTTTTATTCAGCATTTACGTTGGGACTGATTCTTGTCTCTTTTATAGCCGCGGGCCGTTGCGCGTCGATTTTTAAAAGAGAAGACCCCCCTGAGGTCGTGATTGATGAGGTATGCGGATTTTTGGTGTGCATGCTTTTCATAACTCCGAACCCTCTTAACTTGGCGATCGGCTTTTTTCTTTTCAGGTTTTTCGATATAGCAAAGCCGTTTCTGATACGAAGAGTCGAGAGACTTCCTGGTGGGTACGGTATCGTTATGGATGACGTTCTGGCCGGGGTGTACGCTAACCTCTGTCTTCAGGTGCTTGTCCGGCTCTATTGATGATACCCGCCGTATTCTTTGCGGAACCGGACTTCATGCGTAGAGCAGAAACGGCTGTCATAACGATAGAACAGCACGTTGGTGTCAATCAGCATCTGGGCTGCCCCGCGTGTAGAGTTCTTCCCGAGTCCAGCCTCGCTCAGTCGCTGGAGCCCGTGTCCTTCCCGCTTCGCGGGCCCGTTGTCGGGCCATTGCTTCATCAAATATACGCAGACGCGTTTCAGTGTCGAGATCCTTTTTCTGCATCCGGGTATTTGGGGGCACCACGCGGATGGTTTCTCCGGCCTCCTCAAAACGTATATCATCTCCTGGCTGAATGCCGTAACGCTCGGCAATTGCTTTTGGTAAAGTGACTTGGAATTTGCTGTTGATTTTGCACATGCTTTTACTTTATCTAACAAAGCTTATTTGTTAATGGCGTGGCGAGCATTTACAGGGCATGGGAAGAACAAAAACAATGGTTGCTCTGGCCGCTATATTCTGCTTTGCCATCGAAGCGGGTGTCGGCTTGCGTGCATAACCGCGAAAATGACAATAAATTCCGATTCAACGCGATAGAAAACCCCGAACGGGAACCGTTTAATTAAAGCTCTCCGAACATCGCGATGTACAATTGGGAATCCAAATGGATGTTTCTCAACGGACTGAATAGTTGAAAGTAGTTCGTTAAGAAACTCATCCCCTAATCCTTGTTGTTGAAATTCATACCAGGAAGCGGCATCAGCCAAGTCCATTTCCGCTTCTTCGCGGAACCGGGTTTCGTAACTCACAGTTTTTTGCGGATTTCTGAAATGACTTCATCCGCGGGTCGCCCAGGATGTTTAGCCAATTCGTACGCATCAAGCCTTTTGTCAAGTTCGGCTTTCTGTGCAGATGAAAGAGAAATAGAATTCTGATCAGAGGCAATGCTGTCCCATAAGTCTTCCACAAGACGAATCCGTTCGTGGACCGGCAGATTTTTCAAACTGTAATCCATGTTAGGTAAAGTACCTTGAATTCCCTGATTTGCAAAAAGCCGAGGGCTTATGCCGCTCGCTTACTTTATATTTGGTAATTTGTCTTCCCGCGGGGTTTTCTTTCCGGTTAAAATTACCCGGCAATGTGCGTTGAGGTAATCACGACCGGAAACGAAATAATGAGCGGTCTTACCCGGGATATCAATTTCAGCTGGGTAGCTGCGGAACTGTCCTCATCCGGTATTGAGGTTAAGCACCACTGCGCGGTTGCCGATGATCTTGAAGATCTTCTTGCTTCTTTTGCCACGGCCTCAAAAAGAGCCAGATTTGTCGTAGTCACGGGAGGGCTCGGCCCCACCGGGGATGACCTGAGTGCGCTTGCCGCCTCGAAGTTTCTTGGAACTCCCCTTGTTTTCAATCCGGCAGTCTATGAAGACATCGCCCGAAAGCTTAGAAAAAGGGGAAGAGAGCCTAACATCCATCATGAAAAACAGGCCATGTTTCCTGAGGAAACGACGGTTATCGAAAATCCCGTCGGCACGGCATCCGGCTTCAGCTTTGTTTCCGGCAACTCGAAATTTTATTTTCTTCCCGGTGTCCCAAGGGAATTCAAGCGTATGTTCAGAGAACATGTCTTCCCGGATATAAGCAGTGCCGTGGAAAAAGGGAATGTCCTGCGCGTTAGAGTGCTCAGGACCTTCGGGCTGGGCGAATCCGAGGTGGCGGAAAAACTGGGAGGCTTCTCACCCGAAGGGGTGGATGTCGGATACAGGATCCGTCTGCCCGAGATTCACCTTCGCCTCACGGCCTCGGGACATGACGGCGAAGTGCTTGATTCGTTGTTGCGCGATGCGTGTGCGCAGGCGAAAGAAAGGCTTGGGGACTTTCTCTTTTCGCAGAAGGACGAACCTCTTGAAGAGGCAACGGCATCTTTGTTGCTTGAAAAAGACCTGACCCTTTCTGCTGCGGAGTCCTGCACGGGAGGGCTTTGCTCGAGCCGGTTTACGGACATTGCGGGAAGTTCGGCTTATTTTCTGGGAGGAACTGTGGTTTACAGTAACGATTCCAAGGAAAAACTTCTCGGGGTAACCGCGGATACCCTCGCGCGCTTTGGCGCGGTGAGCGAGGAAGTGGTTTTCGAAATGGCCCGTGGGGTGAGAGAGCTTTTCGGAACCGATATAGGGATTTCCATATCCGGGATCGCGGGTCCGGGAGGCGGGACCGCGGAGAAGCCCGTGGGCACCGTGTGGTTCGGATTCAGTCATGTTTCCTCGGGCACTTTCTGCGAGAAACGGAATTTTACTGGAACGAGGGATGAGATAAAAAACTTTGCCGCTTCCACCGCTATTGATATGGTTAGGAAGTTCTGCCTTGATTATGTAGGATAGTAGTTTCAGAACCCTAAAAACCGAAACGGAGATTAGAACGGAATGAGCGATCTTGACGAGAAGAACAAGAACATAGACGTAGCCATCAGCACCATAGAGAAGCAGTTTGGAAAGGGTTCCATAATGAGACTGGGGGAGGACGCTTCCCTCTCGGACATTCCGGTTATTACCTCGGGTTCCCTTGGACTTGATATAGCTCTTGGAGTCGGGGGGTTTCCCAGGGGAAGGATCGTCGAGGTTTACGGTCCGGAGGCCTCTGGTAAGACCACCATAGCGCTCCACGCAATCGCGGAAGCCCAGAAGGCTGGAGGAATAACCGCTTTTGTAGACGCCGAGCACGCTCTTTCGACAAGCTACGCGGCGGCGCTTGGCATCAAGGTAGAAGATCTTCTTATTTCGCAGCCCGATTTCGGAGAACAGGCCCTTGAAATTATCGACACCCTCATAAGAAGCAATGCGGTTGACCTCATAGTGCTTGACTCTGTGGCGGCCCTTACCCCCCGCGCCGAAATCGAGGGGGAGATGGGAGACACTCACGTGGGTCTTCAGGCGAGGCTTATGTCGCAGGCCCTTCGCAAGATAACGGCTAACGTCAGCCGCTCAAAGACCATAGTGATTTTCGTTAACCAGCTTCGCATGAAAATCGGGGTTCCGGCGTATATGAACCCCGAAACCACCACTGGCGGTAACGCTCTTCGGTTCTATTCATCGGTGAGAGTTGACATAAGGCGCATTGGATCTCTTAAGGACGGCGACCGTATAATTGGCAACAGGGTCAGGGCGAAGCTTGTCAAGAACAAAGTCGCCCCGCCTTTTAGGGAAGCGGAATTCGAGGTGATTTTCGGAAGGGGAATATCAAAACTCGGGGAGCTTGTGGAC
>JAPOQQ010000011.1 GCA_026710625.1 Candidatus Dadabacteria bacterium | reverse complement strand
TGAGATGGCATTACCCAAGAGAAAGACTTCCAGATCGAAATCAAGAAAAAGAAGAACCCACTATACCGTCGCGTTGGCGGGAGCTTCCTTTTGTCCCGAGTGCAACGAGATGAAACCTCCCCACAGGGCGTGTCCCAGTTGCGGTCACTACAAGGGAAGGAATTTCTTCAAAGAGGCTCCGGATACGGAAGTCGTTGCGGAAGACTAAACACACACTGAATCCATGATAGCTTTCCTTTTCCCAGGGCAGGGTTCCCAGTATATTGGCATGGGCGCTGATTTCTGCGCCGAGTTTGCGGTCGCGAGGCGGACTTTTGAGGAAGCAAGCGACGCTCTCGGAGTTAATGTGGCGAAGCTCTGCTTTGAGGGCGAGGCGGCGACTCTTGCACTTACCGCGAACGCGCAGCCCGCGATACTTACAACGAGCGTGGCAGCGTTGAGAGTGGTTCTTGAGGAGACGGAAATAAGGCCAGATCTGGTTGCCGGACACAGTCTCGGAGAATTTACGGCCCTTGTAGCCTCTGAGTGCCTCGGGTTCAGCGACGCTGTGCGCACCGTGAGGAAAAGAGGGGAGTTCATGCAGGAAGCGGTTCCCCCGGGAGTCGGGAAAATGGCTGCCGTGCTGGGTCTCACGTCCGAGCAAGTAAGCGAGCTTTGCGCCGAGGTTGCGGGGGAAGAGTCCGTGGTTTCCCCTGCTAATTTTAATTCACCCACCCAGACCGTTATCTCCGGAGAAGCCCGGGCCGTCGAGGCCGCGTCGGAGCTTGCGAAGGAAAAAGGGGCAAGACGGGTCGTCGAGCTTGAGGTGAGCGCGCCTTTTCACTGCTCCCTTATGGAGCCTGCGGCCGCGCGCCTAAAAGACGTTCTCGGGGAAATAGATCTCCAGCCCATAAAATATCCTGTGGTCACAAATGTCGGGGCAAAGGCCAACTCCGATTCCGCGAAGGTGGCGGACATCCTGGTGGAGCAGGTGGTAAGCCCGGTGAGATGGGCTGAGTCCCTTGAGTTCCTTAAGGACTCCGGGGTTTCTGAGTTTCTAGAAATCGGTCCCTCCAAGGTTCTAAGCGGTCTTGTGAAGAGAACTCTTAAAGGCGTTCGTTGCGCCGGTATTGAAAAAACTGAGGAGTTAAATCATATTAAAGCAGATGGAATTCAGTAATAAGGTTGCACTTATAACCGGCGGATCGCGCGGGATAGGAAAGGACATTGCGAAAAAACTCGCTTCGCGCGGGGCATATGTTCTGATTAACTACATCAGCAACAGCCAGGCCGCCGAGGAGACTCTCGGGGAGATAGAGCAGGAAGGGGGCAAGGGCAGGGCGGTCGGATTTGACGTCTCCGATTTCGACGAGGTTCAGCGATGCGTGGGAGAACTCTCCGGGGAGCTGGGCGGAATACACATACTTGTTAACAACGCTGGAATAAGGAATGACGGGCTTTTGATGAGAATGGGGGAGGAGGACTGGGACCGTGTCATGGACATAAACCTCAAGGGATCGTTTAACTGTACCAAGGCGGTTTCAAGGGGCATGTTCAAGAACCGTTACGGAAGAATAATAAATATCACCTCGACTGCCGGTGAGGTCGGAAACCCGGGTCAGGCTAATTACGCCGCTTCAAAGGCCGGGGTAATAGGTCTTACGAAGGCAACCGCCAAGGAGTTCAGCACAAGGGGGATAACCGTGAACGCGGTAAGTCCCGGTTTTGTCGAAACTGACATTATCGCGGACCTTAACGAGGAGATGAGAAAAAAATATCTGGAAGCTATACCTCTCGGCAGGTTCGGGCGCGTTGAGGACATCTCAAACGTGGTGTGTTTCCTGGTTTCCGAAGGTGCGTCGTACATAACCGGGGAGGTTATAAAAGTTAACGGCGGAATTTACATGTAAAATCGTAGTAGGAGGTTTGACTGATATGTCAAAAAATAATGCGGAAATTTTAGCTAAGGTAAAGGAGATGGTCGCGAGCCACCTCGGCAAGGCCGAGGATGAGATAACTCCCGACTCTTCCTTTATAGAGGATCTCGGAGCCGACTCGCTTGACCTCGTGGAACTCATAATGTCCATGGAGGATGAGTTCGGGCTTGAGATCTCGGATGAAGACGCGGAGAACATAATAACGGTTCAGGACGCGATCAGCTTTATCCAGAGTTCAGTTGAAGCCGCTTCGGAGGATGACTGAGGAAAGATGTCTAGAAGGGTAGTGGTTACAGGCATAGGGCTCATAACGCCCGTCGGTGTGGGGAACGACGCCACGTGGTCTTCGATCTGTGAAGGGACCCCGGGGGTGAGCAGGGTTTCATCCTTTGATCCCTCGGATCTTAAAACGCAGATCGCAGGGCAGGTGGAGGACTTCGATCCCGAGCTTTACATGGAGCCTAAGGACGCGAAGAGAAACGACAGGTTTATTCAGCTCTCCATTGCGTCAACCGCGCTTGCGCTTTCTGACGCGGGGCTTGAGGTTACCGACGATATCTCCGGGCGCACGGGGACTTTTATCGGATCGGGAATCGGCGGGATGAAGACCTTCTACGACACCGTCCTCACGATGGAGAACAAGGGCCCCAGCCGTGTTTCTCCTTTTTTCATACCGAACATAGTGACCAACATGGCTTCGGGATACGTCTCGATAAAGTTCAACGCCAAGGGTCCCAACTGTTCTTCGACGACAGCGTGTTCCGCAAGCGGTCACTCGCTTGCGCTTTCCGCCAAGATAATAAAGGACGGCAAGGCGGACGTCATGATAGCCGGCGGAGCCGAAGCTCCGCTGATACCTCTTACCTTCGCGGCTTTTAACGCCATGAGGGCGCTTTCGACCAGAAACGACGACCCCGAGACCGCTTCAAGGCCGTTTGAGGCGGGGCGCGACGGGTTTATTCTTTCTGAAGGGGCGGGAGTGCTGATTCTCGAGGAACTCGAGTT
>JAPOQQ010000010.1 GCA_026710625.1 Candidatus Dadabacteria bacterium | reverse complement strand
TCAAGCTTGAAGGCGGACAGCCCGATCACTAGGTTCGCACCGTCACGGAAAATACCGTCTTCGGGGTCTTCATCGAGGAAAAGCTCAAGATGTTTTGTCGCTTCTTCGAAGTTCCCAAGCTGGTAATTGATCATCCCCATCTGGTAAAGAGCCAGAACCGACACCTCGGTTCCGGGATGCTCTTCATGCAGTGTTTGTAGCTGTGAAAGAGAAGTTTCCATTTCTCCGCTGTTGTAGCTCTGAACAGCCTTGCGGAACTGCTCGTTTGCCAAGAGGTCTTTTTCTTCCTGTTGCGAGGAAACAAAGCAGACCGCTAGCAGGCCCACTGCTATGACGCCTATGCCGATAAGTATCTTGTTGAAGTGCTCCGAGAGACCTTCGAGTGATTCCGCTAGGAACTCTCTGAATTTGTCAGGGCGCTTAAGTTCTTTGGTCGTGTATTTTATCTTGGGCATGGATCGTAAATTCTTGCCTTATAGAAAAGCGGCAAGCCTGTAAATTCCGCGTCATTACTGCCGGATTTGTCTGCTGTGTTAGAATATTCCTTGAGTGAACATGATACGTTGTTTCTTCAGACAATGTCAAAGGTTTTCGGGGAATTATCGGGGGAATCGATTGAAGTTGTTTTCCCCTGTCCGAAAGTCCGGACGAAAAAGGGTTCTGCCGCAAGCGGGCGGGAGTAGGCTTCTTCGCCTTTCAGTTTTTTTCCTGCTTCTTTCCGCAGTTTTGGGTTATCAGGTATCCGCCGCCGACCCGGAAGTTTCTCCCCGGACAGGAGAAATAGTCGAGATCGAGATAAACGGTTCCATAAATCCCTCGACTGTCGACTACATTAAAACCGGTCTTTTAGAAGCGCGCGCCCGAAATGCCGCTGCTCTGCTTATCCTCCTCGATACCCCCGGAGGGCTTCTCAATTCCACGAAGGACATAGTGAAGGAACTTCTTAATTCCGAGGTTCCGGTGATAGTTTACGTCTATCCCAGAGGGGCGACTGCCACTTCAGCAGGAGTTTTCATCACGCTATCTGCCCATGTGGCGGCCATGTCTCCCGGAACGAGCATAGGAGCGGCTCATCCCGTGATGCTGGGGGGTCGCCAGAGGGGACCCGGGAAGCCGGAAGAAAAAAAAGACGATAAGTCTTCTGACGTGATGAACGAGAAAATCGAGAATTTCGCGTCATCTTTTATCGAAAGCATAGCCAAGGAAAGGGGAAGAAACACGGAATGGGCCGTCGATTCAGTCAGAAAAAGCGTTTCGGTGACCGCCGATGAGGCGCTTAAAAAAAATGTGATTGACATCATATCCCCCGATATCCCTTCACTTCTCTCCGAGATAGACGGCAAGGAAATAAAAGCTAGCGGCCAGAGCGTCCGCCTTGAGACAGCCGGCGCAAAAACGCAGCGCCTCGAGATGAGCCTGCGGCAGAAGGTGGTCAATATTCTAAGCACCCCGGACATAGCGTTTCTGCTTCTCTCCCTGGGTTCGCTCGGAATATTCCTTGAGTTCTACAATCCGGGACTGATTTTTCCCGGAGTCGCCGGACTTATTGCCCTGCTGATCGGGTTTGTCTCCCTTCAGATCCTTCCCTTTAACTACGCCGGCCTCATACTGCTTTTCGTCGCAATGGCGCTTTTTATATCGGAGGTTTACGTGACGAGTTACGGCCTTTTGAGCCTTGCTGCGCTTGCGTGTCTTGTGTTCGGGGGGCTCCTGCTTTTCGATACGCCTGAATCTGATCTCGGCGTGAGCAGAGGAACCATAGCGGCGGTGGCCGTAAGCATTGGATTGATTTCGGTTTTTATTGTATATTTAGGCGTAAAATCGTTCAAGGTTCCCGTTCAGGGCGGTTTTGAGGGGATGGTAGGTCAGAAGGGGGAAGTTGTTTCCTGGTCTCAGAGAAGCGGAAAGGTTTACATAGGGGGAGAATACTGGGAAGCGACGGGCGAGCGCGAGTTTTCACCCGGGGAAAAAATAAAGGTAGTAGAGAGCACAGGAGATCTCGTCGTCAAGGTTTCGGCTTATGACGGCTAACAGTGACGCACAATGTCAATAACCGCGATTGTAATTCTTGTAATTGTTTTTCTGATCATCATCTCGGGGCTTAAAATCCTCTTTGAATATGAAAGGGGAGTGATCTTCCGTCTCGGAAGAATAACCGGAGTCAGGGGCCCCGGATTCATTGTCGTCATCCCGTTTCTTGAGAAAATGGTGAGAGTCAGCCTCAGACTCGTAACCATGGATGTGCCTCCGCAGGACGTGATCACCAAGGATAACGTTTCAGTCAAGGTAAACGCGGTTGTCTATTTCAGGGTTGTTGAGCCGAACAGGGCTATTTTGCAGGTTGAAAACTATCTCTACGCCACTTCCCAGCTCGCCCAGACAACCTTGAGGAGCATCCTCGGGCAGGTGGAGCTAGATGAGCTTCTGGCGGAGAGGGATAAACTTAACGTCAAGCTTCAGGAGGTTCTCGACAAGCAGACCGACTCCTGGGGGATCAAGGTTACCATGGTTGAGGTTAAGTACGTCGATCTTCCGCAGGAAATGCAGAGAGCCATGGCCAAGCAGGCAGAAGCCGAGAGGGAGAGAAGAGCGAAGGTAATAAGTGCCGAAGGGGAGTTCCAGGCATCGGCCAAGATTGCTGAAGCCTCTGAAATACTGTCGGCAAACCCGGTCTCTCTCCAGCTCAGGTTCCTTCAGACAATGCACGATATGGCGTCTTCCGAAAGAGCTTCCACGATCATTCTGCCTCTTCCGATTGACATGTTGTCGGCTTTTGCAAAAAAAGACGAAAAAACGAATTCGTAAGCTGTTTTCCGGACCGAAACTCTTTGTAAAACTTCATGGAAAAATTTCTGCGTCTCTTTGCACTCGCGTTGGTGGTCGCGTCCGCAGGGTTCTTCTCTGCCGGATGCTCCCGGAGCACTGACTGTCAGGATAGAAACGATAACGCCTCGCTTGTCGGCAATGCGGATCCGAAGTCTTTTTCCGCCGGGGGTTCTCTTATAAGGGAACTCGGTGAGGAGCCCGCAACCCTTAACCCCGTTATAGCGACCGATGTTTACGAAGGCATCGTTAACGGCGGAATCTACGAGACGCTTATAAGAAGAAACAACGAGACCCTTGAATTCGAGCCCCTTCTGGCGAGTTCCTGGAAAGTTTCTGAGGACGGGCTTTCCTATACTTTCCACCTCAGAGAAGACGTGAAATGGCATGACGGCACCCCGTTTACCGCGGATGACGTGGTTTTTTCCTATAACTCCATAAGAAACCCGAAAGTCGCCGCCGCCCATCTCCAGAGTTACTACCAGGACGTAAAGTCCTACACCAAGATTGACTCCCACACCGTGAGATGCGAGTACGGAAAACCCTACTTCCGCGCTTTTGAGTTCTGCGGGGGAATTCCCATAGTGCCGAAGCACGTGTTCGGGAAAGGGGATTTCAACACGAACCCCGCCGGCAGAAGTCCCGTCGGAACGGGACCCTATCTTTTTGAGCACTGGGAGACAGGAAGGGAGATCAGAGTTAAGAGAAATCCTGATTACTGGGGCGAGCCCGCGTGGCTTAGTGAAGTGGTCTACAAGGTAGTGCTTGACACCACGGTGAAGCTTCAGCTCCTAAAAAAGCAGGAGCTTGACCTTGGGGGCCTTCTTCCGCTTCAGTGGTCAAAGCAGAGTTGCGGGGATTCGTTTCGAAAAAAGTTCTACAGGGCCTCCTATACGACCCCGGGTTACAACTACATAGGCTGGAATTCGAGGAAGCCCTTTTTCAGCGATAAAAGGGTAAGGCGGGCAATGACCCATTTTGTCGACAGGGAAACCATACTGAGAGAAATTCTTCTGGGCCTCGGGGAGATAGTGACCACGACTTTTTACGTGAACAGCCCCGAATACCCTAAGGACATAAAACCGTACGCCTATGATCCGAAGAGGGCGAGGGCGCTTCTTGACGAGGCGGGGTGGCGCGACAGCGACGGTGACGGAATAAGGGAGAAGGACGGCGTCCCCTTCCGTTTCGAGTTTTTGCTGCCTACGGGTTCTGAAACCGGTGAGAAGATAGCGACCATACTGAAGGAGGAGCTTTCCCGCTCCGGCATAGAGATGAGCATAAGAAAGATAGAGTGGGCGGTTTTCATCCAGAGCATAACCGAGCGAAAATTCGATGCCGTGACCCTGGGGTGGAGCTTGGGAGTGGAAAGCGATCCTTACCAGCTCTGGCATTCCTCCCAGGCCGAGGCGGGCTCGAATTTCGTGGGATTTAAAAACTCCCGGGCGGATGTTCTGATTGAGGAGGCAAGAGAGGAGTTCTCACGGCCGGAGCGGATTAAGAAATACGAGGAGTTCTCAAGGATTCTTCACGAAGAGCAGCCGTACACGTTTCTGTTTGCGAGGAAATCCACGGTGGTTGTGCACAGAAGGTTCCACAACGTAAGGCTCTATCCGCTGGGACTTGATACCAGGGAGTGGTTTGTTCCGGAAGGTTTGCGCAAATATTAGAACTAGTAGTTTTTTGCTTGCCCTGCTAATCTTGCAAGCATGACTTCAGGATTTTCTTTAATCTGCGGTCTCTCCGGCTCTTTGTTTTAGTCTTTCAAAAAACAGTTTTTTTCCTACCGAAACGAATTCTCTTATTTCAGAATCCATCCAAATATCCGAGTATGTTTTTCTTCTTTGTGCTTGGGCGTCGGGAGATCCATCAACATATGTCTGTATCCTTATCCAGTATTCAAATTCATGCAGTGCTATTGAAATAGACATGTTTATATAAAAGGGGTTTCCGGCTTTGTATGTTCTATATAGAATTTCCAGCCTGATCATGTTTTCTTCAGAACCCTCTTCGAAGCTCGTTTCCCCGTCTATCATAGACATCATAAAATTATCCAGTATATCCTCCGGCGCCTTTACTGAGATTTCATTTGAGTTGAAAAGATTGTTGAATTGTCCGAAACGGTTTCTAAATGCCTTGAAGAGAGGTATAAGCGACTGGTCACAAAGTTCTTTCTTGGTCTGTTCCGATAACGATTTTACCTCTTTCAGCCCTTCTGCTTCTTTTTTTCTTATGAAGATGTCAACTTCTTTTTCAATGTCTTCAGGTTCAGAGATGTCTTTTCCTTCAGCCGCTTTAATTCCGATTTCCAGCCATGATACTAGGGTTTTGCCGAGATAAACGGCAAGAGCATCCATATTCCCTACATCCGCTTTCTGTAAGGCGGAAAAATAGCTTTCTCTATCTCTGTTTTCAATTACGAAAGGCGGGTAGCCCAGACGTATCAGCGCGTAGTTGAGCAACAGGCGTACTATGCGACCATTGCCGTCATCAAACGGATGAATAATGATAAAGCGGTGATGCAGTTGTGCTAAGAAAGACGCGATTGGAACCGATGGGGATTCAATGCTTTCCCTGAACCACTCCATCAGTTCTTGCATTTTAGCCGGGACTTCTTCGGGAATGGCGAATTTGAAGATCTCCCCAGTTGGAGTTCTTACGTGATTGGGCTGGGTTTTATACTGCCCTGGAAAGATTTGCTTGCGCGTAGATTGTCCGTCAGGGGTTTCGGCCTCTTTCCAGAAAGGTTCTTTTAGAACAAGCAGGTTCAGGGTACGTATGTCGGCTTCTATTAAGCCGCGTTCTTTGTCTTTGGCAAGTTCCCTGACTTTTTCTATTGCCAGATCATGGGCTTTCATTTCCTCGTAATCGCGCATTGGATGATCACCCTCAACGCGGCCACGAATGAGTAGTAACTCCGTCTCACCGTAAGTCAGCGTGTTTCCCTCTATGCGGTTTGAATTATAGTTCCATTCAAGCCGAATCTTTTTCCAAAGTCGTTCATTATCTTTGTTGTTGAGCGGCTGTAGCGAAAGCCATTGCTTGTATAGCTCTTCAATGTGTTTGTTAAGTTGTTTAAGAGGCATTTACATTTTTCCTTCCACAGCAAAGCTTTGATTGTCTATTAATAACCATACATAATCTGCTAACATTTTCTGTTGAACAGAAACAGAATTAACCCAAATTAATACCATGATTTAGTACCAGAAAGTGGTTTGTTCCAGAGGGTTTACGCAAATACTAGGATTGAGGGATGCTGACGTCTGGACGGCTCAGGAAAAGACAACCTGAATATCCGTGTATTCCACCAGGCCTTCCTCTGCGAATTCGACTCCGAAGCCCGAGCGTTTTACCCCGCCGAACGGGGCGTTGGGCTGGATCATGCCGTGCTTGTTTATCCAGACCGAGCCGCATTCCATCCGGTTTGCGATCTCCCTCGCTTTTTCTATGTCCCGGCTCCAGACCGACCCCCCGAGACCGTTCGGATTGTCGTTTGCCTTCTCGATAGCCTCTTCGATCTGGCGATAGCGGATAATCGGCAGTACGGGGCCGAACTGTTCCTTATCGACCAGAGGGTCTCCGTTTTCAAGGTCGGCTATGATCGTGAGCGGATAAAAATATCCCTTCCCGCCCATTTTTTCTTGTATTTCTCCGGGATCTCCGCCCAGGAGCACGCGTCCCTTGGACTCCGCGCTTCGCACCAGGCCGGCCACGATATCGTATTGTTTGCTGTTCTGGATCGGACCCAAAACGACATCCTCGTTCGTACCCTCGCCAACCTTCATCTTTCGGGCGAATGCAACCAGTTCATCGCAGACCTCATCGTACACGTCATCATGCACGTAAAGCCTTTTCAACGCCGCGCAGGTCTGGCCGCTATTGATGAACGCGCCCCAGAAAAGCCCTTCGGCGATCTGCCCAGGGGCGACATCCGGGAGAACGATTCCGGCGTCGTTTCCGCCGAGTTCAAGAGTCAGCCGTTTCATGGTTTCCGCTGAGTTCACCATGATCTTCTGTCCGGTAGCGCAGGAGCCGGTGAAAACGATCTTGCCGATTCCTTCATGCGCCGTCATCGCGGCGCCCAGTCTGTCCTTGCCGGCGATGCAGTTGACCACGCCTTCCGGCAACACCTCGTTCATGAGTTCAATCAGGCGCAGCGTTGACAGGGGCGTAAAGGGAGAGGGCTTGGACACTACCGTGTTGCCCGAGAGAACAGCGGGAATGATATGCCAGATCGCAATCAGAACCGGAAAGTTCCAGGGAGTAATCGAGCCCACGACACCGATCGGCTTTCGGTGAAGCTCGACCCTGCCATCATCGTTGTCCTGGAGGATCTTCACCGGCAGGGAAAGGCTGGCTGTATAGCGGGTCCAGGCTACCGCGCCGCCGATTTCCCAGCGTGAGCCGAGGCCATTTAGAGGCTTGCCCTGCTCAGCGGTCAGGATGTGGGCGAGTTCCTCGGCGTTCTCCTCGATTTTCGAGGCAATTTCCAGACATGCTGCCTGTCGTCGGGATTCGGGCACTTCGCGCCACTTTTCAAACGCCATCCGGGCGGCTCGCACGGCATCATCCAGATCTTTCTTTCTTGCCAGCGATGCAAGTCCGGCCACTTTTTCGTTGGCGGGATTCAGGACTTCAAAGCATCGTCCGGTAGGGACCTTCTTGCCGTTGATGATGAGGTGGAATGGTTTGGTTTTTGGGCTCACTTAGTTTCTCCTATAATCACTGCAATAAGTGCCGACATATCGATCGCGATATCCGATACTGCGACATTCTTACATGTTGGTACTGTTTATACCGAATGTCAAGCGGTATTTGTCCCGCATTCTAACAGGGATTTTTTTCGGGAATGGCGAAGGTGAAAATTTCTCTAGCGGGACTTCTCACATCGCTGGCTTGGGTTTTATGCTTGCATGGAAAGATCTGTTTATGTTTAGATTGTCCTTGTGGGGTTTCGACTTTTCCCCAAGATTGTATAATTACTCCCAATATTTCCTCTGCGTTAAATAGATTTGGAGTGCTCCTTTTGTTTAACCGAGTTAAAAAGGGAGAACATTAATAAAAATTTCAGCAGAAATGGGTTCCACTGTAGAAAGCAGAAGCGGATCAGCACTTTTTATACTTGCACTCGCATTGTTTGTTTTCTTATCCGGCGCACTTCACCTCTGTGCCCGCGAGGACATGGGATGAGTAAAGCAAAAGGCGGTGATGGTGGGGTCGAAGGTGATCTCAGCATGTCACCGGAACAGATGCTGGCACTTGCACGCCAAACGGCGGAGTTAGTGGTGCAGCGCATAGAGAACTTGCCCGGAGAAGGTGCCTGGGAGGGAGAGTTCCGACGAGAACTTGAGGACCGGCTGCTGAAGCCTCCACCCGAGGAGAGCCGTTCAGCCTCGCAAGTGATCGAGGAGGCCGCACACGAGATCCTTCCTATCGCACTGCGCTTGGACCACCCGCGTTGCTTTGGATTCATCCCTTCGCTGCCCACCTGGCCCGGAGTGTTGGCTGACTTCATGATTGCCGGATTTAACATCAACCAGAGCTCCTGGTTGATTTCAAGCGGTCCGAGCCAGCTGGAGCTTGTCGTGATCGACTGGTTTCGGCGCTGGATTGGCTATCCGGAGAGTGCGGGCGG
>JAPOQQ010000009.1 GCA_026710625.1 Candidatus Dadabacteria bacterium | reverse complement strand
TTGCTGAGTGGTTTTGCCTCGGGAGTCGGCAATTCATACGATAACGCTACTTCCGTCCGCACAGGCTTTCTCGTAATTCTGATCGCCTTGAGCATGGAGTCCGACGGCAGTTCCCGGGAAGGCTTCACTTCAATGCGGGGAAGCCCCTTTACTTTGAGAACTAACTTGTTTCCCTCACGCTTGAGCATTCGCCAGCACTGGTCGTTTATCTCTATGGTTCGCCAGCGTCTCCGGTTCTTGAAACGGGGGAATCCGGCTTTCTCTTTTGCTTTCACCCGGCGGAAAAACGACTTGTACGCCTTGTCAAGTCTCGATAGCACGCCTCGGAACACGATACTGGATACAGCCTCAAACTCCGGCAACTCCGCTCTTACCTGCACAAGTTCCTTGTACTGGTCATAGAGACTGCGGCTTTCGCCTGTCTTTCTGTAGCAGTCAATACGGGATTCCAGTCCTGCGTTGTACAACTCGGCGCTCATCCCAAATATCTGAGACAGCGTCTCATGCCCCGACTTGGATAACTTCACCCTGCACTTGTAAGTCCTTATCATTACTATATTATACCTGTTTTACAGCCAGAATCTAATCCGTCAACTAAAATACATAATTCCCTATTTTACCATAACGGATTCCCTCGCAGACACCGACATGCTGTAAATACCCGTTCTGCCACCCGCAATCTTGAGATTATAAGCGGTTATAATAAAATAGTGCCACCAAAAAATAGGCAGATACAATGAACCGGCCGGATCATAATTTTTCCCTGATAAACCGACTTCCCCCTTATGTGCTTGGCGTAGTCAACGAACTTAAACACCAAGCGCGCGCCAGGGGAGAGGATATAATCGACCTCGGCATGGGGAATCCTGATCAGGCAACGCCGGACCATATAGTGGAGAAACTGCGCGAGGCAGTAAGAGAACCCAGAAACCACAGATACTCCGCTTCCGCTGGATTGCCCAAACTTCGTCTGGCCATAACCGACTGGTACAAAAGAAAATTCGATGTTGACATTGATCCGGATTCCGAAGCCGTCGTCACGATAGGGTCAAAAGAAGGCATATCGCATTTAATGCTTTCCATACTCTCCCCAGGAGATATAGCGATAGTTCCCGATCCTACCTACCCAATACACAGCTACTCCGTAATCATAGCAAGAGGAGACACTCACAGTTGCCCCATGGGTAAAAAAGAAGACTTGATACAGTCAATAGAAAAAGCGATAAAGGAAGTGTGGCCAAAGCCTAAAGTGCTTATTCTTTCATTCCCCAACAATCCGACCACACAAGTCATGGACCTTGATTTCTTCGAAAAAATCTGTGATCTGGCACGTGAGACAGGTCTTATAGTAGTGCATGATCTGGTTTACGCAGAACTGTGCTATGACGGATACAAAGCCCCGAGCATAATGCAGGTAAAGGGAGCCAAAGATGTTGCGGTGGAATTCTATTCACTTTCCAAAACCTACAACATGCCCGGCTGGAGGGTCGGCTTCATGGTGGGAAACCCGGAAATCGTTTCCGCACTCAAAAGGATAAAAAGCTACCTTGACTACGGAATATTTCAGCCGATCCAGATAGCTGCAATTACCGCTCTTAACGGACCTCAGCAACCTATAGAACATATAAGGGAAACCTACAAGTCCAGAAGAGACAAGCTGATTGAATCATTCGCAAGGGCCGGATGGCAAATTCCAAAACCGAAAGCCACGATGTTCGTATGGGCGCAGATACCTGAAGAGTTTGCGGAAATGGGGTCGCTTGAATTCTCGAAACTTCTTATAGAGAAGTCAAAAGTTGCCGTATCCCCCGGAGTGGGATTCGGAAACTATGGAGAAGGATTCGTAAGACTTGCACTTGTTGAGAACGAGAACAGAATAACTCAGGCGGCAAGGGGAGTCAGGAAGCTTCTTCAGGGCAACCGCGGCTACTAAAAGGCCTGCCCTATGCTTATAAAAATCTTGAACCTGTCATCTCTCTCTTCGTCCTCGGGGTTTAGAAGGTAGCCGAAATCCGCCCTGATCGGCCCGATAATCGTATGGTATCTCAATCCAGCACCGGCCGCGTACTTCAGGTTGGAAACACTGAAACCGAAACTCTTTGAGTAAACATTTCCGTAATCGAAGAAAATTACCGCTCCAACCTTGTTAAAAAGTCCGAAGCGGGCTTCAGCGTTGCCAACGATCATGGAGTTGCCCCCCAGAGGGTCCCGATCCGAATTAAGCGGACTCAGATGCTGAAATGAATAGCCCCTCATGCTTGCACTGCCTCCGGCGAAGAACCTCTTGAAGATCGGTACGTCAAATGGGTCAGTTTCCCCAAGTGTGGTTATACTTCCAATCGTCGCCCTTTTCCCCAGAACGATCCCGGAAACATTCTTGTAGTATCTTAACTCGGCCAGAAACTTCAGGTAATCGGTGCGGGCGGAGCTAGTAGTCTGAATCGGTGCTTCCATGAATAAAAACAGCCGCATTCCACTGGTAGGATTTATAAGGCTGTCGGTCAGGTCATACTCAACTCCCAGATCAAGAACCGTCAGGAAGACGCTGTCGCGGGCACTTTCAATCGGCGTTCTTACCACCTGAGATTCTATATCCGCGTATAGGACGTTTAGGGAACTAAAAAGTGTGAGATAATCAAAAAACTCCTTGGACAAAGTACTGTTGAAATCGAAACTCAAACCCTCATAGCCCGGGAAATCATCCCTTCTCACGTCAAGCAAAAAAACAAGACTGGAGTTCCTGCCGACCAAGTGGGGCTGATCAAGTCTGGCCAGCAATCCTCGTGTCAGGGATGAATAACTGGAAGTAATCTGCAGGGTCCTTCCGCCGTCGAAAAAATTCCTCTGGCTCCAAGATAGCTGCGCCCTTAGATTGTCCTCCGTGGCGTATCCAGCTCCAAGCCTTATCGTTCCGAGTTTCCTCTCGGTAACGCTGTATATAGTCTGAACCTCGAACTCCTGCTCGTCATAATCAGTATCCACTATAACGGAATTAAAAAGGCCGGTTTCAAAAATGTTCGCCCGTGATTTCTGAGTCTCTTTGAGAGAAAACAGGTCCCCCTTCTCGTGCTCTATCTCCCGCTCGAGAAGTCTGGTGGCAATATCGGAATTTCCCCTGAATATCACGTCGCCGAAATAATATTCCTGCCCCGGATCAATGGTGAATTCAACATTGACCTCTCTGCTCCTTAGGCTCACAATCGCCTCGGATTTTACATCCGCCAGAGGATAGCCCCTATTGGAAAACAGCTCCGTGATAAGAACTTTTGACTTCTGGTAGCTTATCTGGGAAAAAGGTTCCCCCTCTTCCAAGAGAATCACCTCGGCGACATCGGAGACGTAATCATCCGGCTGGTTCCCAAGAACTGCTATGTTCAGAGTCTTCACTATCACAGGGTCTCCTTGGTCCACTCTTATTTCTATATCCACTTTTCGGTTTCCATCCCGGAAATTCAAGGTGTGGGTTACGGTGGAACCGTAATAACCATGCTCCCTGAGAACCTGCTCTATTCTTTTTACATCGTCCTCGAGGAACTGCTCGTTGAATTCCGGACGCTTTCTCCAAGGTCTCCTTGAGGGAAAAGGAGTTATCATGGAGTCCTTTATTCTCTCGAGTTCTATATCTTTTAACCCCTTTATACTGATCCCGGAGATAAAAACTGTTTCGTCATTCTCCGCTTCTTCGGCGCTAACGTCCGAAGCCAAGGGAAAAAGCGCGAGAAGAAAAAAGAATCCCGAAAGCAAGAAAACGACGTATCGAGGTATGCAAAGGAATTCGCACGGGGAGTTGCTGCTATCGTTGCGGTCAGAAAAAGAAGATATAAGGCTATCCATCTCTATATAATGTTAACAAGGACAAACTAACTTTAACAAGGATAAACCGAAAAAAACCGGCGGGTCAGAAACAGACGCAGACCCTTTAGCTGTACAAAAGTCAACGATAACCGGCCGTGCGCGTAAAATCACATGCAGAGCAATTCCGAACTAAGAGACAATTGACGAAATGCTTATCCACACCGCCTAAGAAACAACAATTCGCATGAATAGCGGCAAAAAACAAGACTGCTTATACAGAATAATCCGGCAATATGATATTATTTTTACCGAGGTCATTTAACCATGGAGCTTTTACTGCTCATTCTGTTTGTTCTTCTCGGATTTTTCGCCGGTACATATATACTGGGGACTTTCTTCTCCCTCGTTTTCATGCAGTTGCCGGAGGTTTTCAGATCAAGAGCCAGCGGGAGCCCCGAAGTGCCGGTACAGAGGCTCGCGCATCTAATCTTAGAAACCATAGGGTGGTTTCTTTTGCTTATCTCGCTTATATTCCTGGTAAACAAGTATCTTGCCGGCTATCAGAAGCTTTTTCTCTGCGGTATATACGTAGCCTTGGCTTTCCACATAGGAACGCTTCTGAATCTTTACAGAAGACCTTCGTAAAGTGCAGAGAGAAAAGACCGCTTCGCTTTCCCGCGCTGTGTCAGCCTAGGAGCGCTCTCAAACTCACCTAATCTGGTTTTAAAAATTCGCGGCAGGTCATAAAATCCAAGAGAAGAGCCATTGTCTTTGGGGGTTAGCGTTTTTTCTTCGCTGAAAAATTGCTATCGATAAACATCTGTCTGGCAGGATCTCCTGGATCCTCCCTGCGTTTGCGGCGCAGATCCTTCGCCGTCTTTTTTGCCAGAACCGGTTTATGAATATATTCAATTTCTATTGTTCTTTCTTTGGAGTTCAGGTTTGCAAGTACTACCGTATCCGAAAGATTCCACGACAGAACCTCGTAAGAAAACATTTTCTCCCGCTCGAAAGTGTCGCCGAGAACATCAGTGAGATCACCGACAAGTTCGCTTTTTGCGAACGCAAAACGGGTCTCATCCTCAAAACTGAATAAGATGGAACTTGACATAAGATTGTCTTTATAAAATTCAAGCCGGGTTTCATGGTCGGGTGGCGGGTCAAGGGCAACTCCGGACAAGGAACCTCCCAGAACGACTTTTCGTAGATCGTTTGAGTATTCGCGATCGGAAACAACCTCGAGCTTGGAAGATTCGATCAGATTAAGTGCGTCTTTTCTGGAAATCCCGAATTCAAAACCGTGGGGAATCCTGAGATTCACCTGGCTTCCCTCAAGAGGAAGGGGAAAGAAGAAGCAAACTGAAAAAATAAGTGCAAGCCAAGTTCTTGTGCAATACATTGAGGGTTTCCCGTGATATAAATCGCTTAAGCCCGTGGTATACTTTGGGAATTGTGATTTTAACCGTTTTATACAAGCTTGTTAAACGCAACGCGGTGAAACTTTAATGGAAACGATCATAGGAGTAATCGGAGCGGCTAACGCAAGCGATGAGGAAAAAAGAGCTTCGGAAGAGGTGGGAGTTCTTATTGCCGGAAGGAAGTGTTTTCTGCTCTGTGGCGGAATGGGGGGAGTTATGGAAGCTGCGTGCCGGGGAGCAAAATCAGCCGGGGGCACCACAATCGGGATTCTCCCCGGCCCCGAATCCTCCTCCGCCAACAGATTCATTGACATACCAATAGTTACGGGGATGGGTGAAGCAAGAAACGTGATAGTAGCGAAGTCAAGCCATTCTATAATCGCCATTGGAGGCAGTTTCGGCACCCTGTCGGAAATATCGTTCGCGCTTAAGTCCGGAATTCCCGTCATCGGGCTTGACACCTGGGATGTCTCTGAGGAAATTATCAAATGCGAAACCCCGGAAGAAGCAGTGAGAACAGCCTTTGAGCTATCCTCCCTCAGGAAAAAGGCCTGATGAAAACCTCCCCGAGCAAGCAAACAGAAAAGGAAATGGCACTGGAAGAGATCGAAAACCAAATAAGGCGCGTTCCCGATTTCCCGAGCAAAGGAATACTCTTCTACGATATAACCACGCTTGTTAAAAACGCCGAAGCTTTTCGAAAATCCGTTGACATGATGGCGGAAATGCTCGCCGGCAAGGAGATATCCTCATTTGTCGCACCCGAGAGCCGAGGTTTCATATTCGCTGCCGCCTTATCCTATAAGCTTGAAAAAGAATTGATTCTGGTGAGGAAATCTGGCAAGCTGCCAAGCGACACCGCAAGCGTTTCATATGATCTTGAGTATGGAAAAGACGTTCTGGAAATTCACAAAGACGCGATAAACGGCAAAAGCAGGACAGTAATTGTCGATGATCTTCTGGCCACGGGAGGAACGGCGCACAGCACCGGGCGTTTGGTGGAAGAACTGGGAGGAAGCGTCGTAGGATACCTTTTCCTTGTAGAACTTACCGGACTCAGGGGGGCCGAGGCTCTTTCCCCCCACCCGGTCTGGTCTCTACTTAAAATGCCGGGGTAAAGATTGAAGAAGATAGCAGTTAAAGTCAGTTCAAACGAAGATAATTCCTATGAAATCCTGATCGGCCAAGGTCTTGTGAGGCAGATTGCCGGCGATCTGGCCGAGGCCTCCATAGCTCACTCCCACTCCCTAGTAACCGATTCAAACGTCGCGGATCTCTACGGGGCGAGACTTCTGAACGATCTTGAGGAAGTACTCCCAGAAGTCAGTATGATTGTCTTCCCGGCGGGAGAACAAAGCAAAACCAGAGAAATCAAGTCCTTCATAGAAGACAGGATGCTTGAATCGGGATTCGGCAGGGACTCTTCGGTCATAGCACTCGGCGGCGGGGTCGTGGGAGACATAGCAGGATTCGTGGCCGCCACTTACATGAGGGGAGTCCCCTGCGTTCAGGTGCCCACAAGCCTAGTTGCCTGCGTTGACAGTTCGGTGGGAGGAAAGACCGCTGTAGACACCCCTCACGGAAAAAACCTCATCGGTGCCTTCTATCAGCCATGGCGAGTGTATGTGGACACAGACACGCTTAAAACCCTCGAACCGAAGCAGCTCGCGGAGGGACTCGCCGAGATAATCAAATACGGTGTAATAAAGAGTGGGGATTTCTTCCAGTACCTAGAAGCAAATATCGAGAAAATCTACGAATTCGACGACGCTACGCTGCTTGAAGTGATAGAGACAAGCTGCAGGATCAAGGCGGAAGTGGTCGAGAAGGACGAAAAGGAGCAGAACCTGCGGAAAATACTTAATTTCGGACACACGGTCGGCCACGCAATTGAGCAGCTTTCCGACTATACAATCTCCCACGGAGAAGCGATTTCCGCGGGAATGGTAATTGAGGGGAAAATCGCTCTGGGTGAAACAGGGTGGAGCGAAAAAGAGCAGGACAGGCTCACCCTTCTTCTGGAGAGGGCGGGACTTCCTACTGAGCCTCCACGCGGGGTAAACGTCGGGAAAATAATCGACGTCATGAAGATCGACAAGAAAGCCAGAAAAGGCAAGATAGAAATGTCGCTTCCCGAGTGCATAGGCAAGATGAAAGAACATGGGGGAGATTACGGAATAAAGATCGGGGAGCAGGCCATAACTTCCGCTTTTAGATCCTGACACGGAAAATGAAATTAACCGACCCCGCGGTGGATATTTCCTTGTTTTCGCTTCCCATCGGCAAAAAAGACATCTTCTGCGACGAAAAGCCCCTGGTACTTGAAATCGGCTTTGGAGAAGGAGAATTTCTCATAAACGCAGCGCAGTGCGACGCAAGCAGAAACTACCTTGGTCTTGAGGTCAAGAGAGGGAGATTCCGAAAAGCGGTACGTGCTGCGGAAAAGCTCTCCCTGGAAAACTTAAAATTCCTCCACATTGAAGCTGAAATCGCACTCAAACAGGTCTTCAGAGAAAAAATGTTTGACCTTGTCCTGGTGAATTTCCCCGACCCCTGGCCGAAGAAAAGACATTTAAAACACAGAATGTTCAACCGGGAATTTATAAGTTGCCTAGCAAAAGTGCTTACGAGAAGCGGGAGGACCGTAATAAAGACCGATCAGTTGAGCTACATTGAGCAGATAGTGTCCGAATTCAAAAGAAGTCGCTTGTTCCACCCCGAGCACCCTCCACCCGGTTTCGTTGAGGCTCGAAGAGGAGAAACAGAAACGAAATTCGAAAAGCATTTCAGGGAAGCCTCGCAAGAGATATTCAGTGCCGTTTTTCTAAATCTTCCCCAGTAAACAAGCTCAATACGTCGATATGTAAAGACATTATAATTGACATTAAGAATGTTCTATGTATTAAGTTTGTCCGTTCCGCACAAAATATGGAGGTTTTTTAAATGATAGTAGTAATGAAGCCAAAGGCGACCAAGGAAGAGATAGACAAGGTCAAATCCGTTATAAAGGAACTTGGCTATTCGCCCCATCCGATCGAAGGAATTCTCAGGACTGTCATCGGAGTGGTCGGAGACGAGAGAGGAAAGCCGCATGACCTCGACAGTCTCAAACAGCTCCAGGGAGTCGAGAAGGTCGTTCCCGTGCTTCAGCCCTACAAGCTAACGAGCAGGGAAGTAAACGATGAAACTTCCGTCTTCAATGTGGACGGCGTTGCAGTAGGGGACAGCAAGATCCCCATAATCGCAGGACCGTGCTCGGTTGAAAGCGAAGAACAGATAATGACAATTGCGGCTTCCATAAAAGATTCAGGGGCGTCAATGCTCAGAGGCGGCGCGTTTAAGCCCAGAACTTCACCCTATGCTTTCCAGGGTCTTGGAAAAGAGGGACTGGAACTTCTCGTCAAGGCAAAAGAGATGACCGGACTGCCCATAGTAACCGAAATAATGAGCCCGGACGATCTTGAACTGGTCGAGGAATACGCGGATGTGCTTCAGATCGGGGCCAGAAATTCCCAAAACTACTCGCTTTTAAGACATGTCGGCAAGTCAAAAAAAGCCGTCTTGCTAAAACGGGGGATGTCAACGACGATAAGCGAATTTCTCATGTGCGCAGAATATATACTGTCGGAGGGCAACAGTAATGTAATACTCTGCGAACGAGGGATAAGGACCTTTGAGACTGCGACCAGAAACACTTTCGACCTGAACGCTATTCCGGTACTCAAGGAAAAGACCCATCTGCCCGTTTTCGCCGACCCTAGCCATGGAACCGGCTACTGGCAGTACGTAATCCCGGTAACTCTAGCTTCAATAGCAGCCGGGGCGGACGGAGTAATAGTCGAGGTTCATAACAACCCGGAGATCGCCGTTAGTGACGGAGCTCAGTCGCTTAAGCCGAAAACATTCAAAAACCTGATGGAAAAAGCTGCCCCAGTTGCCGAAGCCATTGGAAGAACCGTTTAGAAATTTCTCGGGTCTCAGGAGGAAATCAGGACTTTTCTTCCACTGAGACTCAGTCTTCCCTCGCAGAAAAGCCTTACGGCTTCAGGCAGCATCCTGTGTTCCTCAGTATGGACTTTTTCAAGCAGAGTCTCTTCCGTATCTTCCTCCGTAACCGGAACAACCGCCTGAAGAATAATGGGGCCCGCGTCAACTTCCTCTCTCACGAAGTGGACAGTACAACCCGTTTGTTTCACTCCGTAGTCAAGCGCCTGTCTTACTGAATTTGTTCCCGGAAAAGAAGGAAGCAAGGAAGGGTGAATATTGATGATACGGTTCGCGAAACGGCCTATGAAATAAGGAGTAAGTATCCTCATGAACCCGGCAAGTACGACAAGGCCTATGTCATATCTGGCGATTTTCGCGACTATCTGTCTTTCGAACTCTTCCCTTGATTCAAAATCCCCGCTGTTTACGAGTTCTACTGGAATACCGTGGTTCCTAGCCCTCTCAATTGCCATGACTCCAGGAGTATCACAGACAACCACGGCTATGTTTGCGGATTCTATGCCGGAATCTATTACCGCCTGAAGGTTTGTTCCGCCTCCGGAAACAAACACGGCAACGTTGATCTTTGACATCGCAGGCACCGGAAACTTGAAAAAGCAAGGAAAGAAAAAAGGGCAGCCACCTACTTTCCCACTCCTGAAAGGAGCAGTATCATCGGCCTATAAGGACTTAACTTCCGGGTTCGGGATGGAACCGGGTGCTTCCCCTTCAGCATAGCCACCCTAGAAAGAGTAAACTACCGCTAAAAAAAATAATGTCAAGCTAGAATATCAGTCAGTCAGTGTTAAAACCCCGTATGGGAAGAGCTCTTCCAAACCTTTTAAGCTTCTTAATGGCTTTTACCTCGATTTGTCGTATTCTCTCGCGGGTAACATTCAGTTTTTTCCCTATTTCTTCAAGGGTGTATTCCTTGTCTTCGTCTATACCGAAGCGCATTTTAACGACTCCTTCCTCCCCGTTACTGAGGTTGGTGCAGAGCGCGTTGCGCATGATTCGGTTCAATTCTTTGGTTTCGAGCATGTCAAGCGGAGAAGTGGAAGCCGGGTCCGAGATAATATCCATCAGCCTGCAGTCGTCCTCGCCAATCGGAGACTCCAGAGAAACCGGGTCACGTGACACCTTCATGATCTTCAAGACCTTATCAAGAGGTATGTCCATTGCCTCGGCTATCTCTTCCGGTCTGGGTTCCCTTCCTAATCTCTGCATCAGGGATCTCGAGATCTTGTTTAGCCTGTTTATATTTTCGGTCATGTGAACAGGGATTCTTATAAGACTTCCCTGATCGGCTATTGCACGTGTAATTGCTTGCTTTATCCACCACGTGGCACAGGTTGAAAATTTGTATCCCATTCCATGTTCGAACTTTTCAACCGCTTTCATCAACCCCATATTGCCTTCTTGAACCAGATCGAGAAACGGTAGCCCTCTGTTAACGTATTTTCTCGCTATACTGACTACAAGTCTAAGGTTGCACTCGATAAGTGTTTTTCTAGCTTTCTTAGTAGCCTTCTTTGCCTTCTCAAACCTTCTAAGCACCTTTTTAAGAGAAGCGATTTCCTCCTCGGAATATTCAGATCTCGAACCATTGCCAATCGCACCGTCTGAACCATCCATCATACAGTCACAATCCCCGCCCTCAACTCTGTCCACATATTCGACGGCCAGATTGTATATCCTGTTGGCCTGCGTAGAGGAAAAATCGATTTCGTCAAGAAGTTCTACGGTCCGCTCGTTGTTCTTTCTGATTTGTTTAGAAATCTTCGCTCTCTCGGTATCTGAAAGCTTTGGAGTATCGAGTTTCTTTCTCAGTTCTTCGGTCTCAGCAAAAAGTTCTCTGATTGGAAGAAAGTTCTTTGCGGAATTTCTATGTGTTTCGCCGTCAGCGGAGGACTCCATGTGCTCGCCTTGGTAGCCCGCACCGAGGACCCCTTCTTTTATCTCTTCTTCGAGTTTGAGAACCTTTTTCATCATGAAGGGGTTCTCTATTATCATTCTTGCGATTATTTTTTTCCCTTTTTCAATCTGTCTTGCTATCTCAACCTCTTCCTCCTTGGAAAGGAGGGAGTGCTGCGCAATAGCGAGAATGTACGACCTTATAGGGTCTTGGTCGGAATCATGACTTTTTACGTGTTTGGGCTTGTCTTCCGATCGAGAATCAGACGAGGAACTTTGAAAACCTTGTGGGGACTCAGAGAATTCTCTTTCGTCCCGTACGCCGATTTCGCTCCGCAACCCGTTAGTCTCGTCGTTTGGATTCAACTTGCAGTTCCTCTTATGGTCTTTTCCATGCTCACCAGATCCCTGTATTGCTCAACAAGTTTTCTTTCAAGGGTTTTATCTGAAGAGTCACGCTGCTTGCGGATTCTCTCTGTTACTTCATTGCGTTTAAAAGCTATATTTCTCAGTTCAAGCTCCTTCACGCAGTCGTTTAATATTTTCTCCGAAGTCGTCTCGTCTATCAAATCATCCGAAGAAAAAATCAACTCGCTCAGCAGTTGCTGCATCTCAATTTTCTCAAAAGAAGTCATCAGGGAGGAAACTTCGGTAAACTCCCCTTCACCCACACGTTTGAGAATAACCTTTAAATCGCCATTTTCAAAATTCCTACCGATATTTTCAATCTTTTCGGCGCTCATCAGATGGGAGAATTTAAGCAGTATCCTCACAATTTCTCTCTCATGAATGTTTTTTCCCGGAATCAAGGGCGCCGGTGCAAGCGACCCGCGGTTTCTCCCCGGATTCGAGGTCTTTACCAGAGAGAGAAACTCAGACTCCCTTATCCCGAAAATCCCTGTTACCTTGGAAACAGCTTCAGCCCTTCGGACCGGATCTTTTATTTTCGAAACCAAGTCCACAAGAAATTTTATCGACTCTCCGGAAGACATTTTCTTTTCCCTGTACCTTGCGAAAGTGTCGTCAATAATAAAATCCGAGACATCAACGGCGCCCGCGATCAGTCCGGCGAGAGTCTCAGGTCCGTGCTCCTCCAGATAATCATCGGGATCGAGGCCATCGGGAATACGGCAAATACTTGAAGAGATCCCCTGCTCAAGAAGAATCTCTCCGGCCCGGACGGCGGAACGTATCCCAGCGGTATCGCCGTCGTAGACAATCACCACCTCCTCACAGAAACGTCGCAGAAGCCTAGCGTGCTCATTCGTAAAGGCCGTTCCCAAGGTGGCGACCACGTTGCGTATTCCATTTGCGTAGAGCTTTATGAAGTCCATGTAGCCTTCAACCAAGACGGCTTTCCGTTCTCTTCCGATTTCACTTTTCGAGTGGTAAAGTCCGTAAAGAACGCTCCTTTTGTCGAAAACCGGGGATTCAGGGGAATTCATGTATTTTGGCTGCTTCGGGTCATCTTCCGCCAGTGTTCTGCCGCCGAAACCGCAAATTCGTCCCGTTATTTCGCTTATGGGGAAAATGATCCTGTTTCGAAACCGGTCGTAGTGCCCGCTTCCGCTTTCCCTCGCAACAACAAGACCAAGCTCTTCGAGCTCCTTAATGCCGATATTCCTTCCTGAAGCAAATTTTACAAGGTCTTCCCAGCTGTCGGGAACGAAGCCGAGCTTGAACTCCTTGATTATCTCCGAGCTGATTCCCCTTGATTCTAGGTACTCTCTAGCCCGTGCGGAGTTTTTTCCTGAACTGTGGAGGTTTTTGCTGTAAAACGAAGAGACAAGAGAATTTATCTCAAAAAACCTTGCCGAAGTAGCCTCTTTTTTCTTCGCACTTTCCGTGCGCGGGCGCGGAGCCGGGAGTCTGACTCCGGCTTTGCGTGCAAGTTCCTTTAAGGCTTCGTGGAAACCTATATTGCTGTACCTCATCAGGAAGCCGAATACATCCCCTCCGGCTCCGCAACTGAAGCAGTGGAAAAAACCCTTCTCATCATTTACATGCATGGACGGGTTATTATCGTCGTGGAACGGGCAAAGCCCAATGTGGTTTTTTCCAGATTTTTTAAGGGAAACAAAGCCCTGTATGACATCTACTATGCTGAGCTTTGCCTTTATATCCGCTATCGCTGATGTGGAAGAAAAATTCTTCATTCAAAGCGACTTAATCGGGGGAACCTTCAGAAATAATTTCGGGCGAAACCCATGCGAATGAAAACGGCCTATCTTCTTTTTCTGCTTGAACTGCGCTTTTTAGCAGCAAACAACTTCTTTTTTTTCTTTTCGCTCGGTTTTTCGTAGTATTCTCTCTTCCTTACTTCAGAAAGAACCCCACCCTTCTCAACCTGCTTCTTGAACCTTTTTAAGGCACTGTCAATGCTTTCGCTGCTACCTACTGTTATTCCTGGCAAAAAACTAAAACCTCCATCCTCATGGGGCTGAAAATCCTAAAGGATAAAGAAAATATTGTCAAATCACCTGCCCCGCTACTATGTCCCTCGCCGATTACTCCGACAGTTTTTCCACGGTTGGAAATTTCCCGACCTTCTCCCGGTTCTTTTTTATTTCTTCTTCGATTGTGTCGGCGTTTCGCTTCTCGAATTCATAATCGTAGGGTTCCTGAGAAACTCTCTGCTCCTCAAGTCTCCGGCTCCATGAATCCCGCCTGTTTCTGATTTCATCCACAAGTCCCATGACAACCCCCTTTCAGGTGATTTCTCCGCAACCGTTTCAGTTCAAAGCGGCCGCCGATATTTTTATAAACTCAACCTTCTTCTCATTCTTGGGCATATACTCCGCGAGAGCATCTATTGTCTGGGGGTAAGGATGACCTATACCTACCGCTATACCGTTTTTCTCAGCGATCCTTACCAAGTGGTCAAGCTGCTCCATAGTATATTCCTTGCCCCGCTCTCTCTGGTCAATAAAGACATCCCTTTTAAGCGTCTTTACTCCAAGCTGCCTCGCTATTCTGTATCCACGGGAGTTGGGGGTCGTAAGGCTGTCAACAAAATAAAGGTCTCTGGCCTTCAGTTCCTGCATTACCGTTTTTACCGGCTCTTCATTCTCCATGAACTTGGAGCCCATATGGTTGTTGACTCCAACTATGTTGGGAACGGCCACGATGTTTCTTCTTAGCTCCTCTCTCATCTGGTCTATCGAGAAGCCGAGCAACAAAACTCCTTCTCCAGCATCATCGGCCGTATAACCGGAAGAATACTTGGGTTCCATGGGGAGGTGGAGAATCACGTCCTTCCCCCCGCGGTAAGCAGCTCGCGCAGCGTACAGAGAGTGGGGAAGATGCGGAAGCACAGCTAAGTTAATCGGTTGCTTGATCCTGAGTATCCTGTCAATCGATTTTTTGTCGTAGCCCAGATCATCTATTATGAGAATAACTCCGGGACGCTGAGGCTTTTTCTCCGCAATCTTATCCGCCGCAGTAGGAGCAGCCTCCCGAGGTGACCATCCGTCAAAAAATCTTTCGATATGCTTGAGGCCAAAAATTGAAAAGGCGAAAAAGAAAACTAGGACCAGAATTGCGTGGGTGAGTCTTGCCGTGCGTTTTTTATCGCCGGTTTTTGCCGTAGACTGTCTTTTTCTCGTTCGCTTCTTCTGACTCAAGCGTCTTATCTCCTCACATGTGCTTTACAGTTTCCAACGCCCTTGCAAGCTGCGGGTCCAAGGGGGCATCCTCGTCGCCACCTTCAACAAAAATATCAGGTTCTATGCCCTTGTCATCTATCAGAATCCCCTTGGGGGTAAAAAGTCTCGCTGTGGTTATCTTCACTCCCGTTTCCCCCGAAAGTTCTATTACGGATTGAACTGAACCCTTGCCGAATGTTCTTGTACCGACTATCTTCGCCCTGCCGCTGTCTTTAAGCGCTCCGGCGAGAACTTCGGAAGCGCTCGCACTCCCCCGGTTTACGATTACCGCAACGTCATTGATCGGTATCTCCATCCCCTCCCTAGCGAAATATTCCTTCGAAGTCAGTTCGGACCTTCCCTTCACATTCAGGATAAGCCCTTTATCCATGAACATGTCACTAAGCGCAAGCGCCTGTTCTAGCAACCCTCCGGGGTTGTTTCTGAGGTCAAGCACAAGTCCTCCGAGCTTCGCACCGTTTTCCTTTTCAAGCCCCCTGTAAGAACTGAGAAACTCATCCGCAGAATCCCTGTGGAACTGCGAGAGCTTTATATAACCTATATCTTTTTCGATCAACCTAGACTCGACGCTTCTAAGTTTCACTATCCGTCTTGTGATGGTGAAATTATGGGTTTGCTCGGTTCCGTCTCTTCTGACAACGATATCAACTGTAGTTCCTTCTCTACCCCTTATGCGGTCCAGAGCGTCAACTATGTTGGTCTTCTCGGCATTTTCCCCGTCTATGGAGACGATCACATCTCCCGATTTCACACCGGCTTCCTGCGCAGGGCTTCCTTCAATCGGAGATATGATAGTCAAAAACCCGTCGCGCACCGTAATCTCGACTCCTATGCCCTCAAACTCTCCCATAGTTCCTATCTCAAGGCTTCTCAGGCTCTCAGATGAAAGGTAAACCGAGTAGGGATCAAGGGAATCGAACATGCCTTTTATGGCGCTTCGAGTCAGCTGCTCGGAGGAAACCTCCTCCACATAGTTTTTCTCTATGAGGTTAAGCGCCTTTGCGAAGTCGGAAAGGCCTCTGTATGTATCTTCTTTTGCGAGAAGTGGGGTTGAAAAAAGAGAAGCCGGAATTAACGCGTATACTATGAAAAAAAAGCGGAACTTTGTCATTGCCACCTACGTTTCCTGTAGTTTACCTGAAAGGATTTTTTTTTGGACTAAGCAAGTAAAGTAGGGTTTTCGCCCTTGATGAAAAAGGGGAAATAAGATACGTTTACGGTAGATCGGTTCACTTATATGTCCACACTTTTTACTGGAATAATATCAGGATTTGTCAAAAGTTGCGTTTCCGACCTTCCCGAAGCATCCCGGGAGTGGGTTCCGCTGAAAAGAGCCCTTTTTTACCTGGGGGCAATTCTCATTTACCCGGTCGCCCTGATCGTGGCCATGGTGGTAATTGCTACGGTCGTTCTGATCGCATATCCCGTTTCTTACATCTATCGGGCAGCGAACTGAAACGACGGTTGTCAGCGAAGCTCTCAAACAGTGTCTCGCAATGCAGAAAAACCATAACATCCCCACACCGGGTCCTATCCCCAGACACGTTGTCATAATAATGGACGGCAACGGAAGATGGGCGCGACGAAAGAATCTTGACAGGCTGATCGGTCACAGGGAAGGAATAAAATCGGCAAGATCGGTAGTCCGTACCGCGCGGGAGATCGGGATAGAATATTTAACTCTTTACGCGTTTTCCGCGCAGAACTGGAAGAGACCGGGGGAAGAGGTTCTCGCCCTTATGGATCTTTTAAGGGAGTACCTCTCAAATGAAGGCGAGAAGCTGCTTGCGCAGAACACCAGGCTAAACGCAATCGGGAATCTCTCGAACCTCCCCCAGGACATACGTGAACTTCTCGGGCGAGTGATGAAAATGACCGAGGAATGCAACTCCCTGACGATAACACTGGCTCTTAGCTACGGGGGCAGGGAGGAGATAATCAACGCCGTGAACAGCATAATCGCGGAGGGAGAGAAAAAACCGGTTTCCGAGAAGGATTTTCAGGAATATCTCTATACCTCCGGTCTGCCGGAACCGGATCTGCTCATAAGAACCGGGGGAGAAATGAGACTTTCGAACTTTCTGCTGTGGCAACTGGCCTATGCCGAAATATACGTCACGAAAACACTCTGGCCGAATTTCAGAAGAAGGCACCTGCTAAAGGCCATCGCCAATTACCGCAACAGGGAAAGAAGGTTCGGACTGACAGGAGAGCAGATACGGGAGAAAGGGCGCTAGATTGAAAAAGATCTCCATACTCGGATCAACCGGCTCGATCGGGTCGCAGACCCTTGAGATAGTACGAAGATTTCCCGAGAGATTCGAGGTAACGGGTCTCTGTGCGGGGAAAAACATTGATCTTCTTGCAGAACAGATAACGGAATTCGCCCCGAAGATCGTATCGGTTACCCGAAAAGAGGACTCAGAACGACTCAGGGAAATTGCCGGTCCGAAAACACAGATACACTACGGAAACGAGGGGAATATCGCAGTTGCTACGGAAGGTGAGTGCGATCTGGTTATATCCTCCATGGTGGGTTTCCCAGGGCTTCTGCCCACACTGTCCGCAATACAGGCCGGAAGAAACGTTGCGATAGCAAACAAAGAATCCCTTGTGGTCGCCGGAGGACTCCTTATTTCCGAGGCAAAAAACCAGGACGTTATCCTGCTACCCGTGGACAGCGAGCACAGCGCCGTTTTCCAGACGCTTCTTGAAAAGGACCGCGAATTCCTCAAACGGATCATTATAACGGCATCGGGCGGGCCGTTTCGAAAAACCCCGAAAAAGGATCTGGGAAAGGTTACGGTCGCCGACGCGCTCTGCCACCCCACATGGAAAATGGGAGAGAAAATAACCATAGATTCGGCGACGCTGATGAACAAGGGGTTTGAAATCATAGAGGCAAGGTGGTTTTTTGACATGCCCGTCGAAAAAATATCAATCTGGGTACATCCCCAGAGCATCGTGCATTCAATCCTTGAATATGTTGACGGCTCGTTCATAACCCATCTTTCCGCTTCTGACATGAAAATACCGATAGCCCAAGCACTCTCCTACCCCGAGAGACTCGATCTCGGGCGTCCCGACGCCTCACCGGACGACCTCTCGGACATTACGTTCGAAAAGCTCGACACAGATAAATTCAAGGCCCCCGCGATGGCAATTGAATGTCTCAGAATGGGCGGTACTTATCCAACTGTGCTAAACGCCGCGAACGAAGTGGCAGTAACCGCGTTTCTTGATGAGAGGATAAGATTCACCGATATAATCCCGATAGTCAGGGAAACTCTCGAGCGGCACGACAAACTTGACTCGGGGTGTCTTGACAATATATTAGAGGCGGACAGGTGGTCGAGGAACACCGCCGGTTCTATAATGGAGAGCTTTCTTTCTTAAGTTATGACTACTATCCTGGCTTTTATTTTCGTAATAGGAATTCTGGTCTTCTTTCACGAATTGGGGCATTTTCTGCTCGCAAAAAGAAGTAATATCAGAGTCGAGAAGTTTTCTCTAGGTTTCGGCCCGAAACTCGTTTCTTTTGTAAGAGGCGAGACGGAATACCTGATTTCGGCCCTTCCCCTCGGCGGATACGTGAAGATGTACGGTGAGGGAAGGGAAGATAACGTAATTGTCGAAAGCGTTTCGGGTACTGAGTCGCCACTTGCCTCAGGGGACAGAATTGTCGGGATAAAAGGATTCAGTCTTAAGGAGCATGCAAACTGGGAAAAGCTTCTCTACGCGCTAAGATCAGACCCGCACCAGGAAAAAGAACTTGAAGTTGAAAGAGATGGGAAAATCCACACTCTCACCGTCAGCAGCCTAGCCTTTTACGATATAGAGGCTTACTACGAAAAGGACTACCACAGGGGATTTTCCGGCAAGTCTCTTACAGACAGATTTCTGGTGGTCATAGCGGGCCCCGCTATGAATTTCATAATTCCCTTTTTCTTCATGCCCCTTGTGTTCATGTTCGGCATAAGCGTCTCAGGTTATCTGGAAGACTCTCCTGACATAACTTACGTAAAGAAAGACTCTCCCGCCCATCTCTCAGGATTTGCCGCGGGCGACAGGATACTCAGCATAAACGGAAAAGAAGTCAAAGACTGGAAAGACGTGAACATTGCTGTCCACTCAAACCCTGATTCGCTGCTTGAATTCAGAGTGAGAACCGGAAACGAAACCAGGACTCTCACCCTTTTCGCCGAAGCCGGTTCCGATGGCAGAGTAGAGACCGGATTCGCAAGGCCCATAAAGGCGACCATAGCGGAGGTAGCCGAGGACCGCCCCGCCTGGAGAGCGGGAATACGTCCGGGAGACAGGATCAAGGCGATAGACGGCGTAGAGGTTACGGACTGGAACCATATGTCGGACATAATAGCCGGGAGCAGCGGCAAGGAACTTGATTTCACGATTGAGCGTGGGGAAGAAAAGATGCATTTCCGCTTGGCAGCGGAAATGCAAGAAGACATCGAACGCTACATAATAGGCATCACTCCAAGCACAGACAGAGTGCTTAAAAAATACGGCTTCTTTGAATCGCTTCACAGGGGAATAGCAGAAGCGGCGCGCATGACGGTTGAGATCACCATTCTTTTCTTCGGCTTCCTGTTCAAGCTCGTAACAGGAAAAATAGCGCTCGCAACAGCTGGAAAGACAGTCGCGGGACCGCTTCTCATCGCCAAGATATCAGGGGACGTCGCTCAAAGCGGCATATCAAACCTCCTCCAGTTTACTTCGCTCATAAGCATAAACCTCGCGCTGATAAACCTTCTCCCCATACCTATGCTCGACGGAGGACATCTGCTTTATATGGCGATTGAAAAGATAAAAAGAAAGCCGCTTAGCATAAAAACCCTCGAGATAACCCAGCGAATCGGATTTTCCTTTCTCATTTTCATCATGGCGGCAGCCCTGTATAACGACATTCTCAGGATGCGCGAAGACATATTCTCGCAGTTCGGCAGAATTTTAGACCTTTTCCGGTAAAATTACCTAGGACAAGCCGATGACCATGGAAAAGGACAGCGAAGAAATACTCAGGATCAACAACCTTTTTTACGAGGCGCTGGGAACCAGAAATCTAGAGCTAATGGGAGAGGTCTGGGTAAAGGACTCAAGGTCCGGCTGCGTCCACCCGGGATGGACAGCTCTTCGCAACTGGGAAGCCATAAGGCAGAGCTGGGAAAGCGTTTTTGACCCTGAGGACCAGGTTGACATCAGCATTTCAAACGTGACCGTGGATATAAACGACAACATCGCCTGGGTTACCTGCCTGCAGGAGATGGTATACATAAAAAGGGACCCGGTCATGTTTAATCTCTCTCAGTCAACCAACATATTCGAGAAGCAAGAGGGCGGGTGGCTTATGATCTTTCATCATGCTTCGCCAATCCCCGTACGGGGTTACGAACCGGATAAAAAGACCATACAGTAGCCGGAGCTTCAGGAAGTCTCTTCCTTGGAACTCATTCGCTCAAGATAGACTGAGGCACCCAGCTTTTCAAGTCGCGTCGCCTTTTTCCTTACTTCGGAAGAAAGCTTCTTTTTGTACTCTGCTATTGCGCGTGAAAGTTCCGGGTCGGCGACGGAAAGAATTTCAACTGCAAGGATGCCAGCGTTTTTCGCCCCGCCGAGGGCAACCGTGGCGACCGGAACGCCTGAGGGCATCTGCAGTATAGAAAGCACAGAGTCCCATCCATCAATCGAATTTGAGGATTTTATCGGAACCCCTATGACCGGAAGGGGAGAAACGGAGGCCACCATTCCCGGAAGATGCGCTGCACCCCCTGCCCCGGCTATTATGACTTTAATCCCTCTTTTATGAGCTTTTTTTGAAAAATCCACAAGGCGCTCCGGAGTTCTGTGCGCCGAGACTATGGTAACTTCATTTCCTACGCCGAATTGTTCCAGAACCTCAATCGCCTCTTCCATGACCGGAAGATCCGAGTCTGAGCCCATGATAACGCTTACTAAAGTAGGTTTCATGCTATCGCCCTCAGGTTGTTCATTATGAATCTCGCTTTCTCAAGCGCGCCTGAAATATCGTCGTCAAGCACGGTAACATGTCCCATCTTTCTGTAAGGCTTAGTACGGGTTTTACCGTATATGTGGAATTTGGCTCCTTCAACACCCATGCATCCGCGAAGTCCCTCGTACCTTACCTCACCCTCGAAACCCGGCTGCCCGAGAATGTTAATCATAACAGAAGGAGTTTTTATTTCAGTATCTCCTGGAGGAAGATCCAGAATCGACCTAAGACACTGCTCGTACTGCGAGGTGCGGGCGGCGTCAATCGTGTGATGCCCGCTGTTATGCGGTCTGGGAGCGGATTCGTTTATGAGAATGTCGCCTTTTCTGGAAAGAAACATCTCAACCGCGAGTATTCCGCACATGTCAAAAGATTTTATCGTACGCTCGGCAAGTTCGCATGCCCGGGCAGACAGCGTGTCGCCAAGTTCACAGGGGCTTATCAGAAATTCAACTATGTTTGCGTGGCTGTTAAACACCATCTCAACCGGAGGAAAGCATTTCGTCTCTCCGGCCGAATTGCGCGAGACTATAACGGAAATCTCCTTTTCCACGTCAACGAGGTCTTCAACGACGGATTCTCCCTCTAAAAGGTCTTCTAGCTGTTCCTCTTCCCTTACAATATACACCCCCCTTCCGTCATAACCCGTCCTTGAAAGTTTCTGGACGAAAGGAATTTTTATCTCCCCGGACCCGACGGCCGCGACTATAGCCTCTTTCCCCGGAAAAACTGAAAAGTCCGCAGTGGGAAGCCCCTTTGAAACATAGAACTCCTTCTGCTTTGCTTTGTCCTGTATGAGTTCAAGCGCGTGGGGCTCCGGCCTTATGACCACTCCTTCTTCCCGCAACCGGAAAAGCGCCTGCAGGTTCACATGCTCAATCTCTATTGTCAGAATGTCAGCATTCCTGCCAAACTCATAGACATCCTTGTAATTCCTGAAATCTCCATGGGTAAACCCGGTGCATACAGACGCTGCCGGACAATCGGCGGAAGGATCGAGTACATAGGTGTGGAGGTTCCAGTTGCTCGCAACCAGACAAAGCATTTTCCCTAGCTGCCCGCCTCCGAGAATTCCAAGTCTTACATGTTCAAAATCCATGGCCATCACGTGTCGGAAACTACAAGTCAATAATCGAGAGCAAGTCCATCGGAGTTTCTATAAGGTGCTCGGCCCCGTTTTCACGAAGCTCCTCTCCAGTCCGAAAACCCCAGAGAACTCCCACCGGAAGCATACCCGCCCCGACGGCGGTAAGCATGTCCACCCCCGAGTCTCCAAGGTAAACCATCTGTGACGAGTCAATTCCCAGTTCCCTTGATATCCGCAGCGCTCCCGAAGGATCGGGTTTTCTCGGAATTTCATCCCTCTGACCTATGACCACTTCGAAATTCCAGTCCGCAAGCAGGTCCTCCACATATTTTTCGGTAAACACGTGCGGCTTGTTGGTAAGAATCGCCTTTTTCAGGCCTCTGCCTGAAATCTCGTCCAGAAGATCCGGTATGCCGTCATAAAGAGTAGTTTTCACGTTGAAGGCGCGGCTATAGATGCTGTTAAAATCACCAAGGCATTTTTCAACGACAGCATCGTTGTTTCTTTCGTCCTCGGGGAGGGCCCTGGACACCATGACCTTGGGACCTTTTCCTATAAAGTACTTGAAACACCCGGTCGCGTGCGCCGGAAACCCGTTTATTGCAAGCGCCTGATTCACCGCATCGGCAAGATCCTCAAGAGAATCGATCAGGGTTCCGTCAAGATCAAATACAACTGCTCCGTAGCTCATAGTTCCGCACTGAATTGTCGTACCTTTAAAATTTTCCAGCCGACTACATCGTCAACTTTAATCGCCACTTCCGTTCCAACTCCAGAAGAAATAAGTTTATACCCAACTTCTGTGAAACCGTCCTTTTTCTCTCCAGCCAACTGCTTTACGTTATTGTGAAAAATTCTTACCTTCACAACTATAGTTTGAAAGCTGCTTTTGCCACTTCTTTATCATTCGTAATTACCTATAATTATTAATATTGTTCTATAGATTAGCATAAAATGGCACACTAAATGGAAGTAGCGATGCAAACACTAATTTGTCATGAAAACAAAGGGAAAATCATAAAAAAATACAATAATAAGATTTCTTGCCTTTTGTCAACCCTTCTTTACAATTCAAGTTAAAAATAACTTTAAGGGAGGTATAAGCATGAAATTCGGCATTGGTTATTACAGTCTTCAATCACCCTCTCACCATCCAAGATCACATAGCAACCTGTACAGCGAAATGCTGACTGAAGTGGAGATGGCGGATCAGATGGGGTTTGACTCCGTATGGCTGACGGAGCATCACTTTCTGGACGATGGTTACTGTCCCTCAATGCTTATAGCCGCTTCGGCAATGGCCGCCAGGACTAAAAATATCCGTATAGGTACAGGTGTGTTGCTGATACCCCTTCATGACCCGATCCGAATAGCGGAAGATGCTTCCGTTGTTGATCTCATTTCCGGCGGAAGATTAATACTGGGACTGGGACTGGGTTACAGAAAAGAAGAGTTTGATGGATTCGGCAGGCAGTTAAAGGAGCGCAGGGGCAGGATTGAAGAAAGCCTTGAGATACTGAACAAGAGTTGGAGTGATGATCCGTTCAGTTTTGATGGAAAGTATTATCAGGTAGAGAATTTGAATGTAACTCCCAAACCCATTCAACAGCCAATACCAATATGGATCGGTGCTTTTACAGAACCCGCCATAAAGAGAGCAGCTCGAATTGGTGCTCCACTTTACGTTCCGGCAATCGGCGTAATACCGATTATCAAATACCTTTTTGATATGCATTCATCTTTCTTGAAGGAATATGGCAAAGACCCCGACGAAGTTGAAAAGCCGCTTGTCAGAGAAATTTATATTTCCAACAAGAAAGCCGATGATGTTTGGGAGGATATAAAAGAGCACGTTACTTATACGGCCAAGGGATATGCTTCATGGGGTTCAATGGTGGATACTGAGGGCAACTTGCTAAGTGATCCGTCAGATCCGATCTTGTATGACCTTGCAAGGCAGCAGTCAATTATAGGAACCCCCGAAGAATGTGTTGAGACTATCATAAAATACCGGGAAAGTTTAGGTATAGACAACCTGATATGTAGATTTAAATTCCCAGGTATTTCGCATGAAGAAGCAGTAAGGTCAATGAAGTTGTTTGTGGATAAGGTGTTGCCTGAAGTAGGATAGCTTGGCTATTTCTCAAACTATATTTTTTATGTTTTTTAAAACCGGTCTGCAATGAATTGGCGTTAAGAAGATACTGTTCAAAGCCGTCAAGAAAGGACTGGGGGTTGTGGACAATTCAGTCATTTCAGGTTTTTAACTGTATTTTTAGTCAATTTATTGCCAAGAGGACTTGGAACCTTCCGAACTGGACAGCGAGGAAATAAGGCAGAGGCGGGAAGAACAGCGACGGCAAGACGAGCAGACTGAGGAGTTTAGGAACTGTCAAAGAAATTTCGAGTTTGGAGGATGCTGGACAAACCCTCAGTTGTGGAAATCTGAGCTTAGGGAGAGGGAAACGGAGTGCCGTATCGCAGGAAGAAGCGATATTAATTGAAATCCCAACCGGTATTCGGAAACAATTGAGAATTGGGACACGACGAAAATATCGTGAAGGAATTCTCTGGAAAGACACTTTACATGCAGCTTTTGAGTACCGCTCTTGAATAATCGAACTCGCCCGAGTTTTTCTAACGGAAGAAATTCCTAGCACTCTAAAATCAAATTCGACCGGGGAAAACCGAAAGTGCTACTAAAACTGAAGGACCAAGGTATAAACAGTTGTCAATAACCGTAATCGGCGCAGGACTCGCCGGAGTCGAAGCCGCGAACCAGATAACGAAATTCGGAATAAGGGCTACTCTCTATGAAATGAGACCCCGCAGGAAAACCGCCGCGCACAGAACTTCGGATCTCGCGGAGCTTGTGTGCAGCAATTCTCTCAAATCAGCATCCATGGAGAATGCCTCCGGAATACTTAAAGAAGAAATGAGGCTTCTCGGTTCGCTTGTCCTTGAAGCGGCCGAAGCGTCGAAGGTTCCGGCCGGAAAAGCTCTTGCAGTCGACAGAGAAATATTCTCGGATTACATAACCCAGAGAATCCAAGGCAACGAGCTTATAGACCTAAGGAGAGAAGAGGTAACGAAAATACCCGAAGACGGAATCGTGATCGTAGCCACCGGTCCTCTCACCTCGGATGCGCTTTGCGCGGAGATCTCCTCACTCACGGAATCCGAATATCTTTACTTCTACGACGCCATCTCGCCGATAATCGACGCGGATACAATCGACCGCTCGAAGATCTTCAGGGGATCAAGATACGACCGCGGAGACTCAGAAGAGGGAGATTATCTCAACTGTCCACTCTCTGAGAATCAGTACTACGAGCTTGTGGACGACCTGATTCGCGGAGAAAAAGTGGAAACCAGGGAGTTCGAGAAGGCAATCTACTTCCAAAGCTGCATGCCGGTTGAAGTCATGTGCGAGAGAGGAAGAGATACTCTTCGCTTCGGCCCCCTAAAACCCGTCGGCCTGGTTGACCCGGGCACCGGTAAAAACCCCTTTGCCGTCCTGCAGCTAAGAACGGAGAATAGCGAGGAAACAATGTATAACATGGTGGGATTTCAGACAAAGCTCAGATACCCTCAGCAAAGGGCTGTTTTCAGAAAGATCCCGGGGCTTGAGGAGGCAGAGTTTCTAAGATACGGAAGCGTGCACAGAAACACGTATATAGATTCCCCAAGACTGCTTGAAAAAGACCTTTCCCTAAGTTCCCGTCCGAGCGTCTTTTTCGCCGGACAGATAACGGGAGTTGAAGGGTACGTCGAGTCCGCGGCAACTGGAATCGTCTGCGGAATAAACGCCTCGAGAAAAGCGCTCGGACTCGTACCTGTCCACATCCCAAGGGAAACATCCATAGGTTCCCTGCTTGAGTACATCTCAACCCCCGGAAAAACCGGGTTTCAGCCGATGAACATAAACTTCGGACTCTTCCCCAAAGTAGAAGGCAGGATGGGAAAGGAAAAGAAGCGTGGAATCATTGCTCAAAGAGCCATCGAGAGCATACATGCGTACGACCCGTTTTACCGTATATCCGCCTCTTGCTGAAACTATAGCATTTGCTCTATAGCCCAAAAACAGGTAAAAACATGAGCTATAGGGAGTATTTTTATCGCTCATGAAATGGGTATGGCAACATTCTAATTGGCCAGAGTTCACATGGGACAAATCTGTTCTGATACCTTTCGAGGAGCGTTTTCTGCATGAGTCAGGCCGCAGAATCGGCGCTTGGCGCCAGCTCACCTATGAAGATCAGTCCGAGCTGCGGGTCAAGTGGCTGAGCGGCGAAGCTGTTGAAACATCCGCAATTGAAGGTGAAATTCTCGACCGGGAATCAGTGCAATCCTCTATCCGCCGACGATTCGGATTAACTGCCAGCCGGAAAACAGCATCACCAGAGGAAGAAGGGGTAGCTGAAATGATGGTAGCGCTCTACCATGAGTATGACCGCCCGCTGGACCACGAAACACTGTGGCGCTGGCATCGGATGCTTATGCGAGACCGCTCTCACCTAGAAGTTGTCGGCGGCTATCGTCGCCACCCCGAAGCTATGCAGGTCGTTTCCGGACCTGATTATAAACCCCAGATTCACTATGAAGCACCACCTTCAGAGCGGATGACAGAAGAGATGGAACGTTTCATAGAGTGGTACGATCAGACTGCTTTAATCGGGAGCAGACTCTCCTCTCTGACGTGGGCGGGAACCGCTCATCTGTACTTTGTGCGTATTCATCCCTTCGAGGACGGAAACGGCCGTATAGCCCGTGCCTTGGCGGAAAAAGCTCTCGCCCAGTCACTTGGCGAACCGAGTTTAATTGCGCTTTCCCGTACCATCGCTCGACGGCGCAAGGCCTACTATGATATTCTGGATGAGAGTTGCAGCTCGCTTGATATCACCAACTGGCTGACTTGGTTTGCGGATACTGTGCTGGACGCCCAGATTTGGAGCGAACGACGCCTGATCCGGTCAATTCAGCAAACACGGTTGTTCGATCGGCTCCGTGGTTCGTTGAACCCGCGGCAGGAAAAAATCCTTCTACGACTCTTTGATGCTGAACCAGACGGTTTTGAGGGCGGCCTCAGCGCGCAGAATTATCAAAGAATAACCGGGGCGACGGCTTCAACGGCGACGCGCGACCTAGCCCATATGGTCGCCATGGGCGCATTTCACAGAACCGGGCAGCGACGCCACACGCGCTACTGGCTCAATCTGCCTCCCTTTGAGGAATCGGACCGTCATGAAACAACCGGTCAACAAACAACCTCTTAACAATCATGCCTGCAAATCTTCGAAAGTACCCGCAGGTAAAGCTTTTACAAACATGCCGACGTATTTGATTCTTCTATTTTAATGGTAGTATTTTGCGGATTATGACTTACCAGGAACTTATTCTGGCTCTCCAGGACTACTGGTCATCCAAGGGATGCCTGGTTGTACAGCCGTACGACATAGAGAAAGGCGCAGGAACTTTTCATCCGGCCACATTCCTGCGCTGCCTTGGCCCCGAGCCCTGGCACGTGGCTTACGTCGAGCCTTCAAGGAGACCAACCGACGGGAGATACGGAGATAATCCCAACAGGCTTCAGCACTACTATCAGTTCCAGGTGATAATAAAGCCTTCTCCCGATGATATTCAGGAACTTTTCCTCGACAGTCTAAAGTCATTCGGAATAAATCCGCTTGAGCACGACATAAGGTTCGTTGAAGACGACTGGGAATCCCCGACGCTCGGAGCGTGGGGACTTGGTTGGGAGGTTTGGCTTGACGGTATGGAAATAACGCAGTTCACATATTTTCAGCAGGCGGGAGGAATAGATCTTGATCCAATATCGGCCGAGATAACATACGGAACCGAAAGAATAGCAATGTACCTGCAGGAAGTCGAAAGCGTTTACGATCTTGAATGGACAAAGGGAATAACGTACGGAGAGATTCATCATCAAAGCGAAGTCCAGTTCTCAAAGTACAACTTCGAGGAATCCGATCCCGCGATGCTAAGCGACCTCTTTAACATGTACGAGCAGGAATGCAGATCACTTATCGAAAAGCAGCTCTCCCTTCCCGCTTACGAATACTGTCTTAAAAGTTCACACACCTTCAACCTGCTTGACGCGAGAGGAGCGATAGGGGTGGCCGAGCGTGCCTCATACATAGCGAGGGTAAGGGCGCTTGCGAATCTGTGCGCGACTTCGTATCTGCAGACCAGAGAAAATCTGGGATTCCCCCTCCTGAAGAACAACCCATGGAAAAAGAACTGATACTTGAGATCGGAACGGAGGAAATACCTGCTCTTTTCCTTGAAAAAGCCCGGGAGGATCTGGGCGATATTCTAAGCGGAGAACTCCGAGACAAGGGCATTGAATTCGGGGAAATGGAGATCTTCTACACCCCGAGAAGGCTTTCGGCAAGGGTAAGCGGACTTGAGAGAAAACAGAAGGACCGCACGACCGAGAACTTCGGGCCACCAATACGCATAGCATTTGACGAAAATGGAAAGCCCACCAAGGCCGCTGCGGGTTTCGCTAGATCCCAGAAGGTCGATGTCGAGGAACTCGTCATCACAAAAAGGGATAACGGGGAATTCCTCTGCGTAAGGAAAACGGTAAAAGGAAAAAGAACTTCATCCGTTCTAAAAGAGATTCTCCCGGGAGTGATCTCGTCGGTTCCCTTCAGGAAATCAATGAGATGGGGCGACGGAAAACTGACCTTCGCAAGACCCATAAGGTGGATAGCGGCGCTCTACGATGGCAAGCCAGTAAAATTCAGCGTTGAGAACATCAAAAGTTCTGACCGCAGTTTCGGTCACAGGTTCACTTCCCCGAAACCGTTTCGAGTGGCATCCTGGGGAAATTATCTGAAAACCCTTGAGAAAAACAACGTAGTAGCGGACCCGGAGAAAAGAAAGGAAATTATAAGAAGGGACACAGAGACGGCAGCCAAAAAGATAGGCGGAACCATAAAGGAAGACCCCGAACTGCTTGAAACCGTGGTGAACCTGGTGGAGCATCCGACGGTTCTGGTAGGAGAATTCGAGAAAAAATACCTGCGTTTGCCCGCGGAAGTTCTTATAAGCGTGATGAAGAACCACCAGAAATATTTCCCCGTTTATTCTCAGAAGACCGGCAAGCTTCTTTCCTGTTTTATCTTTGTCTGCGGAACCCCGGTTAAGGATAAACAAGTGATCATAAGGGGAAACGAGCGGGTAATAAGGGCAAGACTTAACGACGCCGAATTCTTTTTCTCCGAAGATACGAAAAAAAGCCTAAACGCCTACACAGAAGATCTTGAAAGCATGGTGTTTCTATCTGATATAGGAACTTACAGGGAAAAAGTCGAGCGTATGAGGATGCTTGCCGCCGACATCTTTGCCAACCCCGATCTTGAAAGGGCCGCGGAACTCTCAAAATCTGATCTCGCGACCCAGATGGTCTTTGAATTCGCTGAACTCCAGGGTGTCATGGGCAAGTACTACTCGCTTGCTTCCGGGGAGAAAAAAGCCGTTGCAAACGCAATCGAAGAACAATACATGCCGCTTACGAGAACCGGTGAACTACCGCGAACGAAAACCGGAGCGCTTCTAAGCATAGTGGACAAAACGGACAACATCTGTTCGTGCTTCATCGCGGATCTCGCACCCACCGGGTCTTCTGATCCCTACGCGCTGAGAAGACAGACCCTCGGAATAATCAGAATAGCCCTAGAAAAGAAGTTTGATATTTCTCTCTCCAGACTCCTTGAACGCGACATAAGGCTCGTGCTCGATTCCATGGACGCGCAAAAAGCTCGTGATGGCAAACTGTCCGAGGAAAAGCTTAAAGAAAACATTCTCGCGTTTTTCTCCGAGAGGTTCCGCAACCTAATGACAGAGTCAGGTTACGAGAGAAATGTCGTCGAATCCGTAATCTCGGCAGGTTTTGACAACCCCCTTGACGCTTACCGCAGAATAAACGCGCTTGGGAAATTCGCAAAACGAAAGGATTTTGAGGCCCTAGCTACAGGCTTTAAAAGGGTTTTCAACATAGCGAAGACCAGACCGTCCTCACCGCTTGACAAGAAGCTGTTCAAGCAAAAAGAAGAAAAAGATCTCCATAGAGCTTTTACCAAGACGCGGACAGCGGTTTTAAAGAAACTGGCCGATTCTGAAAAAGCCGCCGGGCAAAGCGATTACCTCAAAGCGCTTGAATCCATAAAGACACTCTCTGCCCCAATAGATCGCTTCTTTGACGCGGTAATGGTCATGGACAAAGATGAGAAGATCAGAGACAACCGTCTGGCTCTGCTCAATGAAATAAAAGATCTGTTTTTCATGATCGCTGATTTCTCGAAAATCTGACCCGCAACCAACCATACACATCTCAATCAATAAATGCCCGGTATCAGGACCTTGCGGTGCGGTGGATAATCTCTGAAGGTTTCCACATACCATTGATGATTGCTGCGCGCCCTGGGAATGAGATTGGCGGAGGTGAACAGCAAGAAGGCGAGGCCGCTCAACGACCACGTTGCTAGTGCCCAGCCGACCCATTCGAGGATTTCGCCCATATAATTCGGGCACGAGACAAAGCGAAACCCGCCACCCTGCGGAATCACATAACCGGTATTGCCCGGCCTACGTAGACGAATAAGGATATTGTCGGCGTGGAGGTTGAGAGCAATCCCGCATAGAAAAACCCCGAGGCCGATTAAGAAACGAGGGTCGGCGAGCCATTCAACAGGGTACTGGCCGAATTCCGAAATGAATCGGGCATTGATGTAGGCGTTAATTACATTGAAGAAAAAGCCCGACCCGACCACCAGCAACGGCGTCTTCCGCCCACTCGTCTTGATCCGAAACGGGTAAATGAACGTCCGGTTCAGATAGTGGCCCTGCCACATGACCAGAAATAGCAGCGGCACGATGTGGAACGAAGCATCCCCGTTAAGATAAACGGCGAGGAATACGGCAACCGCCGGCAGTTCCATGATGATCCAGCCGAACCTGACGGAAATGTCCGGCCCCCAACCCGCACCCGCGTAATGACGGCCATAGGGCGCGGTTTTACGGAGCAGGTAAAGGAACGTCGGGACAGCCACAGCAATAACTGCCCATACCATCACGCTGTGAAGTTGTTCCTCGGACATCTTAACCATTTTTGCCGAGCATACCCTGCTCGTCAAACCATCGATAGGTGTCCCTCACCGAATCTGCCAAGGGACGCGACCCGAACCCGAGTTCCACCTGCGCAGACATAATATCGGTAAATTCAGAGTATCCTCCTGAAATATTTGAGAAGCGACAGTATTCGGGTATCATCTTTTTATATGTTCGGACAATTCGGCATATGGGAATTAATCCTGATACTGGCAATCCTGCTCATAATCTTCGGTCCAAGCAGGCTTGGAGATCTGGGGTCTTCGCTTGGCAAGGGGATAAGCGGGTTCAGGAAATCCCTAAAAGACGACGACTCAGACAATAAGGAAGAGGGTCAGAGCAGTTCCTAATCAAAAACCCTCTCCTCAGTCCTTTACCTTCTCCGCAAGTTCCACCAGCACTCCGTTCATTGATTTGGGGTGTATGAAGGCGACTTTACAGTTGTAAGATCCCGGCCTCGGATGTTCATCGATAAGCCTGACACCTTCTTTCTCGAGGGCTCGGAGAGAGGATTCTATATCGTCCACAAGAAAGCAGATGTGATGAACGCCCTCCCCTCTTTTCTCCAGGAACTGCGAAATCGGGGAATTCTCGTCCAAAGGTTCGATAAGTTCTACCGCGGTGCCCTCTTCCGATTCGGAGCAAAGCATCGATGTCTTAACCCCATAGTTGACCACGTCCTCTCTGTGGACAACCCGAAGTCCGAGTAGTTTGGAGTAGATATCTTCAGCCTTCTTGATATCTTTTACGGCGATCGCCACATGATAAAGAAATCCGTTTTTACTCAACTTAGAATGCTCCTTTCGACTAACCAGAATTTCCTTCCCTGGAAATTGTGAACCTCTCGAAAACATCTTCAGTGGATTTGAATTTTATCTTTACGCCCCTCTCACGCTGGATTCTTCTTATGGCTCTTCCTTCTATTTCTCTGAGCTTCGCTATGACCTTCTTGTTGGCCTGCACGACAACAGGTCCTTCAGCGCTCTGCCTTGTCCATTGATCAATATCCCTCAGTATCTCGTAACAGGTAGTGTATATCGACTTTATCCGTCCTCTTCCCTCGCAGGTATCGCAGGGTTCGGTCAAGTCAGAAAGTATACTTTCCCTGACTCTGCGTCTGGTAAGCTGGATTACGCTGAAAGACGATATTTCCTGGATCGTGGTCCTCGCCTTATCCTTTTTCATTTCATCCGTGAAAAGCGACTCTACCTTCTTTCTGGATCTAACAGACTGCACGTCTATGAAATCGATAACTATGATTCCGACCAGATTGCGAAGCCTTATCTGCCTTGCGGCCTCAACTGCGGCTTCTTCGTTCGTTTTCATTATTGTTTTCTTGTGAAATTCCTCTCCGACGAGCTTCCCGGAGTTAACGTCTATCACGGTGAGTCCCTCAGCCTCGTCTATGATCAGGTAACCTCCCGACTTCATCCAGGCCTTTTTTCTGTACATTTTTTCGATCTGGCTCTCGATTCCGTATCTGTCGAATATGGGTTCTTCTTTGTCATACATATCGACTTTGAAGCCATCATTCTTAATCTTGTCGGAAAAGTACTTGGTAATCCGGCCGTGGGCTTTGGGGGAGTCAACGACAATTTTCTTAAGGCCGTTTCCCATCAGGTCCCTAACAACCCTGATACAGGTATCGGCTTCTTCGTATATCACGCCCGGGGTTTTCGATTCTTCATATTTTTTCTTTATCCTTCTCCACTTTCTCACAAGAGCTTTCATCTCGGTCTTGATATCCTTCTCGTCCGCTTCCACACACGCCGTTCTAACTATAAAGCCCATGTCTTCGGGTTTATTCCGCATGATTTCGGAAAATCTTTTCCTGCTTTTTCTGTCGGTTATCTTTCGGGACAGATTCACCGAGTCTGACCCGGGAAGCAGAACAAGATACTTGCCCGGTATGCCTACGTGAGAGGTAAGCTTAGGGCCTTTATTTCCGGTGGGTTCCTTTGTGACCTGGACCATCACTTCCTGACCCTGACGCAGCACATTCTGTATAGGTTGGTGGTTTTTTCTGGAGGTCTTTTTTGTCTCTTCCTCTTCAAGGAAAAGTTCGCTAAGCGATTCCTCATACACATCCTCGGCCGAGAGAAACCCGGACTTGCCGTTTCCCATGCCAACAAATGCCGCCTGCATTCCGGGGACTATCTTCTCCACTTTCCCTTTGTAAATGTTGCCCACCAGCGAAGAACTTGATTTCCTCTCGATGAAAAGCTCGATCAGCCTGCTTTTCTCCAAGACCGCTATCCTCGTTTCGTTAAAAAGCGAGTTGATGATAAGTTGAGTGTTCATAGGATGTTGAAATATAAATCAGTTATCTTGGTAAGTATAACTGTAAGAAGCCGATGTGGAAAAAACAGGTTTACCGACAGGTTATAACCTCCGTTCAGCGTTTCGCTGAAATGAATCTCTCTGGAGGATTGTCTGGGGAAACAGGCGGTTTTTAGATATTCTCGTCAAAGTCAGAGGCTTTTTCTTCCAAGCTTGACGATTACATCAAAATGCTTCTTTTCGATCTGCATGACCGAAAGTCTGCTCTGCCTTACAAGGGAGATACCCTCGAGTCTTCCGTCGTTCTTTATCTGCTTGAGAGATACAGGGTTCTCTAGCGTTTCCAC
>JAPOQQ010000008.1 GCA_026710625.1 Candidatus Dadabacteria bacterium | reverse complement strand
AGAAAAGAAAACAGACTTTTTGCTCGCTGTTTGACAGGAAAATTCCTGACGTGTTAAAGTCTGTTTTGAGGAAGAAGAAAAAGAGATCCAGGTGTTCACTTTAAATCGGAATCGCTGTTCATTTATTCTGGAATAAGCAGCCTCCCCGGCTTCGCGCTCTTGCAGGACTTATTAGTAAGTCATCTAGCCATTGAAATAACCTCCTTGTAGTATTCAATCTCTCGTTCTTTGTACTATCTTTGTACTACATTCTACAGAACTATAGCGTTTTGTTAAGTAAGTTTTCAATGATTTCAGTACTTACAGGGAGGTTATAAAACGAGTTCGACTTTGAATCGGACACAGCAAACCGTCTTTGAACCATCCTTACGTCGCCCCGGCACCGTCTGACCAACCTCAGGGAAACTGGCTGGCGCAACGGTTCTTCGATTCAAGGAGAACCGAAACGAAGGGCAGCTGTGTTTGCTTGCATATTCTGACATGGACCAGAAGTAATCCCGAACCGCTTTTTTGAGACCTTCTTCTTCGCTGTAATCATCAATTCTGAGACCGAATCTTTTTCAAGAACATCCTTGTCTGTAATCTCTTCAATCGCCTCTAATCTTGATTGAAGCCGCTCCCGAGTAACATCATCCGGAGAAACAACATATGACTCTCGGGTCTTGATGTTTTTCCTTCTTCTGTCTCTCACAGCTTTCTGGAAAACATCCCGGCAGCGCGAAATGCGCGCAGCAACCTGTGTTGCGTTTCGGTTGACTCTGGACCCTCACCGTACCCGGCCATGGAACCGTGGATGCGCGGCAAAAGGTACCGCATCCGGCGGTTCCGCCTCCCCGAAAGAATTCCCATTCAGTATAATAATCCCTGCATGAGTTCACAGACCCCCCTTATGAACCAGTATCTAAGCGTAAAGAGGGAGTATCCGGACACCGTACTTCTTTTCAGGCTCGGGGATTTCTACGAGATGTTCTATGACGATGCGAAAACCGCGTCGGAAATACTCGGAATAGCTCTCACATCGAGGGACCGTTCGAAAAAAAATCCTGTGCCTCTCTGCGGTGTCCCCTTCCACAGCGCGGAGCCCCACATATCAAAGCTTCTCGGAAGCGGAAAGAAAGTGGCTATCTGCGAACAGATAGGCGACCCGAAGAAAACAAGAGGGCTTGTGGAGAGAAAGGTCGTGAGGGTTCTTACCCCCGGGGCCGTTCTTGACTCGGAGAACCTCGAATCAAAAAGCAACAATTTCCTCGCGTGCGTCACAGAAGAAAAAGATGGTTTCGGGCTTTCCTTCTGCGACATCTCGACAGGGGAATTCAGGACATCTTTTTTCCGCTCGCCTGAAGACCTTCTCTCCGAGCTTGCCAGTATCGACCCGAGGGAAATTCTGATCCCGGATTCAGACGCGGACCCCCCGTGGCTTAAGTCCCTGCTCGACGCAAGTCCCCGAACGCTCGTAACGAAGGCTGATTCCTGGAAGTGGGAGCTTGAGAGGTGCAGAGAAATTCTAAGGGATGGTTTTGCGGTTCTTACCCTTGAAGCCCTTGAGATCGAAAAAGAGCCCGGATGCATCTGCGCCTGCGGAGCGCTTTACGATTACCTTAGGGAAACGCAGAAGGACTTCATGCCGAAGGTAGAGTTTCCTAGGTACTACGACACGGTCGACTACATGAAAATAGACGAGTGGACCGCGAGGAACCTTGAGCTTCGAAGCTCGACGCAGGGCTCCCGGAAACACTCCCTTCTCGGAGTAATGGACGAGACCCGCTCTCCAATGGGCGCGAGGCTCCTTCGCCGCTGGATGAGCTACCCCCTGCTTGACGCAGAAGAGATAGAGAAAAGGCAGGAGGCCGTGGGGGAACTGCTTGAGAGCCACTCCGCAAGAGAAGATCTCGTGGAGGCGCTCGGGAAGGTCGGGGATCTTGAGAGACTGATCCACAGGATCGAGACCCCTTCCGCAAGGCCCAGGGACCTTGCCTCGCTTCGGGATTCCTCGTTTTACATAGAAAGACTCCGCGATGCCATGTTGGATCTTGGCTCGGAGGCTCTTGCTTCTCTTCGGGAGAGGATGGATGATTTTCGTGACCTCCGCGGTTACCTGGAGGGCGCCCTTGTCGACGCGCCGCCCGCCCTCGCGCGGGAGGGAGGGGTTATAAGGGAAGGATTCTCCCCAGAGCTTGACCGCCTCCGCAAGATCCAGAGCGACGGGCGGAAATGGATATCCGAGCTTGAGGGGCGGGAGAGGGAGAGAACGGGTATAGCGAACCTTAAGATCGGATACAACAGGGTGTTCGGCTACTACATCGAGGTTACGAAATCCAAGCTTTCTCTTGTGCCCGAGGATTACTCAAGAAGACAGACCCTTACGGGAAGCGAACGCTTCATCTCCCCCGAACTTAAGGAATACGAAGAGCAGATACTCACCGCAGCGGAAAAAATAACCGAGCTTGAAGCCTCGCTTTTCGAGCAGGTGCGAAAACAGGCGGCCACTGAAGCCCCGCGCGTAAAGGCTACGGCGGCCGTGGTCGCGGAGACGGATGTTTTCTGCTCCATGGGGGAGACCGCGTCGCGCTACGGCTACTGCAGGCCTGAATTTGTCCCGCACCCCGCGATCGAACTCAGAGACTCCCGCCACCCCGTGGTCGAGAGGATAGGGCTTGAGAGAGGGTTCGTCCCGAACGACGTCACCCTCGATTCAGAGGACAAGCGCTTCATGATCATCACGGGGCCCAACATGTCAGGCAAGTCGACACTCATAAGGCAGGTGGCGCTCGTGTCGCTCATGGCCCAGATGGGAAGCTTCGTTCCCGCCCGGGCGGCAAGGCTCGGGATAGTCGACCGTATTTTTTCAAGGGTGGGGGCGTCAGATAATCTCACGGCCGGCCGCTCAACCTTCATGGTCGAGATGGTTGAGACCGCGCACATACTGCAGAACGCCACCCCGAGGAGCCTCGTCATACTTGATGAGATCGGGCGGGGCACGAGCACCTTTGACGGGATGAGCATAGCGTGGGCGGTTTCAGAATATCTCTACGACCTGGGCCCCCTTACCCTTTTCGCCACTCACTACCATGAGCTGTCTAACCTGGCGGACGCAAAGCCCGGGATCACCAATTCCAACGTGGCGGTAAAGGAGGAGGGAGGGGAGATACTGTTTCTCCGAAAGCTCGTCCCGGGCGCTACGAGCCACAGTTACGGCATACAGGTGGCCCGGCTTGCCGGTGTTCCCGCGAAGGTTCTTAACTCCGCGAGGAAAGTTCTTTTTTCCCTTGAGAAGTTAAAGGCTTCTCTTTCCCAGTCGATGCTTGGCGGGCAGCTTCTTCTTTTCGATACGGAACCGGATGGGGAATCCGAGGCTGCGTTTAAGAAGGAAGAGCTTCTGGCGGAGGATATCGCGGCCCTTGATCCCATGAACATGACCCCCATGGAGGCTCTGGAGAAGCTGATCGAGCTTTCTGAGAAGGCGAAAAAATAAAACGCTTTCCGACCCAGGGATATACGGACAACGCTCTTTACAAACTGATCACTTATAAATCACTGTCCTTGAAATCTGCCTGTCTAGTGATTACAATGTAATTATGCAAGGAGGCAAATGCATGAAGATCAAGCTGATATCTATTGGCAACTCGAGGGGAATTCGTATCCCTTCGTCGGTTATCAAGCAGTGCGGCCTCGGCGACGAGTTGGAAATGAGTATCGAGAACGGAGTCATCGTGCTTGCGCCTGTACGAAGCGTGCGCGAGGGTTGGAGTACCGCCTTTGAAAAAATGGCAACCGCAGGTGACGATACGCCTCTGGTTCCCGATGCGCTTCAAAACGAATTCGATGCCGAGGGTTGGACATGGTAGGGCAAGTCCGGCGATACGGTATATATCTGGTCAATCTGGATCCCACGCAGGGATCGGAAATGCAGAAGATGCGGCCATGCGTAGTAATCTCGCCGGATGAGATGAACCGATACATTAGCACGGTCATAATAGCGCCTATGACATCGACGCAACGGGATTATCCCAGTCGCGTAAATGTCACCTTTCAGCGTAAAAAGGGCCAAGTGGTCCTTGATCAGATAAGGACCGTGGATAAATCTCGTCTGGTCAAGCGGCTGGGCGTCCTGCCGGACGCGCGCGCGCGGGAGGTGGCTGGTGTGTTGCGAGAAATGTTTGCCTACGGCGACTGACGAAAAATATCAGGGCAGCCTCTAACGCTCTTTACAGATTGAATCAAAATATTTACTGTCTAGTTAAAATTACCTGAGTAGCAGGACGGTTTGTTATGTCAACGGTAGAAGAAATAAAATCCGCCATTTCGGCTCTTTCCAAAGAGGATTATATCCACCTGCGCGAGTGGCTCTCCGAGAAGGACTGGGAACAGTGGGATAAGGAAATCGAAAGAGATTCGTCATCCGGAAAGCTCGACTTCTTGGCGGAAGAGGCGGTTGCGGAGAAAAACCGGGGACTATTCGACAAATTCTAACCCCACAAAACGACGGGTTGCTTCTCCCCTGCCCGGTAAACTCTTCTGGAAAAACTAAGGGAATTAGCCTCGCCACTTGAATTCCGAAGTGCACCACTGATTCGGAAAGTTTCTTTCAGCAAGAGATTAACACAGGCACGGTTGCACTTGCTGTTAGAGGCGTTTGCGAGCAACCGCTCATCGCTCGGTGTCGGCTGTCGATGCCAGTATCTTTTCGCCAAGCGCCGTCAGCCGGTATCTCTGATTCCTGCTCCGTGGCGCACTGCCCAAAGTTCTTTCCAGAATGCGCGAATCCAGAAGCCGATTCAGAGATTTTTTGAAATTTCCGGTGCGGGATTTGTAGCCGAGAGCCCCAAGAAGCTCGGACGCCTTTTGCGGGCCTCCCCCGCAGGCGCTCAATATTCGGCGTTCCGTAACGCTCAGGTCTATGGCAGAACCGTCATGGGCCTCGTCATGGGCCTCGTCATGGGCCCCGGACGCCTTCCCGGTTTTCCCGGTAATGGATGGATGCGCGGGGAAACGTATCAAAAAGTAACTGCGGTCTTCATCTGTTTCGAAAACAGGAGCAGGAGACCCGTTTTCACTCATGGCTTTCAGAATCTTGGGGATGCCGGTGGAGCGGCCTTCGGCAAGATTCAGTTCTTTCAGAAACTCGCCGATCCGGCGGTTCCGGTAACGGCGGCTCACCGCCTTGCCCGCCCTGAGGTGCTCGATTCTGACGGACCTGTCGGGTCCCGGGTAACTCAACACGCTGAGCTCCCCCGGAGTTATCCGCACTTCGACAGGTTCCCGGATTTCATAGGATCTGTGATAAACGGCGTTCACCACCGCCTCTTCAACGGCCGCGTAAGGGTAGTTCCAGAAACGGTCGGCCTCGGCCCGCTCCGGGCGCTTGACCACGGTTTCCTTGAGGTAGCCGCGCTGAATATATTCAAGCGCCCCTCGAGTCATTTCAGGCAGGGGACCCTTGAACATTTTTTCCTCGAAACGGTCGCCGCCGGGTCCGTCGGGAAACCAGACCACGTCAATCTGCGTCGCGGGGAAAAAGGATGCGGGATCGTGGTTAAAGAACATAAGCCCGACATTCTTCGGGAAAGCCGATTCGGGCGGGCCGCCAATGATGTTCATCCGGCGCCCGAGGGTTTCCATGGCGATACCGTCGGCCCGGTCCGCGAGGCCGCTGCCTACTTCCGCCAGAAATTCCCCGACAAGCTTCAGCGACAAATCATCTATCGACGCCCTCTGGTTGTAACGGTCGTCAAAAGGCACGGTGGCGGCGAGACTCAGAAGCTCCCGTTCGTCGGCGCCCACGGCGCGCACGGTGCTCGACTGCTTCCTGATGTACCAGGCCCATTGCGGGGATCCGCCGGAAAGGCTGGTTTTTGCCTTGTAGGGTCTTGTTTCGCCTCCGGGAACCCAGATGACGAGAACGGTCCTGCCACCCACGCGCTGCGGCGCGGTGACGGGATGATACATCGGGCGGATTGCGGAATGCCCCATCTCAAGTATTTTCTTCTGTATCGAGTCGACCCTGCTCTCGGCGATACCCCTCGGCGGAAGCTTCGGACGACCGTTCTCTTCATCCACGCCGATCAGGATGTAGCCGCCTCCGAGATTGTGAAAGTCGTTTGCGAAGGCGCAGATCGTGCGCAGGACGGCTTCGGCATTCCATCCCGCCTTGAACTCAAGGCGTTCCCATTCCACGGAATGACCCCGGAGAAGGGAGTCCACGGGTATGGGCAGGGCTAACGAATTTATCAAGTTCATGCTCGTGCCAAGTCCCTATTCCTGATGATCCGCACGGTTTAACGGTTTATCCGACTGACGACGCCGGTCATTTCCCGCAAACTGAATTTCCGGGGTTAATGACCTTCATAATTCTACCTAAACACACATGGCTTTGCAGAAGCTGCCCCGTGGCATGAAATAATTCCCAATAAGAGAATTAGCCCGTAAAAATTGCATCTCGCCGCAAAGCAACACTCGACATTCGATTCTGCAGACGGTATTATTTTCATCAGCTCGTCTGCCAAGTGTAGAAGGAGTAACGAGGTCGTCCCGGCCAGCCTGTGGGCGGCCTCAGCTTTTTTAAACTCTAAACCGCAAGCCGCTTTCAGGCCCTTTTTTCCCCCTTCTCCCTTGACACCCGCAAAAACGTGCTTACTTTATAGTTGGCACTTGACAGACAGGAGTGCCAGACCAGCTTTAAAAAGTTAAAAAGGAGGTATTTGAGATGAAGATGAGACCGCTACATGACAAGGTCTTGATAAAGCGTCTTGATATGTCTGAGACGACGGAAGGGGGAATCATAATCCCCGACACCGCAGCTGAGAAACCTCAGCAGGCGGAAGTTGTCGCCGTAGGGCGTGGAAGGCTTATTGAAACCGGAGAGATTCTTCCGCTTGACGTAGAGCCAGGCGACAGGGTCATATTCGGAAAATACAGTGGGAACGAGGTTTCCCTAGGCGGCGAGGATTACCTGATTATCGCGGAACACGAAATACTCGCGGTAATAGAAGATTAACCAAGGAGGAAGCAATAAAATGGCAAAGGATCTGTTATTTGACACCGAGGCAAGAGAGAAGGTTCTCGAGGGCGTTAACAAGCTCGCGGCCGCGGTAAAGGCGACGCTGGGTCCCAGGGGACGCAACGTGCTGATAGAGAAAACGTTCGGAGCTCCGGTCGTGACCAAGGACGGGGTTTCCGTGGCCAAGGAAATAGAGCTTGAGGACAAGTTTGAGAACATGGGAGCCCAGATGGTAAAGGAGGTCGCTTCGAAAACAAGCGACGTCGCCGGGGACGGCACCACGACGGCCACCATACTTGCCCAGGCGATATACCGCGAAGGAATAAAGCTCGTGGCTGCGGGACATGATCCCATGAAGCTTAAAAGGGGAATAGAACAGTCGGTCGAGGTTGTGACCGGGAACATAAGGAAGCTCAGCAAGCAGGTAAAAGGACGCACGGAGATAGCCCAGGTGGCTACGGTTTCCGCAAACGGTGACCAGAACGTCGGAAGCATCATAGCCGACGCCATGGAGAAGGTAGGAAAGGACGGGGTCATAACCGTTGAAGAGGGAAGAAGCCTCGACACCGAGCTTGACGTGGTTGAGGGAATGCAGTTTGACAGGGGATATCTAAGTCCCTACTTCGTAACCGAGCCCGAGAAGATGACGGTTGAGCTCGACGATCCGCTCATCCTGCTTTATGACAAGAAGATAGCCAACATGAAGGATCTTCTCCCGCTTCTTGAGGAAGTGGCGAGAAGCACCAAGCCCCTTTTGATAATCGCCGAGGACGTCGAGGGAGAAGCTCTTGCGACTCTGGTTGTTAACAAGATCAGGGGAACGCTCAAGGTCGCGGCCATAAAGGCTCCCGGGTTCGGGGACCGCAGAAAGGCCATGATCGAGGACATAGCAGTTCTCACGGGCGGACAGGTAATATCCGAAGAAGCCGGCATGAAGCTTGATAATGCCAAGATAACCGATCTCGGACAGGCCAAGAGAGTTGTCATAGACCGCGACGACACCACGATAGTCGGAGGCGCCGGCACCAAGGGTTCCATAGAGGGTCGCATAGGCCAGATCAAGAACCAGATAGGGATAGCAAGCGGCGAGTACGACCGCGAGAAGCTCCAGGAGCGCCTCGCGAAGCTTGCCGGAGGTGTGGCCGTGATCAGGGTTGGGGCCGCCACCGAGACCGAGATGAAAGAGAAAAAGGACAGGGTTGAAGACGCCCTTAACGCTACCCGGGCCGCCGTCGAGGAAGGAATAGTTCCAGGCGGAGGCGTGGCCTTCATAAGGGCCATAGCCGCGGTCAATAAGTACGACGGCGCGGATCCCGAGGAGCAGGCGGGAGTCAACATCGTGAAGAGAGCGCTTGAGGAGCCCCTTAGGGGAATAGCCTCTAACGCCGGATGGGACGGCTCCATAGTGGTCGAGAAGGTGATAAACCAGAAGGGCTCAACCGGCTTTGACGCCGCGAAGCTCGAGTACACGGACCTCATAAAGGCCGGTATTCTCGATCCCGCGAAGGTGACGAGGACAGCCATGCAGAACGCGGCAAGCGTCGCGGGCCTTCTGCTCACCACCGAGGCGCTGATAGTCGACCTTCAGAAAGAGGAAGCGCTGAGCGGCGCTGGGATGCCTCCTGGCGGGCCGATGGGCATGGGCGGCATGATGTAAATCCCCCCCCTGTACTTGGTAGAAACCACTAAGCGGGCACGGCGCACGGGCGCCCTGCCCGCTTTTTTTGGTGTGCCGAGCATGAACAGCAGCTTGGAAGTGAGAGTCTTCTATACAACCTGATGGCGGTGAAGTATTAGCGAAGCGCAAGGGCGATGTCGCGAGGCATGGTCTGAAGGAAGCGCGTAGCAAAGCCGCGACCCGATGAACAAGAACCGGATATGAGGCCTGTGCGGCCGGACGAGCGAGCCAATGATCGCGAAGTCCATAGTCATCAAGGGCCGTGGAGGTAAATTCGGCGGGTGCGCGGTGAAGGCGGCTGGTCTTACCTCGGGAGGTCTGCGTCGTGTCCCGGAGAGGGACTGAGCGGTTCGCAAGGGCCGTGACCGCGGCGCAGAAGTCAGCAGAGGGCATAGTAGTTGCGGGAGCGACGAAGGCCCGAACGATGGAAGGGAGTAAGGGCGGCGAGCTCATGCGGGCAGAGCGGCAGAACAACCAGCTGGAGCTGGCCTTTAGCAAGAGGAGCGAGGGTGAAGCCCGAAGCGGAGCTTGCGAAGGGACCGAAGTCCGCGTGGCGCGAGCCGATACCGAACGCCCGGCGGCCGGGCCGACAATGGAAGAAGTGTTGGAGCCCGGGAATCTTAGGAAGGCGCTGGAGCGAGTCCGGCGCAACAAGGGAGCGCCCGGAGTGGACGGGATGACCGT
>JAPOQQ010000007.1 GCA_026710625.1 Candidatus Dadabacteria bacterium | reverse complement strand
TCCATGGTGGATCCCGACGATTCTTTCAGCAAAGATTCAACGGAAGTGGGCTGGGTAATCGGAGCTGGCGCGGAAGCCGAGTTGTCCGATGCCTGGGCTTTGAGGCTCGAGGGCTTGTATCTGGATTTTGGAGAGAGCACTCATCTTGTCAACCGCTCTGGGAATAACCGCTGCTGCGGACCCGAAACTCCCAGAAGGGCCGCATCCTACGAAGTTGAGAATAGACTTTCCACCGCTCGCTTGGCAATAATTCGCCGGTTCTGAGTTCAATAAATCCATCAGACTGTCTTGAGAATTCCAAGTAACCTTTAAGAATTGCTCTTTGCAATGTTCAGGCTATCCGGGGAAAAAAAGCTCATTCCTACTCAGAAAATCCATGGAAGGGGATTAATGTTGGGTATTTAGAAGTTCCGGAGAAGGCGATTGTAAAAGCAGAACCCAGATTTTTTGCTCAAGCGGGGTCGAGGACCCCCTATGAATTCACAGTGACTGGCCCTATGCCTTCACTTTTACATGAAGTCACCGCCATGTCCCACGAAATATAAGGGACCTCGATCCGCTAGACTTTTTTCCGCTTCGATTGGAGAAACGGAAATCAGAACGCATATTTCATTACCAGACTGACTCCGAACGCGCTTAAGTCGTCAGTCTCAATTGTATACTCAACTGTGTTCGTTCCCGGGCCGTTATTGGGGGCGTGACCGCGCAACTGGTCCCATACATCTCCGCCGCTGAACTTGGCGTACTGGACCCAGCGCCCCTTGACTCCGATTGAAGCACTATCAGTCAGCATATAATCCACTCCGACCACCGCCTGGTAACCGAACACCGTATCTTCGAGAGTATGGCTCGCCGTGCTCGTGACGCCAGCGATTCTTCGATGCAGAGCTTGGCGATCCTCTTCTTCGTTGCCAGAACCCAGATACTCCACATCGTCCGCCGTCGTAATTACATCCGGGTTTATATTACGGGCCCAAACAGCGTCAAATTCGACTTCAGTCATTCCGAAACCCACCCCGCCTCCGATGTAAGGACGGAGTTGCCCGGAGACCGGAAGGTCGTAGTAAACATTTACAAACAGACTGTTTATATTTACCGCTCCTATGCGCTCATCAGAACGGACAAGCTCCTGATTTGCTTTATCCGCAATATCCTGACCTCCTCCAACAACCGAGGATGTCGTATCGTATTGCGCGCCGAAGTTAAAATACTCGGCTTCAATTCTCGCGCCAAAATCTGTGCTGACGCCTAAAGCGACGCCGACGATTATTCCCGTTGCACCGTCAAAGCTGTTATTCCACACTGATGTCTCCCAAGAACATACACCAGATGCAAAATGGTTATTGTCCGCCGGATTGTTTAAGTGTTGATCGCACAGCGTGCCGAAATCAGTATCACTCGCGTCGGTGTCCAAAGAATTCCCGATACCGAGTCCCAACTCAGTACTTATATACAACTGCTGGGCGTTCGATGAAAAAGGAATCAGTATGAGGAGAAGTAAAAAAGAGGCAAGGGTTATGAATCTGCTCATTTCATACCTCCTATTAGATTTGCTATGTAAGAATAAAAACCCGCACACCCTAATATAGAACATATTATAATTCGGGCACTAATTCAATTAAAAATTGCAATTGCAACTGAGAAACAAAAAGTTCGTAAATAGGTAGAAATTTCAGTGAGTTATAGGCAAAAATTCTCTCGGACTTATGCTTGTCTCGGGAATTCTATACGTGAAAATGCTCTTTTTGGAATTCCTGCCGGATTTTTTTAAGAGCGTTTTTTTCTATCTGTCTTACACGTTCTCTTGAGATGCCGAATTTACGGGAAAGCTTTTCAAGAGTCTCGGGAGAATCGGTGAGAACCCGTCTTTCGATAATGTATCTTTCCCTGTCCTTTAGGTTCGCCAGGGTTTCTTTTATCTTCTTGGCCACAAGCGGGCGGATCTGGGAATCTTCGAGGAACTGCTCCTGATCAAACGTGTCCCCCAGCATGTCAACGTAGGTACGTTCCGTGCTGCCTTCTATGTTTGCGTCAAGAGACAGGTCTTTTCCGGACATTACCCGGTCCATCTGGATTACCTGGCTGTCCGGCACGTCAAGTTCCTTGGCTATCTCGGAGTAAATATCCTCCTCCATCTCGGCTCCTGTGGATTCGATTTTGTTTTTCGTTGACCTAAGTTTGTAGAAGAGCTTTCTTTGCGACTGGTTCGTCCCGACTTTTACCAGGCTCCAGTTTTTCATTATGTGGTTCTGTATGTAGGCCCTTATCCACCAGACCGCGTATGAGATGAGTCTGTATCCCTTGGTAGGATCAAACCCTCTTACGGCCTTCATGAGTCCTAGGTTGCCTTCCTGGATAAGATCCAAGGTGTTTACGTTGTAGTTTTTGTATTCGTTTGCAATACGCACGACGAACTTCAGGTTTGATACGATCAGTTTTCTGGCGGCCTCAAGATCACCCGTTTCCCTGTGCCTCATGGCGAGTTCGTATTCTTCTTTCCTGCTCAAAACAGGGTAGTCTCTGATCTGTGCCAGATAGCTTTGCAGGGAGTTTGAAAGTGCGGGAAGAGGTGGACTCACTTCCTTCGGCTTCTTTTTTTCTTCTTCTTTTCCGGCCATTTTTACTCGGTATTAGATTTGTTGACTGTTTTTCTTATCTATATAAAATTAACTACTCCTTGGCTTTTTTCTATTTTCTACAGTTCCGGTGTAGCTCAGTTGGCAGAGCAGATGACTGTTAATCATCGGGTCGCAGGTTCGAGTCCTGCCGCCGGAGCCAATTATCATCCCTGAAAATCTGTTTCATGCAGTTTATGCCAGGGCACGATATTCCCGTCCGCGCGTTGCTGAAGCTGATCACCGCCATAGACTATGATGTTGTTGCACGGACGGGGCAATCTGCTTAGATGTCGGCGGACACGGCGTACCCCGCTGAACAGACTGGATGATGCCGTCGCGGTGGACTTGGCATCGATGAGAGTAATGCGTGACGGAGACTCAATGATAAGATCTCCTTCCGCTCCGTTACGGTCGCGGTAGAATGAAAGACCTCCCGTTTTGCCCCCGTTGCTTCGGTGTTTTTTTATCTCCGAGACTGCCCAGGTTTCGAATATCGGACCGCGGAGCGGATGTGAGCGCAACTGCTCGGGCGTGCGGATACCCAGAAGCCAGCAGACAAGCCCCGTGTCGTAGAAATGCAGCTTTGGCATTTTCACAAGCCTCTTGCGCAGATTCGAGTGAAATGGCGGAAGGCGGAAAACGATAAAGCTTGTCTCAAGTATGTTAAGCCAGGCTTTCGCGCTCGGTTGTGATATGCCGCAGTCATTAGCCAGTGACGAATAGTTAAGTAGTTGCGCCGTACGGCCGGCACACAGTTGGACAAACCGTTGAAATGTCGCGATATCGGTCACATTGCTGATTGACCGCACGTCCCGTTCTATGTAGGTGGTGACATATGAGCGGAACCAGTCTACCGGGTCAAGGTCAAGATCGAATATGCGTGGGTATCCGCCGGCAAAGAGGGTCTCTTCAAGATTCCCGGGATATTTATCGAACCGCGTAATTTCGTTACATACCAGAGGAAACAGGTTGTATACCGCTGTCCGTCCCGCTAACGACTGACTGACCGACTTGAGTAAAGAGAAGTTCTGCGAACCCGTAAGTATCCAGCGTCCCGGTGCTGGGTCTTCGTCGATTATGCCCTGCAGGTAGGAGAGAAGATCAGGCGCCCGCTGTACCTCGTCTATAATGCAACCTTTTGGAAATTGAGCCAAAAAAGCCCGCGGGTCTTCCGTTGCGAAAGCTCGTACATCCGGAGCTTCGAGACTTGAGTACGGGTGACGTGGAAACAAGAACTTGCACAGTGTCGTCTTACCGCTTTGCCGAGGTCCCGTAAGCGTTATGGAGGGAAACTTCCGTGCCGCTTCGATGAGCTTTGGTGACAGATTGCGATCAATCATAGCAAGTCGCAGTCTAACGGATAAATTAGGCTATTTCAAATTGTTTTTTTGAAATAGCCTAGGAGTCTGTTTGGGGAATTCTCTAGATCAGATAGTAAATCAGCATGAAGAGATAACGCATGTTCGGGCTTGAGTTGTGGGCCTCGAGTCTTCCCGAAAGATCACCGATTCCGCCGAAAAAGGCTTCATTATAGACTCCTGCCACTCTTTTGAACTCATCAAACTCGATAAGTGGCGGTTCGCGGACTGCAAGCGGCCGCACGTTCTTCTCGGCTGAAGTTATCCTGATGCCATCGCCTTCTGTAGTAGCGAGAAACCACCGCTGGGAGTCTTCGAGCATAAGTTCTATGCCGCCCTCGGTCTTCTGTTTAAGAATTTCCCACTCTTCTTCCTTGGATTCGCTGAAAGGTATTTTTCTGTCTGCAAGCATTTTTTCTCTCCAGAAAATTATTTTTAAAGTTCTATTCTACCCCATGTCGAAAAAATACATAACCCGGCTAACCGAGAAGCGGCCTCAGGTGCTCTCCCGTGTAGGAGTTTTTTACAGAAGCAACCTGCTCCGGAGTGCCCGCGGCCACTATCCGTCCTCCTTTGTCTCCACCTTCGGGTCCTAGATCGATTACATGGTCGGCGCATTTTATCATCTCAAGGTTGTGTTCTATCACTATCACGCTGTTTCCGGCGTCGAGGAGCCTGTTGAGGACACTGAGGAGTTTCCCTATGTCGTCGATGTGAAGTCCGACCGTGGGTTCGTCAAGGATGTAGAGGATGTTGTTTTTTTCTTTCTTCGAAAGTTCCCGGGCTATTTTTATTCTCTGCGCCTCTCCTCCCGACAGCGTCGTTGCGGGCTGACCGAGCCTCAGGTAACCGCATCCGACATCCTTTAGAACCTTGAGTTTTCTGGTAACGGCCAGGCTTCCCGAGAAGAAATCCATAGCCTGATCGACGGTGAGGTTAAGCATGTCGTCTATGTTTTTCCCCTTGTACCTGTAGGCAAGAACCTCTTTTCCGAACCTTTTTCCTCCGCATTCCTCGCATGTCACCATGACGTCGGCGAGAAAGTGCATCTCGACCCTGTGGCTTCCCTCGCCCATACATTTCTCGCAACGGCCTCCCCTCACGTTGAAGGAAAAATGTGACGGAGTGAGCTTGCGGAGCTTCGCCTGGTAGTGTCCGGCGAGGATTTTGCGTATGTCGTCGTAAACCTTTATGTAAGTGGCGGGGTTTGATCTTGAGGTTCTGCCTATGCTCGCCTGATCAAGGATTATCACGTCGTCTATATTGTCTGTGCCCTCTATCCGTTCGTGTTTTCCGACCCTGTCCGTTTTTCTTCTGAATTTCCTGAGAAGAGCGTTATACAGGATGTCGTTTACGAGCGAGCTTTTCCCCGAACCCGATACCCCGGTTACGCACGTGAGAGTTCCAAGGGGGAAGCAGACGTTTATACTCTTAAGGTTGTTTTCGCTCGCGCCGATTACGTTTATTGAGTTGTCAGTGGTCTTTCTGCGGGAAGCGGGAACTTCTATTCTCTTTTCGTTTGCGAGGTATTTTTTCGTGGTTGAGTTTTTCGCCGAACGCAGAAAACTCTTCAGAGTCCCCTGATACACGACCTCTCCCCCGGCGTCTCCCGCCCGGGGACCGAGTTCCACTATGTAGTCGGCGGACTTTACGGTGTCAAGATCGTGCTCTATGAGTATGATGGTATTGTTTCTTCCCCGGAGTTCTCTTATCAGCGAATTAAGCCGGCTCATGTCCCTGGGGTGCAGACCGATCGAGGGCTCGTCCAGAATATACAGGGTCTCGGTAAGCCGCGAACTCATCTGGCAGGCAAGGTTTATCCTCTGCGCTTCTCCGCCCGAGAGAGTGCGGGTGAGCCTTGAGAGGGTCAGGTAATCAAGTCCCACGTGGATAAGAAAATCCAGCCGCGAGTTTATTTCCTTCATTATGTCGGAGGCGATCTCCAGTTCATGAGCGGACAGGGTCAAGCGGTCAAACCAGGATTTCAGATCCTTTACGGACATCTGGGAAAGATAGAATATGCTTTTCCCCTCTATCTGCACGTTAAGGGCTTTTTGCTTGAGCCTACCTCCCCCGCAGTCCTCACAGGTAAAGGCGGAGCGGTACCTCGAGAGAAAAACCCTTATGTGGGTTTTGTAATTTTTCCGCTCAAGCCTTTTGAAGTATCCTTTCACGCCGTGGTAGTCCTCGTTTCCGTTCAAGACGAGGTCTTCCTCCCTTCCCGAAAGTTCCGAGAAGGGCTTTTCGGTGTCTATTCCCGCGTCCTCGGCGAAGGCAAGCAGTTTTCTCATCTGCCTTCTGTAGGAAGTTTTTGTGAAGGGCTCTATCGCCCCTTCGGCGAGACTGAGACCGGGGTCCGGAACGAGGAGTTCGGGGTCAATTTCGAGGTTTCTTCCGAATCCACTACATCGCTCGCAAGCCCCATAGGGGCTGTTAAAGGAGAACGTGTTCGGGGTGGGTTTTTCAAACGCAATGTCGCAAAGATCACAGCGAAGTTCTCTTGAGAAACGGAGACTTTGCCCTGAAACAATGTGTACAAACGTCCGACTGCTCTCGGAAAAAGCGGCCTCAAGCGCTTCTGTAATCCTCGATTTCGACCGCTCGCCTATAGTGGTTCTAGCGGTGACTATCTGAGTCTTTGCGTCAAGATCCCCAATGCTTTCTTCCATGTCCCGGGTTTTTCCGTCCCGGTAGGTGCGTGAATAGCCTTTTTTCATGTACTGCGAAAGATCTGCTCCCTGTTCTGTCTCAAAGCAGACGACGGCTCTTTTCCCTGAGAATTTTTCGAGCAGCAGCCGAGTTAGAGACTGGGGAGAGTGCTCCATCACTTCCTCTTCGCATCCTGGGCAGCGGGTTTTTCCGATTTTCGCGAACAGAAGCCTCATGTAGTCGTATATTTCGGTTGTGGTGCCTACTGTGGAACGGGAATTTATGACGTTGTTCCGGCTTTCGATAGCTATCGGGGTTGGGAGACCTTCTATGTCGTCCATCGCGGGGCGCTCGACTTTTTCTATAAACTGTCTTGCGTAGGTTGAAAGGCAGTCGATGTACCTTCTCAGTCCTTCCTTGTAAACCGTGTCAAGCACAAGGGATGACTTGCCCGAACCGCTGAGACCGGTCACCACTGTGAACCTGTTTTGGGGGATCAGGACGTCTATGTTCTTCAGGTTGTTTTCCCTGGCGCCTTTTATCTCTATGTACCCGTTTCGTTTAGCGGTCTTCGCCATTAGATTTCCCCGCACCGGCTTATCCGTTCCCAAGGGGTTTTCTGTTTCCCCGCGCGGCATTTATAACGAAATTGAGGTTTGCCGGGGCATTCGGTATTCTTTTCCTCGGGAAAGATGAATATCCCGTGATTTCTCACTTTAACTTTACACAATTATCGTGCAGCTTTTTTCCAAGATGCGGCACTATTGCCGGGCCGTTGCGCCGGACAGCGCTTGGCGCTGGAGGGCCGTCTTCACAATGCTTTTTCGTTTCGAGGTGAGCAGATGATTCGTCTAAGGACAGTTGATGAGCAGATAGCGGAAGTCATCCGCATGGAAACACAGCGCCAGGAATGGAAACTCGAGATGATAGCGTCTGAGAACTACGTGAGCGACGCCGTCATGGAGGCCATGGGATCTGTGCTTACTAACAAGTATGCCGAAGGTCTCCCCGGAAGGCGTTATTACGGTGGGTGCGAATTCGTCGACGTGGCCGAGGACCTGGCGAGAGAGAGAGCCCTTGAGCTTTTCAGTGCGGACGCCGTTAATGTGCAGCCGCACTCAGGAGCCCAGGCGAACATGGCCGTGTTTTTCGCCGCGCTTGAGCCCGGAAAGACTGTTCTGGGCATGAGACTTGACCACGGGGGACATCTTACCCACGGACACCCCGTTAATTTTTCGGGACGGCTTTACAATGTCGTTGCCTACGGAGTTTCGAGAGAAACGGGGACGATTGATTACGATGAGGTGAGGGATCTTGCCCTGGAACACTCTCCCGGACTCATAATCGCTGGCTGGAGCGCTTACCCGAGGGATGTGGACTATGCGAAATTCAGAAGCATAGCGGATGAGTGTGGGGCGCTTTTGCTGGCGGACATAGCGCATCCGGCGGGACTTGTGGTCGCCGGACTTCACTCGGATCCCGTGCCCCACTGCGATTTCGTGACTACTACCACCCATAAGACCCTTCGAGGACCGCGAGGCGGCATGGTAATGATGAAGGAAAAGCACGCAAAGACCGTAAACAGCAGGGTTTTTCCCGGAACCCAGGGCGGTCCGCTTATGCACGTCATAGCGGCCAAGGCCGTTGCGTTCAAGGAGGCTCTCGAACCCGAGTTTTTAGAATACCAGCGCCAGACGGTGAAAAATGCGCAGCGTCTCGGGGAAAATCTCATAAATGCGGGTCTTAAGCTTGTCTCGGGCGGAACCGATAACCACCTGGTGCTTGTTGATCTCACGGAAACGGAGTTTACCGGGCAGGTTGTTGAGCAGACGCTTGAGAAGGCGGGCATAACGGTCAATAAAAACACTATTCCCTTTGATCCCCGTCCTCCCATGGTCACAAGCGGTGTAAGGATTGGAACTCCCGCGATTACCACAAGAGGGATGAAGGAACCGGAAATCGACGCGATATCAGGCTTCATAATGGAAGCTTTTAACAATCATGAGAATGAAAAGATTCTCGGTAGAATAAAGGAAGACGTGAAGGAACTGTGCCTGCGTTTTCCCGTTTACGGTCACAGACTCGGTGGATGAGAAATGAAGTGTCCTTTCTGCAAATCTGATGATACCAGAGTAGTTGATTCAAGAGAAGGAAAAGACGGTTTTTCCGTCAGAAGGCGCAGGGAGTGCAATGACTGCCAGGAGAGATTTACCACCTACGAGAGAATTCACCACGCCGAAATGATGGTGGTGAAAAAGGACGGCCGCAGGGAAGAGTTTGACCGCAACAAGATAATAAGCGGAATGCGACGGGCGTGTGAAAAAAGACCGATCAGCACCGAGGTCATAGAGGATTTCGCGTCCGCCCTGGAAAAAGAATTTCTGGAAAGCGGGGAGCGGGAGATACACAGCGAAAAGATAGGAGAGAGGTTAATATCCAAGCTTTACGAGATTGATGAAGTTGCTTACGTCAGGTTTGCTTCGGTATACAGGTCCTTTAAGGATGTAAACGAATTTCTTGACGAAGTATCAGGTCTTTTAAAGGAGAAGAAATAAGCTGTATGCTGGTTGATTCCCACGCGCATCTGCTTAGCCTAGAGGACCCCGTGGGCGCAGTGTCTAAGGCCGCGGCCGAAGGTATCGGGAAAATCATATCCATCGGGACGGGGCTTGAGTCCTCGCTTGCCACCATAGAGCTTTCGAGGAAATACAGGGGAGTTTACGTATCGGTCGGAATCCACCCGCACTCCGCTTCCAGTTTCAATGAAGAGGTGATGCGGGAGTTTGAGGGAATAGCCGAAGATCCGAAGGTAGTGGCGATTGGAGAGACCGGGCTTGATTATCACTACATGAATTCCCCCAGGGAAGATCAGATAAGGTCGTTTGAGGCTCACATGGAACTTGCAAGAAGGCACAGCCTTCCTTTCGTGGTTCACGTAAGGGACGCGGAGGAGGAACTGCTTTCGATGCTTCGTGGGGCTGACCTCGGCTCGAGGCCCGGAGTTATTCACTGTTTTTCAGGGGATTACGAAACGGCGAAGAAGTATCTTGATCTCGGTTTTTTCATTTCCTTCTCGGGCATAGTCACTTTCAAGAGGGCCGAGGAGGTAAGGGACGCGGCGGCCAGAATCCCCATTGAAAGGCTTCTTTACGAGACGGATTCTCCTTACCTGGCTCCGGTGCCCCAGAGGGGAAAACCAAACGAACCGTGTAATGTCGTTTACGTAGCCAGGCTTATTTCGGAGCTCAGGGGATTGTCTCTTGAGGAGTTTACTCAGGTTGTTTTTGAGAACGTAATGGAGCTTTTCCCAAAAGTATCGAAAGACAAAGACGGTCTTATCTAGCTGAAGAAAAATCAAGAGGTGTTTTCGTGAGCGGAAAATCAAAAATAGCTGTAACGATGGGAGACCCGAACGGGATAGGCCCAGAGGTCTGCATAAGAGCTTTTTACGACGGTTTTTTCGAGGATATATACGATATCGTGTTTATCGGAAGCGAACCGGTGCTCCAGAGGGCTAACGGCGAGTTCGGAAAAGGCGGTCTCCTGTCAATTATAGATCCTACGGATTTTTCCTTGGCAGATATTGAAGCGGGCGTGAGGTCTGCAAAAGCGGGTAGGGCATCTGTCGCGTGCATAGAAAAGGCCGTGGCCATGGCCCTTGCAGGAGAAGTTGACGCCATAGTTACGGCTCCCATAAGCAAGAAATCCATACACATGGCCGGTTCTACTTACCCGGGACACACGGAAATGCTTATGGACCTTACAGGTTCTGAAAACGTGGTAATGCTTTTTGAAGGAACGAGATTCCGCGTCGCGCCCGTGACGATACATGTTCCCCTTCGCGAAGTTCCGGACATGATTACGGAAGAAAGCGTTTATCTGACCGTCTCCATATCCGCTCGGGAACTCAAAAAAAGATTCGGCGTCGAGGATCCCAAGATAGTTGTCTGCGGGCTCAACCCGCACGCTGGAGAGTCAGGATCTTTCGGAAACGAGGAGCAGGAGCATATCATTCCGGCTCTTGAGAGGGCGAGAGCCGAGGGAATATCGGTCGAGGGTCCCCTTCCCGCGGACACTCTTTTCTACGACGCTCTTCGCGGCAAGTGGGACCTTGTGGTTGCCATGTACCATGACCAAGGCTTCGTGCCCTTCAAGATGCTTTCTTTCGATACCGGGGTCAACGTCACCTTGGGACTGCCTATACTGCGGACTTCTCCTGACCATGGAACCGCTTTTGACATAGCGTGGAAGGGTGCGGCGCGCCCCGAGAGCATGATTCAGGCGGTAAAAGTAGCCATGGAGATATGCGACGCAAGGTAGCAAAGCGCATCAGCGGCCGTATTAATAAACAGCATATATTTACGTGTCTAGAACACGCTCCGAGGTTTGCCAGGGTTTTTTCCCTGCTTGGCAATTGATAAATAACTCTTCGCCGCAGCGATCCTTTTCTTCATAGCAGCGGTTGCTGCATGTTGCCGATAGATAATGGAAAAACTATTTGGCAAAAGAGCTAAATCATCGGGGCTTACATGCATAACTAGACAGAAGTGGACCCCTATGTTGGGACGGTTTCTTCGTTTTAATTAGGCATGATTAAACAAAGGTCATTGTACATATTATCATCAAGTGAAGCCATAACCTTATCATTGATGTAAAAAGACACTCTCACGACATTCTCAGGAACATCAGGTTCAGGTTTTTTGCTACCTATCCAACGAGCTTCAACGTATTGGATGTCCTGATCTTGTAATTTCAAAAGCAATAGACGAAGAATTTGACGCTTTTCCTTCGGTGTCTTGCTCTTTTGTTTACCCATAGCCTCCCCCTATCTTTGCTTATCTATATAAGTTCCAACTGCTTTCTCCTATCCTATAAAAGGAGTTTATGGTTGTCAAGAGAATTTCAGGTAAATAATTAAGTAATTTCAGTATAATACGGCTGACCGGTTCTAATTAGAAGATTAGGCGCAACTTTTCCCTATAGAGAATTTTTTTAGAAACCGGGTCCCTCTTTCTCATTTTGTCTAGTTATGTATGTAAGTCCCTAATTTATTAAGCCACGTAGGCAACGTTAAAAAATTACAGCATGCAGTGCTGCAGGTTACGGTACGGAAAAAGTATAAAATCGGGTTTGTTTAAAAGTTTACCGATTGAGAATCAGCCCAGGGAAACTGGAATACGGCGAGGGAGCAGGGTCGATTGATAACGATTCTTCCTGGGAACTTTTCGTCGCGGCCTCTCGGACTTGAGCTGAACTTGAGGAAGGACATGCGTCGTCGGTCTGATAAGCGAGGGCTGTTTTAAGAAGGCTTTCCTCTGGGTCGCCGAGCTGGTGGTCATAATCATTATCCGCAACGGAACAGGTAGGCGAGAAACCGTCATCATAATCGGCAACTCCCTTGTTATTAACAACCCTTAGCTGGATAGTGGAATAAGTCGTGCCGCAATTGTCTGTCGAAACAAAGCCGTGGTACTTGCCGCATGTGGTCGAACCAACCAATATTACCTCTATGTCGATGCCGCGCAGGCTGTTGATGATCAGTTCGCTTGCCGAACAGGTGCTGGGACTGGTCAGGACGAACAGGCGCGTAAGATCAAGGTCCGGCAGTAGGTGCACAGTACCGTTTTCATCTTTGAACGCGTCGGCAAAGGGAGTGGATATATTGTCTGTTTTGTCGTTATATTCAATTGTTGCGAAGTTTTTCCCATTGCCTGCGGACCCGGCTATTATCGACGCTATAATCTGTGCGATGTAGAGGAATCCGCCATTATTATAGCGAAGATCAAGCACTAGATCATTGATGCCGCTTCCTCTCCTAAACGTGTTGCCGGCATTTATGAGCGGTTGTGCTGCCGGGTCATTGTGCCTATTAAACAACATGTAACCTACTCGGTCGCCTTCGGAGGTGGTTATCACTTTTACGTTCTGTACAGGATGCACCGTTATCTCCCTAGCGGTCATTGTCACGGAGCGTTCCTGTGAAGATGAACCGGGATCTTTAACAGTGAAAGTGTGCGTATCGCCGGCAGATGGATTCAAAGCGGCATTTATCCTCTCTATATCATTCTCGTCGGTGGAATTTACGACATCAATGCCGTCAACGCTGAGGATCTGTGTGCCGCGCACAAGATTGACGCCGGCTGCGGGCGAGCCGGGTTCGGTGTAGACTACCACCACATTTCGCGGAGGCGAGCGTTGCAGAATTTTGAGTCTGATTCCATATCCAACCGCAACCCCCTCATTGGAAAGTTGCCGGTATTCTCTGGTGGGCTGTGAGAAATGGAACCTGTCCTTTGGCTTTCCCGAAGATGTCGTCTCTTTTGTTTTCATTAGCTCAAAGTACTCCGGCGTAGTGCAGCAGGCCGGATCTACCTCTTCGATTTCATCGTACCAGAGATAGGTTTCGTGACTCCAGGACCGAAGCCAGTTGTTTTCATCCACGTATGTGCCTTGTTTAGCATCTGTGCTGAAGGCTTTACTCAGGTCCGCGCAGTATTGATGAAAATTGTCGCTGGGACAAAACATACCTTCTTGCCATGGTTCATCCCCTATACCGCAGGGCAGTGGTGGCGGCGACGGTGGTAACGAAGGTTTTGTAGGGGGTGACGGTTCAACCGGTTCCGGCGGTGCTGTTTCGGTCGATTCTGGCAACGAGGTTCCAGTTGAATTTGCAGAAGATGAACTCTCACTGCCGCAGCCAGCAAAACCGAGCACCGCAACTAGTGCCAGGAATACCCAAAGGCATCGCGATGTTAATTCACCTGTAAAACAGCCGCTTTTTCCTTTGTTCAAGATAAGTCTTCTCCGTGTTGCCTAATAATGAAAAATACTCAATGCGAGTGGTCTATCAAACTTAACAACTGCAACTGCCTAATAATAGCAGTTGTGTCTGGATGGTCCGGCGTACAGAGGTGCTTGATTTTTTTAAGTTCTCGCGAATTTTTTTGGATGGATTCTCTCATCTAGGATCTGGAGACCCGGCCTGATTTTTCGTTACATGCGGTTTCGAGAAGTCTCAGATTCCACGAGCAGGGGAAGTATTTCTCCCGATTTTCCCATTACGCTTGCGTCGTAAAGACCCGTGCCCGGGGTTATCTCGATGTTGATTTCCACAACGGGTTTTTCGCTTTTTTTCGCTATAAGTCCCATTGAAGCCGTCGGTTCAACCACTCCTGAGGTTCCCACTATCAGCAGAAGGTCGCATTGCTCTATGGCGAACAGGCACCTGTCTATTCTCTCCATCGGGATGATTTCTCCAAACCACACTGTGTTCGGCCTCATTACCCCACCGCAGGCGTCGCACTTAGGGGGAAGTTCCGGAATAGGCACCTGGTAGTTTTTTTCTATTTTTTCACATTCCGTGCATTTAATTTCCCAGAGGCTTCCGTGGATTTCTATTACGTTCCGGGTCCCGGCTGCGAAGTGAAGCCCGTCTACGTTTTGCGTTATAAGTGTGAAATCCCTTTTTTCTTTTTCAAGCGCGGTTATCGCAAAGTGACCCGGATTGGGCTTGGCGTTTTTCATTATGGCCCTCCTCGAGTCGTACCACTCCCATACGAGCTTGGGATTCTTGAAAAAGGCCTCGGGTGTCGCAAGCTCGTGGGGATCGTAATTTCTCCAGAGCCCTTCTTGCCCTCTGTATGTAGGAATGCCGCTTTCAGCCGAGATTCCCGCCCCTGTAAGAACGACGATTTCGTTAGAACTGCTTACAAGTTCGTACGCTTTTGCGATTCCTTTTTCCATGTTCGGCCAACCCGGGATATGTTAACCGTTTTTCAGGTTTTTCCCCATTGGTGACCGTAAAAACCTGATTACGGAAGCGGGAGATTCTCTGTAGAGAGTAAGCTGAACTGAGACTTGACAGTGCACATTCATGGTATTTATATTAGTCAAATATACCTAGACTGACCGAATGTTCCCAATACGTTGAAGTCCGCAATCAGGGAGGAGTCAGACAATGACCGCAATAGATTACATTCCCGAAATGAAACGTCGATTGAGTACGGCTGAACGAAGGATGTCCAGATGACCTATATAACGAGTGCGGTTCTGGTGATGAGCGGGTTCATTATCGTGGCTCAATTGACCTATCTCAGGTTCTACGACTGGAGGATAGCCGAGGGAGACGGTCATCGTCTCGCAAACCGTTACAGGAACGCCGCGATGAATGGAACCCTTGCCCTGGCGGTTTACCTTGTCGCAATCGTGACGTTCAACGAAGTCCTGATAGACCCGGACGGATCTTTCACTTGGTACGACCCCGTCCTCGTCCTGTTGCTCTACGATTTCGGATACTACTGGTTGCATCGTCTGCTGCACAGACGGACAATCATGCAGAGGATACACTGGGTCCATCACATGAACCTGCATCCCACCGCCGTCGACTCCCTGTATCTGCATCCGGTAGAAATGGTCGCAGGACTGGCTGTCCTGCTGGGTTCAATAGCAACAGTCGGTCCCCTGGATATCGGGACGTTCCTGGCGGTCGTTCTGGCCCATAGCATTATCAACATACTGCATCATACGAATCTGCGTCTCCCCTACCGTTTGGCATGGCTCGCGAACCACTACGCCGCAAGTCACGACGCACATCATAGCCAAGGAGGGAATTACGGAGTGATTACGCCTATATGGGACTGGATATTCAGAACGCGCTCATAGGAGGTTCCGTACTGGTAACAGGCGGATGCGGGTTCATCGGCGAGGCGGTTGTCCACGCATTGGCCGACAAGGGACGGGATGTGCGGGTGGTCAGTCCGCATTGCCATCCGTTTCGGTCCGACGTGCGATTCCTGAACGTGGATATCAGAGACCTATCGGCCCTCGTCCGGGCTTGCCACGGATGCGAGACGATTATCCACTGCGCCTCCGTCGTACAGACCCGCAACACGGCACGGGATGAAATGTGGTCCGTGAACTACGGCGGGACGGTCAACGTGATAGAAGCATGCAGGAGGGTTGGCATACGCAAACTCGTGCATATCAGTTCAGCCAGCGTGGTTTACGAGGGCAGGGATATTGAGGCCGGAGACGAGACCCTTCCTTATGCGGGAGCATCTATGAGCGCCTACGTGGACAGCAAGATAGCGGCGGAACGGCGTATTCTGGAGTTCGCTGCCGAGGGTGTAACCCGGGCATGTGCGTTACGTCCTCATCTCGTCTTCGGTCCTGGAGACCAACGTTTCCTCCCGAACATTTTCAAACGGGCAGACGGGGCGGGTATCCGAGAAGTTGGCCGGAGGGACAAGTTATCCGATTTCGTCTATATCGACAATGTGGTCGATGCTGTGCTGGCCGCAGAACGGGGCCTTGACTCGAACGGGTTGATATCCGGTCAGGCATATTTCGTGACGAACGCGGAGCCGACCCCGTTTTTCGAGTTCATAGAACGCCTGCTTATGGCGTCAGGGTACGGTCCCATCCGACGACGTATTCCCTACTGGGTGGCGTATGCAGGAGCGGGCATTGTGGAGGGCTTCCATGCTGTGATACGACGGGGTATGGTCCCGGAGGACGGCCTGTCCCGGTTCGCGGTTCGCTACCTGAATACGCATCACTACTTTCGCATTGACAAGGCGTGCCGCGACCTGCATTGGCGACCCCGCGTATCCCTTGCCGAGGCGATAGCACGTACGGCCGATTCGTTGTACGATTTGGCGTAAACAGGACGTTACGTGTTCAACAAGAACCCTCTATCGCAAAGGAACCTGGTAGAAGAAGCGGAAGAGATGAGGATGGTCGCGCCGGGATAGTGAGGCGGTTTCAAATCAGTTTCTTCGGGCTTGCCCTTCGAGACTGATTTAAAAAAAACAAAACTGGCCAACTAAAAAATTCAAAAAACGGTCAATTCAATTTGCTTCTTACGGGGAGCGGGAGATTCTCTTGACAATTTGTCCCCTGATACTAACCTTGTTTGTGTTGTGTTAGAGCAGTATGTCCCCGTCCTCCTGATAATAGTCATAGCGATCGTTCTGGCCGCGGCGCTTTTGTCCGTTTCCTATCTGTTCGGTCCGAAAAGATACGGAAGCTGGCGCAAGCTGATTCCGTATGAATCGGGAATGGTTCCCAAGGGAGACGCGAGGGAGAAGGTTTCGCTCAAGTATTACCTCATAGGAGCTCTTTTTATACTGTTTGACATAGAAATTGTGTTCCTTGTAGCCTGGGCGGTTGTGTTCAGGGAGCTTGGAATGGTGGCACTTATTGAGGTGCTGGCGTTTCTTGTTGTTGTAATCGGCGGGTATTTTTACGTTCTCAAGAAAGGAGCTTTGGAATGGGAGTAAGCAGCGGACCACTTCTCGGCGGAGACGGTTTTCTCACGACCAAAATCTCCGCGGTTGCCAACTGGGGAAGGAAAAACAGTCTGTGGCCCATGGCTTTCGGAACTGCCTGTTGCGCTATTGAGATGATGGGAACTTTTTCCTCAAGGTTTGATATCGCGAGATTCGGGGCCGAAGCTGTAAGGTTCTCGCCGAGACAGGCGGATCTGATGATAGTTTCCGGCACCATAACCTACAAGATGGCGTCGGTGTGCAGAAGAATTTACGAGCAGATGCCCGAGCCCAAGTGGGTAATAGCGATGGGGTCGTGTACATGCGGTGGCGGACCTTTTGACAGCTACGCAGTTGTTCAGGGGATAGACGAGTTTCTTCCGGTGGATGTTTACGTTGGAGGCTGCCCCCCGAGACCCGAGGCCCTTATTGACGCCGTCATGAAAATTCAGCAGAAAATAGATAACGAGGGACCCCCGATCGTATGACCTCCCCAGCTGACCCTGTCGATCAAATAAGGGAAAAAATAAGCGGGTACATCCTTTCGGAGAGCACATTCCGCGAAGAGATCACCTTTACCGTAAAGGCAGAATCCATAGTCGAGTGCTGTTCGCTTCTGAAAAACACGCTCGGTTTTACTTACCTTGTGGACGTTACGGTTGTCGACTATCTGACCGTTAAATTCCCAAGGTACGAAGTTGTCTACCTCCTTCACCGCTTTGGTGAGAACTACGAAGAGAACCTGAAAATAAGGCTCAAGGCTGCCCTTGAGCAGGATAACCCCGCGATTGATTCCGTAACGTCAGTGTGGTCCGGGGCGAACTGGCTTGAGAGAGAGGCGTACGATATGTTCGGGATAACTTTCAGGGGACACCCCGACCCGAGAAGAATACTGATGCCCGATGATTACGACCAGTTTCCGCTGAGAAAAGATTTCGACGTGAGAGACAGGGAATCTTCAAAGAGATGTTTCGAGCGGGCTCTTGATGAAGGGCTTGAGTGATGGAAAGAGTAGAGATTGTCACAGAAGAGCTAGGCACTGAGGCCGACGGCACGAGAAAGCATACCATGATGCTTAACATGGGGCCGCAGCATCCGTCAACCCACGGAGTTCTGCGGGTGGTTCTTTATCTTGACGGGGAGAAAGTCAAGGAAGCCGTTCCTCATATCGGCTATCTGCACAGGGGAATAGAGAAGCTCTGCGAGGACATCACCTATCAGAAATGCCTTCCATACACCGACAGGATGGATTACCTGGCCTCGATATGCAACAACATAGGCTTCATACTGGCCGTTGAGAAGCTCCTTGGAATTGAGGATGAGATTCCCCCGAGGGCCAAGGTGGCCGAGGTGATAATGTTTGAGCTCGGAAGAATCGAGTCCCATCTCATAGGCATAGGCGCAAACGCCATGGATCTTGGCGCGATGACTGCTTTTCTTTTCTGCTTCAAGGAGAGGGAGCGTATCTACGAGATTCTCGAGATGGTGTGCGGAGCGAGACTCACGACCTCATACCCGAGGGTGGGGGGTCTTCCCATGGATCTTCCCGAGGATTTCCCAGACACCATAAGGAACTTCCTTAAGATATTTCCCGAGACCTTAAGCGAGATAGACGGACTTCTTACGAGAAACAAGATATGGATTGATCGCACAAAGGGAGTGGCGGTTATAAGTAAGGAGCAGGCTGTTGATCTCGGAATTACCGGTCCCATACTGAGGGGAAGCGGCGTTCCCTACGATGTAAGAAAGGCCGTTCCCTACCTTGATTACGAAAACTACGAGTTCGATATACCGATTGCCAATGAAGGAGACGCGTACGCCAGGTACCTCTGCAGGATGGAGGAGATGAGACAGAGCCTCCGTATAATCGAGCAGGCTCTTGACAATCTTCCCGACGGTCCCTACATAGCCGACCTTCCCGATATCGTTTTGCCCGAAAAAGAGCTTGTCTACACAAAAATGGAATCCCTGATCAGGCATTTCGTGCTGGTCTACAACGGTTTTGAGACTCCTCCGGGAGAGATATACCACTCCGT
>JAPOQQ010000006.1 GCA_026710625.1 Candidatus Dadabacteria bacterium | reverse complement strand
GAGCAGATTTGCCCGGGAGACGTCAGAGACATGCACGTAATCCCTCGTCTGTTCTCCGTCTCCGAATATGAGGCAGGGTTTTCCGCTGATTATATTCTCGCAGAAAATCCCTATCACTCCGGCTTCACCCTCGGGGTTCTGTCTTTCTCCGTACACGTTTGAGTATCTAAGGATAACGTGTCCGAAACCATGGGTCCTTGAGTGGTACCTTACGTAATTTTCCGTTGAGAGTTTCGAGATTCCGTAGGGGGAGAGGGGAAGGGCTGGGGTCGATTCACCTGCGGGAAGTTTTTCCGGTTCTCCGTAAAGGGCGCCTCCGGTCGATGAAAAAATAAATTTCTCGGTTTTGTGTTCTACGCAGAGCCTTAAAACATTGAGAGATCCGCCTATGTTTATCTCGGCGTCAAGAGAAGGGTTTTCTACCGAATCTCTTACATTTATCTGCGCTGCGTGGTGGTTGACGATCTCGGGGCGGAATTGGCGAAACGCCTTTTCAAGTCCGGCGGAATCCCTTACGTCGCACTCGATGAATTCGGCTTCATGAGGGATGTTGTCCTCAGACCCCGTTGAGAGGTTGTCGACCACTAGAACCTCGTGGCCCTCGGAAATATAGGCTTCGCATACCCAGGAGCCTATGAATCCCGCTCCGCCTGTGACTATTATTCTCACTTTTTTCCTTCCGGATGCCGTGAAATAATAGTTTTCCCCTAGGGTTTTGTCAAAAAACAGCTCAGTGCGAAGTTTAGAACTGGTTTAATCATTCAGCAGGCAAAAGACGGGCATGCAGGGTTTGTTGTTAACCTCATGCCCGTCTTTGTGCTATGCTCTGTCGTTTCGCAGTATCTTAATTATCGCTTCGTTTCATGGGAGACAGAATGCCGTCAGCATCCAAAAGATCATGACAATCCCTAAAACTACCGTCGGCGTCTGTAAGATATTTTGCCAATGCCGGGTGCACTGAGTTCTCGTCCATTCCACAGTTCTCTTCTGCTATGTCTTCTAACTCAGGAGTCCCACTTGGTACCATTACATATGGACAAATTACTATAGGCTGATAGTCTGTGGCGTCATCGGCGCGACGGTAAGCGTAGCCTGCCCAGTAACCGGTATATATCGTTTCTGCATCGATATCAGCATCGGTTTTTGCGACAAGAAAATATGCCCCAGGCCTGTCAAAACTTCCTTCCGTTTCACTTACGTAATAGGTTGAAATAGTTCCGGCATTCGTATCACTTTCCTCTACCTTTACTCCTACCTGCACAAAGGTTGCAGTTCCGAAAGCAACACCACTTGCGGTGGCCCTGATGTTCGGTTCACTGAGTTCTCCGGCTTCTTCCTCGCGCAGGTCGATCCTTTCATTCGTACAATCCACTGTACCGTCTGCATTAACGCTGGAATAGAATCCTCTCATTTCCACTGGTTCCGGTTCCGATTCATCATCGTCATTACAAGAAGAAAGTGCTAGCAACCCGGTAAGGCAGAACGCCACCGAAAGAGCAAGTATTCCGACACCGCGTAACCCTCTGATACGACGCCACGCGGGATTGTTGTAAAATTTCTTCATGACCAAAAAACCTCCTCATTATAAGATATTTTGATTGTTGCACAATTCGGATAAAAAAGTCTATGTTTTTTAATGGTAATTACCCTTATAACTAGCCGCTTGCTCTATGATATTGTTTAGGAACATACGGTCGGTCTAGATATGTACGGTTAGTCTAACAAAGATGAATGCGCGTTGTCAAATCTCAGTGTAAGGGGTCAATTAAGTTATTTCAGGGCAATACGGAACGTGTGGTCCTAGCAAGCCACCCCCTGTTCCACTCGGGTGAGTGGAATTCTTCAACTTTTTCCGCATTGGCCGATGAATTGCCTGCTTCCACGGGAAGCAAAGATGTCGCCTGGATAAGATGGTTCTTGGAATTTAAAGCACTACACTGCGGGTTCGAGGAAGCGATGCAGGGTTTGGAGAACTTGTAAACTTAAGTCCGTAAACCCCAAGGAGAGTGCCGTCCTCCAGCAACCTCTCCCTCATTTTACTTTTTGGCTAGTTGTAGGGGTAATTGCCTTTTTAATTTTTCCGAAGAATTGTTTTCGTGTCGGTACACATGAAGACTTTGCGCTTCGGTTTGTCCGGTTTTTAAGTTATACTCTCCCCTCAAAACCGGTTTTTCTCCGCAGGAATATATGTATCGATTAGTGTTTGTACTTTTATCCAAAGAGCCAGATCATTAAAGACCGGGCTTAATTCGCTATGCTTCTCGCAATTGACATCGGCAACACCAGCATAATGGTCGGAATATTTTCTGGAGAGGATCTCGTATACAGTTTCAGAATTGATACCGACAGAACCAAAAGTCCTGATGACTACGGAATTATCTTATTCGGGAAGATGGACGAGAAAGACATATCTCCTTCTTCGTTCAGCGGTTCCATACTCTCCTGCGTGGTCACCGAGATGGAGGAAGGGGTGGCGAAACTGGTGGAGAAATACTTCGGTCACAGGCCCATAATCGTGGGTCCCGAGACAAGGACGGGAATGCCGATTCGCATTTATAGTCCCGAAGAACTCGGGGCCGACAGGATAGCAAACGCCGTTGCGGCTTACCACCGCTTCGGTGGAAGCGTGATAGTGGTTGATCTAGGTACGGCGACCACTTTTGACTGCGTTTCCGAAAAAGGAGAATATCTGGGCGGAGCCATAGTCCCGGGGATCGAGCTTTCCACGGTGGCGCTTTACCACGGAACTTCCAAGCTTCCAAAGGTCGATCCCGAAAAGCCCGAGCAGGTGATCGGCAAAGACACTGTAGAGTGCATACAGTCGGGGCTGTTTTACGGTTACGCTTCGATGATTGACGGGCTTTGCGCGAAACTCAAGGAGGAGATGGGTTCTTCTCCTGAAATCGTGATGACCGGAGGTTTTGCCGACTCGGTGTCTGAGGAATGCGCCTGCGCGACACGGGTTGACAAGGATCTTGCTCTCCACGGCCTGAGATTGCTCTATGAACTCAACTCTCAGATTCTCTGTTAGGAAAATCGTCTCGGAAACCACCTGTTTTGTTCTTTCCCTTGAACTCAAAGACGGTCATCGCCACTGGGTTTTTCCAAACGCGGAATGGATGGACAAGAGAAAAAAGGCTGTCGGGATCGAGTTTGAAAAAGATGACCTTTGGGCCTTTCTATGTGGGCAGTGCTGCTCGGCGAAAGCCGATTTTTCAGTTTCCGGGAGATACGTTTCGAGTCACGAAGGCTCCTCCAAACTCTCTTTTAATCTCGAAGGTTCACCGCTGCTTTGGGGCAATTACGTTCTGCTTTCTCCAAGCTGGGGGCGCCATTCGAAAAGAAAGATGTGGCTTCTAATCCCCTCTTCGGGGCGGGAGCGCGGTCGGCAATAGGGGGCTATTTTAAGCTAGGTCGGAGGGTGCTTGCGTATGGGTTCCCGTTTCCGGGAGAATTTCAAGCCCTCCTTTAGATTCCCCGGGTTCGGGATCGTAAAAAATTTCCTTTTCGTTTGCTAAAAACAGACCCTTCCATAGCGCATACCCTTTCCTGTTCATGTGGAGACCGTCTTCGGTGAACAGTTCCTCCCTTATATTCCCGTTTTCATCCAGCATGTGGTCGTAGATATTCAGGTAGAAGGTATTCGGTTCTCTTGACAGGAACTGTCTTACGAGATCGTTTGACGCCTCGATTCTCTTGAGGAAATGGAACCTTACGGGGCTCGGTTTTATCGAGACGAAGGTAAATTTCGTGTGGGGATAGGATTCTCTGAAGCGATGGTAAAAATCCAAAAAGAAATTCAGCACCTGCTTTGGAATACAGCCGTCCCCTATATCGTTATCGCCTGCGTAGAAGACCAGGGATTTAACGTCATTCGGTTTTATGAGCCGCTCGAAATAGTGCAGGCAGTAGGCGATCCTGGCTCCTCCGAAGCCAAGATTCAAGACGTTGTAATCGGAGAAGTCCCTTGCCATGCCCCTCCAGAGGCGGAAACTTGAACTGCCGTAAAATACCGTCGCGTCATTCTTTTTCCCGACATGGCGTCTCTGAAGGATCCTTACGTCCTGTTCGAACAGGTTTTTATCGATTACTGGGAACTCTTTTTCGACCTGCTCGAAAGTTTTCAAGTTTATCTTGGTGGATTCCGCTCGCCTCGCAAGTCCCACTGCCTCTTCCACATATTTTCTGTACTCGTTTCCGTATTCCCTGACGAACTCAAAGAGCTTGTCTTTGTTCTCCTCGGGGTTTTTTACGTAATCGGATACCCTGAATGGCTTTTTTATCACTAGGGAGAACACGTTCTGGTTTATTCTTTTGTCAAAGTTCGCCACCGCTACGGGAACGATGTAGGGTTCAGGTGAAACGGACGCGGCCAGAAGAAAAGCACCGAGTTTGAACGGACCGGGCGATTCCTCCGTCGTCATGCTGGTTCCCTCTGGACTTATTACTATGTTAAATCCTTTTCCTAGATGCTCCTTGGCCGTTTCATAGAACTTTTTCCTCCAAGCTTTTCTCCGCTCAGGGATTCCTTGGGAGAGATCGGATTCGTCGGTGTAAACATTTATGTGTCCGAGCCTTTCATAGTAGTACTCATGTCCGTATTCTTCCGCCCTTGGAACGCGTACGACGCGGATCCCGGCCTCGCCATACTTGGCGTAAAGAACCATCGAACTTATGAAGTGGGAATCGAGCGTAATCTGAAAATGGTTGGGAAGGGTGTTATAGGGATGGTTCAGCAGATGGTTGTATATGAAGATGTGTCCCGGCTCATCTGGCAGATTCTCCCAGCCTTCAATTACGTAGGGAGTGCTATTGAAGACTCCCGCGAATTGCTTGGCCGCCATGGTTCTTATTTCGCTCGGAGAAAGCGACTTGGGTGCGGCGGTCACGGACTGGTAAACGTTTTTTAGGCCCTCGAAAAAGTTGTATTCCTTGTAGATCTTTCCGAGAATGTCAAGGCTGAGACGGGACAGTTCCCTCTCAAGGCTCTCGCCTTCTTTCTCCAGTCTGAACAGAAGCCGGAAAGCGTCATCTAGCGTGAGCGGACTGTTTAGCAGATGGGGAAGTTTATGAATGAGGGAGTTTACGCTTAACTGCATGGCGTTTTGCTCGATAAGATTGCTTATGGCCAGTATTTCTCGTTCGTATCTCTGCGATATGAGTCCCGCGCGGGAGTTTCTAAGCCGGATCGACACCAGCCACAGGAGTCTTCTGGCCAGAGCCAGCGCCGAGCGGGGATCTTTATTAAGGATTTTATGAAGATTGCGGGCGCTTATGTGATAGATGACCGAATTTCTGCTCGCAACAGCGGTGACGTCGTTTGATCCGGCGGGAGCGGCGCCCATCCAACCAACCATATATCCCGGGAGGTTGATCAGGTGAAGCGCGGCGGATTCCTCGATTCCGTCCTGCGAACCGTCGGGTGAAAAACATAGCACCGCTTTTCCATAAGCCAGTATGTCTATTCCTTTCGAAGTATCCCCTTGGTTGAATATAGGTTCGTTATTTAGATAGTATTTTTTCTGGGTTGCTTTTGCCAGTTGGCGCAGTGTTTTGTCAGGGAAAACCTCGAAGAAAGGAGATTGCCTCAGAAGCTGAAGCGGGTTGGGCACGGATATGTATTTTCCTTCCTGGGAAAAACCGCCCGTTTTTCCCGCTTCGATGTCCCAGTTGACGTTGTTGTATTCTGCAAGCTCTGTTCTGACATGCTTTAAAAGGTTTATGCTTTTGCCGAGAACGAAAAGCAGGAATTCGCATCCCAGAAGGGGCTCCTGGTCAAAGAATTTTTCAAGATTCTGGTGACTCCACTTTAGCAGGACGCAGGGCCTCTCGCATGTGATCGTTGTGTAGTAGCGTTTGGGAGAGCGGAAGCCCGACCAGCCTACGGGAGTGAATTTTTCGTCGCTCTTGCCCACCGAGAATTCATTGGTTCTGTCTTCGACGCTGATTGAAAAATTCACCAGACCTTCTATAAGGAAATAGAAAGAATGGCTCGGTTCGAACTGTTTGGTGAGGACGTAGCGTTCAGGCACTTCTATCAGTTCGCCGATCTTAAGCAGGAAATCGGTTTTGTCTTTCTCGAAATTCGAAACGAACGGAAGCTCGCTGAATATCTCTCTTTTTTCCCACATAAAAATAAATCATACCTTTTTTATCTGCGGAATATACTTTGTCACCGGAAGCGGGGTGTATGTCTGGATATGGTCAAGGTTTTTTTCGCAATTTTGTTGAAAATAATTTACGCTGTTTGAAAAAAACTACAGAAACTCTTTCCAAGGAGACTCAGGTGATAAAACGTATGGTGATGTGGAAAATCAAGGATTCGCACGAAGGGATGAGCAAGGATGAGCTTGTTGCCAAGTTCAAACAGGAAGTAGAGGTGCTGAAAAGCGCCGTTCCGGAGATAAAGACTATGGAGCTTGGCAAAAGTTTTAGTGAGCTTCCCATCGCGTACGATGTAGCCCTCTATTCTGAGTTCGACTCGAAGGAAGATTACGAAGTTTTCCTGAAGCATCCCGCGCACGTGAAGGTCGGGAAGTTCATCCGGCAGATAAGAACGGACGTAGCTCTTGTCGAGTACGAAACGTGATTTCTTTGGTTCCGCCTTGCGGTTGAATAAGGGGATATGTCAAGCACGGATACCCTGTTGTCCGCTTTTATCGGCATAATATGCTTTGTTGTCAAAAGCCGGGTAACTGTCTGGATAGGATGGAGGCTTTTTCGCAATTCCATGAAAAATAATTTATACTGTTCAGAGAATCTACAGACACTTTTTCCAAGGAGACCCAAGTGTTAAAGCATATAGTGATGTGGAAACTGAAGGATTCGCACGAAGGGGCGGACAAGGAAGAGATTATGGACAGGATCAAGGAGGAACTCGAGGGCCTCAAAAGTTCCATTCCTGAGATAAAGACCATGGAGATCGGCAGGAATTCTAACGAACTTCCCACATCGTTTGATGTTGCTCTTTATTCCGAGTTCGAATCCAAGGAAGATCTTGATATCTACAAGGAGCACCCCGAGCACGTAAAGGTCGCGCAGTTCATCCGGCAGGTAACGGCGGATGCGGTTGTTGTAGACTACGAAACGTGATTTTTTGGGTTCCGTCTAGCGGTTGAATAAGGGGATATATCAAGTGCGGATACCCTGTTGTCTGCGTACATGTGGTAACCGAGCGTGGCTATCATGGCCGCGTTATCAGTGCAGAGAGCGGGCGAGGGGATAAAAACATTTATTCCTTCGCTTCTTATTCTCTCTTCGCTTAGTTTCCTTAGCCTTGAGTTGCAGGCTACCCCGCCTGCTAAAACAACACTTTCCACTCCATTTTTCCTCGCAGCGTTAAACGTCTTGTCAATAAGGGTTTCCACTATGGCTTCCTGATACCCGGCGCATACGTCAAAGAGATTCTTTTTGCTTTTGACAGGGTTTTTCCTTATGTGGTTTAAAAGTGCGGTTTTAAGCCCGCTGAAACTGAAATCATGGGATTTATTGTTAAACGGTCTTGGAAAACTGATTGCGTCGGGGTCGCCGTTTTTTGAAAGCTTGTCTATTTGCATATTCTCACTGAATTCGGAATACGCATCCTGTGGGACAAGCATAACTTCCACTCTGAGCCCCTTGGCAACCAGATCAAGAGCATCTAAGCGAGGGTTACCTTTAGATTCCAGCCTTTTGTATTGTTGCCTAGACATTCCAATGCGCAACATCATATCTTTTTGCTTCAGACCAAGTTTTTTCCGGCGGCTTTTGATCTGATCACGTATTTTTTTTCATTTCAGTTTTTTCTTCAAATTGGCGCTATAGCCGAACTAAGATACTTTGAATGATTATAGCAACGCATTAGTTTCTTTTCGACTAATTGCAACAAATAAATTGCTTTTGTTTGAAAAAGAATTATATATATTTCACTTGTAGTTATAGATATCCTGAAACACCCCGCTACGCTCAAAGGTTTCTTGAATATCTCAATTTACCCGCCAAGTTCTAACCGCCTGAACCGCAAGCCAAGACTGGTAATTGTTGAGGGTAGACAGGTCCCAGCAGTCATATTCGGCGATCTTCTTTGGCAGCTTAAAGGGGGTTTGGAGATAATATGATTTCTTGGTGGTAAAATCAACGCGTCCTAGGTCGTCTTTTTCCACTAGCAGCATGTTACCCAGCCGATCTACAATGTCATTCGCCCCCTCACCAAAATCCTGATACCACTGTGGGTCTGGATTGTAGGGGCAAATATGCTCAAGTTTTGTATCGGAGTATCTAACCTTATGACCTAGCTTGCTTTCTATCTCGGCCAGCAGGAAACGGATTTTTTTAGATGAGCGTCGGCTTGGCATTTTATAGTACGTAAAGGCATTCTGGAATGCATCGTCGCTGGGGTAGAGGTAGCTGTAATCGGGACTGTTTTTGATTTTGCTGGCACGTTTGAATTCACCGCTGGATATCTTCATGGCGATATTGTTGTAACGTTTTTCCTGCTCGTTCGCAGATCCGCCGCAAATCACGTTATAACGAATTGACAAGCAATAAAGATACTCCAGCGTCTTAATGAACTCAGGGGGCGTAAACTTTTCAAACGCCGTCATTAAAACCATATAAGGCTGTCGTATTCCAAACAGTTTTAACCCTTCTAGAAAGTGAGTGGCTTCTCGATATTTCCCGTTTTCGTGTTGTCCCCACCACGGATCATAGGGGTCAGACAAGAAACCATATAAAGGAGCTGCGTCACTTAATGATCTCAGGTAATCGTGTGCCTGCTTGCGCGTGGTATAAAGCTGGCTGACCGATTTGAACAAATCTCTCTTGGTTGAAAAAGATCTGCGGGAATTGTGATGATAACGGACAAAATCAGTGAAGTTGTTTTCACCCAACTGGGTCAAGATGGTCGACCAAGTTTCGTCAAGATCATCCAGAGTTTCATGGGGTACGTCGTCATTTTGGGCAACTACCGAAAAAATATAGTTTTTCAAAAGATCGGGTGTTGAAAGCTGTACCCCTCTTGCATTCAATGTTTCAAACACTTTGTAGGCATTCAGACTGTCTTGTACGACGATTTTCGTAAAAATCAGCCTAGACGAAAACTTGTTGATAAATGCGGCGATTTCTTCACCGCTGCTTCCCATGTTCTTACCGCAGAAAAATTCGAAAACCCTGCTTAACAGTCTGTTGGTTACGGTTATTCCCCGGCTCTGTGGTACACGGAGATTGGAACAGATGTCCTTGTAGAAACGTCCGTTATTACGATTAAGTGTCAGTCTGCCGCTCACTCGCAACGAGACGATATCTTTTGGACCGATATACCGTCTGGTAATTTCTTCCAAGCGATTTTCATTATTTTCAGCATCTTCGCCCTTCTCGGCTAATTGCTGAATATGTTGCATTGCTGCTAAAATCAGCAAGGAGAGCGTAACTAAGCGTTGCTGACCATCTATAACTTCGAAATCATTTTGGCTTTTGCGTTGCAACACTATATAGCCCATATAGTGAAAGCCTTCCTGTTCCAGGTTTTCAATATCTGCCCAAAGATCTTCCCACTGCTCCTGCTCCCAGGAATAATCCCGCTGAAAGTGTGGTACGGTGTATTTGGCTGCATTGCCCAGCAGTTCAGACAGACTTTGATTGGCAGGTTCCATCAGCATGAAATCGCTCATGCAGATACCTCCTTAGCATATAACTTCAGCATGTTAATCTTGCCCGCTACTACTTGGGAGGTCAACGCAGTGCGGTACACAATTTAAGAGTTGGAAAACCCTTTGGATTCTGACGATTTCAGTATAAATCTCCACAGTCTTTTGGTCATATGGCATCTACCCTCCAAGGATGAACAAACAGCATTTTTGTTAGGAAAATTTCCGTCTTGCAGTTGAATAAGGCGATATATCAAGCGTGGACACCCTGTTATCCGCGTACATGTGGTAACCGAGCGTGGCTATCATGGCTGCGTTATCGGTGCAGAGGGCAGGCGAGGGCATGAGAACTCCTATCCCCTCGCTTCCGATTCTCTCTTCACTAAGCTGCCTTAGCCTTGAATTGCAGGCTACCCCGCCTGCTAAAACAACACTTTCCACTCCATTTTTCCTCGCAGCGTTAAGCGTCTTGTTAACAAGGGTTTCCACTATGGCTTCCTGAAACCCGGCGCATACGTTGTGGAGACTTTCTTCGCTTTCAACAGGGTTTTTCTTTATATGGTTTAAAAGTGCAGTCTTAAGCCCGCTGAAACTGAAATCAGGGGATTCATTGTTAAACGGTCTTGGGAAACTGATGGAGTCGGGGTCGCCGTTTTTTGAAAGTCTGTCTATTTCGACTCCTCCAGGATATCCGAGCCCGAGAGCCTTTGCGCCCTTATCAAAAGCTTCTCCCGCGGCGTCGTCCCTCGTGCTTCCGAGCAGTTCGAAGTCAAGAAAACCCCTTACCATGTAAAGGTTCGTGTGCCCTCCGGAAACTATGAGTGCGACAAACGGGAAATCAATTTCGTTCTCAAGATGTGCAACCGCTATGTGCGCTTCCAGGTGGTTTACCCCGACAAGGGGTTTTCCGTGGGAGAACGCAAGCGCTTTAGCAGTTGAAATTCCGACCATAAGCGAGCCTATGAGTCCGGGTCCCTGGGTTACCGCTACGGCGTCCACCGCTACGGCGGAAGCCTCGGCAGTCTCAAGAGCCTGGTTGATTACCTGGAGGATTATTTCCGTGTGCATGCGCGACGCTATCTCCGGCACTACTCCGCCGAAGGCGTTATGAACGTCGATCTGCGAGGAAACAACGTTTGAGAGCATATGCTTTCCGTCTCTTATCACTGCCGCGGAAGTTTCATCGCATGATGTTTCAATACCCAGAATCAGAGAAGACATAACCGAACCTTTCCCTAGAAATAATGGAGTAATAACTTTACCCAAGTGCCAGATTTAGTGAACCACGCGCCGGAAAAAAGTCTTCGCTCTTACCTTGTTTCGTGCTAACATGTAGCGGTTGACACTGGCCCGGTTTAAAACTGTTTTCATGTCGGAGAATTTATGATGCAGAGAATTTTCAAGTCGCTGATTCCGTGTTTTCTTGTTTTCCTACTGTTTGGCTGTGGCTGCGGGGGGAAAGACTCCACAGATGGACACGTTGAAGCTCCTGTGGAACCGGTCTCACCGGAAATTCCCGCTGAACCTGTAGTACCTTCGGAAATTCCTACGGATCCCATGCTCTCGCGCATATCTCTCCCGGAAGGCTTCTCCATTTCACTTTATTCAAACCAAGTGCCAGGCGCACGTTCACTTGCACTTGGCGCCAAGGGTACATTGTTTGTCGGCACTAGATCCAGAACCGTGTACGCCCTTAGCGATACGGACGGCGACAACTACGCCGAAACCGTCCGTATAATTGCAGACGACCTTAACACTCCAAACGGCGTCGCGTTTCGGGAAGGGTCTCTTTACGTAGCGGAAATAAACCGGATTCTTCGCTATGACGAAATCGAGAGCAATCTCTCATCTCCTCCAGACCCCGTAGTT
>JAPOQQ010000005.1 GCA_026710625.1 Candidatus Dadabacteria bacterium | reverse complement strand
CCCGTTTTCGCTCAACTTGAAATTAATAGGCTTTTTCTAGAAAGCAGGTGGGCGCAGATGCTGTCACATCAGTTGCCCGCTTTGCCTCCGTTTGTAACCTTCTGGGACGAACTGCCAATTTTCTTTGAGTGGCTTCACGACGGAACTTCACCACGAATTCCTGCTGCGTATATTGGAGATGAAGGCGAAGAGGCTATACGAGAACGTACGTTGCGCTTGCCGATTCCTGTTGTGACTCAAACCTATATCGAAATCATCCGTTTTGCCGCTTCCAATCTGCTTTGCGTGGATCTTGACTATCAGGGACATACAAGGCGTATCGAACCTTATTCGCTTCGCTGTACTGAAGAAGACAATATAGTTCTTAGCGCTTATGATGTGGATAAGAACGAACACTACAACTATCTTATAAACGGTATTCACGGAGCAAGAGTTACCGGTCAGGTTTTCAGTCCCCGTTTCGCAGTCGAATTAACTCCATCCGCTTAGTCGCTGTTTCGTTGATCTAAACTCAAGACGGCGACGGATTTCGATTGCTAGTCAGCATATTTTCTTCTTAGGTAGTTTTTCGCGACGAAAAGAATCGTTACCGCAAGGGCTATCCACGCGAAGATGTCTCCTACTTTCGTGTAGAGAGTTTCAAGCGAATCAATCAGAACAACCTCTCCCTTCAGGTTCTCCTCAGTGAATATGCCCGTGCGGGCTTCGATTTTCCCTGTTGGAGATACGATCGCGCTTATACCGCTGTTTGTTGATCTTACCAGGTAACGGCGCGTTTCAACTGCCCTAGGAATTGAGAGGAGCAGATGCTGGTAGGGAGCGATACTCCTTCCGAACCACGCGTCGTTTGTGAGGTTAACGAGCAGGTTGGCTCCCATTTTCACGTAGTCACTCGAAATCTTCGCCACTATGTCCTCATAACATATAAGGGGTCCTATCCTCATGTTCTTTTCCGGAATCTCAAGTACTCTGAGGCTCTCTCCCGGAGTGAGGTCTCCCATCATGGGGAAGACCCTTTTCAGGAACTTGAGCTCCTCGTTTATCCAAGGGAAATATTCGCCCAAAAGAAAAAGCCGGGTTTTGCTGTAGTGGCCGAGGATGTTGCTTTGGGAGTCGACTAGGAAGGCCGTGTTGTATTTTCTGTGGTCCTCTTCGTCCCAGCCGTCCTCAAGCAGGGCAGGATCCTGGGTAAAGGAGAGCCCTCCGATGAGAAAGTGAGCTGCGTACCCCGTCGGCACCACTTCTGTTTGGTCTTCGATTCTGTACACGGAATCTTCTTTGGGGAACCAGTGCTGAACCGATGTCTCCGGCCAGATCACGAGTTCTGCCTCCGGGAGTCTTCGCGACATCTCCCTGTGCTTTTCCGTTATGATCGGTTCATTGTCGAGATTTTTTTCCGCGTAATCAAAATTCGCCTGAACCATCCCGATTTCCACCCGGGGCTCCGTCGCAAGGAAATTCTCAATTTCGTTTATTCTGAAGGACCCGTAGCCGAGCACGATTGCGATTGTGGCAATCGAGATTGCAGGTGCGGCGAGCGCAGGTTTTTTTCTCCGCCGCAAGTCGTCAACGAGGTAGAAGACCGATACGTTTACAAAAAACATCAGGAACCCCAGAAAGTTCACCCCGAGAGTGTCAACCACCTGTATTACCTTCGGGTAATAGCCTTGGGAGACTCCTATTCCGTAGGGAAAGAGGACCGGGAAGAAAAACTCTGTGACCACCCAGGCAAAAGAAATCATGAGCGCGTTTGCGACACTTTTTCCCCGGCAGAGTCCAAATCTCGATATATACCAGGTGAAAATTCCGAACTGAAGCGATGAATACACGCAGAACAGGAACACGGCCGCCATGCTTGGGACTAAAGGGATTTCCCCGAACCTGTTGAGAGTTCCGACGAGCCAGTAAAGCGAGACGAGATTCATGGATGTCCCGGATATCATGCCCAGTCGAAGTGACTGCGAAGCGCTTTTTCCCTGAAGCGCCAGAAGCATTGGGGCAAAGCATACCCAGCCCAGTACGCCGAGAGTGCTTGAAAAAAGGGATGCGGAAAAAAGAACCCCGGACACTGCGGCTAAGACTTCGTTTCCGGTCGGTCTGGTTATCCGGATCGTCTTCATGCGTAGTGGCAAAATTGCGGGTTCAAGACGCTTTTTTGTGTTTGCGTAGAGATATGTATTTAAGCGCTCCAATAAGAATCAGTGCAAGCGCCATTATCTGCGCTACCGAAAGGCCAGATATCGGGCTTTCAGTGGTATTTCTTATGAACTCGATAAAAAACCTTTCAAGACCCGCGAGTCCCAGATATATGCTGGCGAGCCAGCCGATAGGCCTGTCTTTCTTTCTTAGCTTCCACAATGCTAAGAACACAAGCGACATTATGATCGTTTCATAAATCTGAGTTGGATGAACCGCCTCAAGTGTCGGAGGGGAACCCTTTGGAAACGGCATCGCCCAGGGAAGTGTGGAGGCGATTCCGTAATCGTCTCCAACCAGAAGACAGCCGACCCTTCCAGTCGCGTAGCCTATTGCGAGAGCCGGGGCGGTAGCGTCAAGAACTTTCCAGAAACTTTCTTTATGCTTTTTTGTTAGTACGAAAAAGGCGAAGAGAGCCAGAAAAAATCCCCCGTAGAAGGTAAGTCCTCCTCTTAGAAGAAAATAGTGCATGGGGTAGGAGATAAGGTCGCTTAGGGGAACGTTCTCGATCAGGAAAAGAAGCTTGGCCCCGAGTATGCCTCCCACAAGACAGGCAAGAAAACCGTGTTCGTGAAGTTTCCTGGACATTCCTTTTCTTTCAAATTCCAGCCCGGAAACCCAGAAAGCGACAAGAAAGGAGGCGGCGACCATCGCCCCGAAGGAGGTAATCTGAAAATCGCCTATTCTGAGAAGTTCAGGGAACATTTACTTCTTCTCTCTTCCGGGTTCAAGTTCTTTTTCCGCTTCGGAGTTCGATCTTGCGAGAAGGAATATGGACAGAAAAAGTG
>JAPOQQ010000004.1 GCA_026710625.1 Candidatus Dadabacteria bacterium | reverse complement strand
AAGGATATCATTCTCAATATTGTCCAAAGTCAGGTCCTGACCGACCACTCTGGCATGGACTTCATTCCAAGGACCTGAGCATTCCGAACCCGGAGCACGGTTTCTGCATATGTCGCGTATGGAATCAACCGGGAAGGCCTCCACCACCAATTTCACGGTCAGGGCATTATAGAAATTGATCCAGTAAGCTTTCTGCTCCGCCCGGGAATAGGTCCTAGGGTCAACTCCCTGCAGGTAGTTTAAGTACTTGACCAGCTTCGAGGTGTGTTTTGCGTTTGCCTTAAGCGCAGCGTAGTCAAACTTGTTAATACCGGAGCTGTGGGTACGCAGATAAGCGGTCAGGATATCTTGCCAGGCGCTGTGATCGACCTGCTTTACGCTGGTTTCATCGCTGGTTTCCCAGAACGAAATCGGTTTCAACTTGGCGGACCTAGCATTCGCGTTGCCGACGAACAGCACTGCGGCAATTATAATTACGGCAATAAAAATCACCCGCATTCTGTATCCGGTTTCAATGCGAACTGTATTTTCTCGTTGTACCATAGGGATGTTCTACAGCAAGCCATTCACCACAACAAATATGGAAAAAGGCCATTTCCCATGTTATAAATTCTTATATTATAGCAGGTTACAACTTCACCGCGTTAGAACCAAGTCGCCCAGCTCGTCCAAGGGCACTGTTCTCTACGTTCTGCGCACTTCCAGAAGAACAACCGCTTACTTCTAACCCAAAACCTGCTCTGGTAACTCTTCGGTGTCTGAGATGACATCCACGCTAAGCGCGCGCAGGCAGTCCGGTACCACAGTGCGACGATGGGTGGACATAGTAGGATTCTGGTGCGCGTTGGGTTACGGCGCCCTGGCATTCCTTGCCCGGCAGCCCGGAGAGCCCGAGCTGTCTTTGTTTTTTCTCTTGGTTGCATGGACTGGCCTTCCGGTATTCGGTCTCTACCTCTATATTTCCCGGAGCGGAGAGCGGTTCCCGCTTGGTCGTATCCTCCTCTGGGCGGCGGTGTTCAGGATTTGCGGCCTGATCGGCGGGCCCTTTTTCGAGGATGATTTCTATAGATACCTTTGGGACGGCTACCGTTTTGCGACAACCGGAACGCCTTACGGCGTCGCGCCGGAAGCATTTTTTGTTGACTCCGGAGTTCCGGCAGTTTTTCACGGGGTGCTTGACCGTATTAACAATCCCGAATTACAGACCATCTACGCCCCGACTACTCAGTTCGTCTTTCTGTTCGGTTACTGGCTGTATCCCGGTAGCGTCGCAGCGCTGCAATCAATTCTGATTGTCGTTGATCTAGCAACCGTAGCACTGCTTCTGCGTCTGGCACCTGCTAGAAACGTCATGCTCTACGCGTGGTGTCCGCTGGTCATAAAGGAGATTGCCTTCACCGCGCACCCCGACGGGGTCGGTGTCTGTCTGCTCTTAGCGGCAATCGTGCTTGCCAGAAACCAGCGATGGCGAAGCACCGCCCTATGCTTGGGTCTGGCAATGGGTGCCAAGGTGTTTGCGCTGGTGCTGGTACCGCTGATATTGCTTCGTGCCCGGATTAGGTACTGGGTTCTGTCCGTAGCCGTGGTTTTGGCATTGTACGCACCGTTTGTCTTGAGCGGGGGCACGGATATGGAGTCACTTGGAGTGTTCGCAAGGGAGTGGGAGTTCAATTCGGCGTTATTTGGCCTGCTTACAACCGCATTGGGAGCCTTTGAGAGCAAACTGATACTCGGTCTGGCATTCGCTGCCTTCTGGATATTCTACAGCGTGCGTTACCGTAAAAGTGGCGCAACCGGCATACCGCGGGGCGACTGGCTTTATGGAATGCTGCTCTTAGTGTCGCCGGTTATTAATCCGTGGTACCTGCTTTGGCTTCTGCCTTTTGCGGCGATATTTCCGAGCACCTGGGCGTGGACGGCTTCGCTTGCGGTTCTGATCAGCTACGTTACGGGACTTAACCTAAATGAATACACCATGCAACCGTACCAGCAGGCAATGTGGTTACGGCCGTTGGAATTTCTCTTGATTCTGCTGGCTCTGGGCTACGACCTGTTTCGGTACCGGAAATCTCCAAACCTTGACGGCACAGTTCCGAGTCGCCGAAATTAAGTGTCGCCATAGTTATTAACCACCCCTCATAACGCCTCAAGCATCTGAGTGAACAGGGGATTTCTTAATTACTTATTTATATGCTTTAATGAATAAACGGATATAAGTCTCGCGACAAGGAAGGCGAGGAAAAGCTGCCCGGTCATTGCCTCAAAAACAGCTATTAGTCTTCCCACAGGAGTTACAGACGTTATATCTCCATATCCCAAGGTCGTTAACGTCGTGTAGCTGAAGTAAATGAATTCATTTATCTCCTTGTGGTGGTGGTATGCGTCCGGGAGCATGCCCGAAAAAATGGACCCGGGAAAAATTTCGTTGATAAATCCATATAATGTAGCCCACATAAGTCCGAGTAGAAGATAAATGCAGACTGCCCCGTACAGGGTGTTTGACGTTATTTCATCTGAGTTGATGACCATCCTGACCAGAAGTACAATCAAGTAAAAAAAGAAGAAAAAATTCAGATAAACAAGCATGCTGGACGGAAAAAACCATTCGCAAAGTAGCCACGGTACGGCGAGGGTAACCAGTATCTTTAATGATCTTCTGCTTGTACACGCTGCGTAACCGCCAGCGGCAAATACAACCATGCCAAAAGTGCTCAGCAGCGAATGCGCGTAGGAATAGCCTTCCAAAACGGCCGTAAGAATCAGCAGAATCAATAACGCGCACATGAAGTTGAACATCCTGTAGTTTTCAAGCAGGCGTAAGATTTTCTCTGATGCATTTAAATTGCTTTTACTGTCCATGTTCTTCTCCCAAAAATCTGAGATTAAACCACGAAGAGACAAGTCCCGGCGGTTTCTGTTTTCAAGATTGTCTTTAAGATCTTTACGATATTAAACTAAATAGAATAAACCAAAAATACGCGTATAGGGCAAGCAAATTTTAGACTTAGTTATGACTCTCCCATGAACCTAGATCCTCCATTAACAAGCATAGACGCGGATCCCAAGAAATTATTCGAAAAATATTGTACAATTTCCTTTTGGCGGAGATAAGAATGGAACTCTATATATCAATGAAGGCTGAGAACATAAATCCAACTATGTTTAAGCATGTAACAATGGATATGCCTTCACCCCAGAATAACGGCTATTTCATCGCGGAATACAGGGAGGCCCAAGAAGAAAAAATACTCATCCTACACCGGTATTCTTCAATACTTGAAAAAAAACTCCAAAAAGTCGGGTATTTTCTTGTGGAAAAATTCAACAACGGGATAATCGTCAAGAAAAAAGTTGATGAATCAAGAGACTACATGGACGAATGGGAAGAATGGGTAGAGTTTTCAAATGCCCTGCTTGAAGAATTCGAATCTTTTTTCGATGACGTCTGATAACCGAAGCAAGAAGAGTTGACCGGAAATCCCGAATTCCCGAACCGCAGCGCAAACGCAAACACTTCCGTCAAATAAAAATGCAGGAAAAAATAAACTACAAAGACACCCTTAACCTTCCCAGAACCAATTTCCCGATGAAGGCCAACCTGCAGCAGAAAGAGCCTGTAATCCAGAAATCATGGGAGAAGGAAAACCTCTTCGCAAAAATCCGCGAAAAAAGCCGCAACCGCGAAAAGTTCCTTTTCCACGATGGGCCCCCTTACGCAAACGGCCCCATTCATCTGGGACACCTGCTTAACAAGGTCCTGAAAGACCTGGTCGTAAGATCAAAGATAATGGAAGGGTTTAACGTGGAGTTTGTTCCCGGCTGGGATTGCCACGGTCTTCCGATAGAGCACAAGGTCTTAAAGGAACTCGGAGAAGACGCGGCTTCCATGCCGGCACTTTCAATCAGGCGCAACTGCAGCAAATACGCGAGAAAATACGTAAAAACGCAGTCAAAGCAGATGATCCGTCTCGGCACAATTGGAGATTACGAAAAACCCTATCTGACCATGACCCCCGATTATGAAGCCGGGGTGCTGGAAGCGTTCTCGCAACTGCTTGAGAAAGGACTTGTCTACAGGGATCTGAAACCTGTCCACTGGTCAATCGAAAACCGCACCGCCCTTGCCGAAGCTGAACTTGAATACCACGAAAGAGAGGATAAAAGCGTCTACGTGCTGTTTGAAATTGACGACCCGACGGCGCTGCCCCCGTCCCTTAACGTGGAACAAGTCGAGAGGGTATGCCTTATGATATGGACTACAACGCCCTGGACCCTTCCGGCGAACCTTGCCGTCGCCGTGGCCTCGAAGGGGAAATACGGTCTTTACAGGTCCCCGGAAGGTGAAAATCTAATTATCGGCGAGGCACTTTGCGAAGAAGTTTTCGAGAAATCGGGAAGAAAAGATTACGAAAAAATCGGTTCCTGTCTGGGGGAAGAGTTGTCGGAACGGGGCATATCATGCAACCACCCGTTTATTGAAAGAAAATCAGTCGTAGTAACGGCTGATTACGTGACTTTCTCAACTGGCACCGGGTGTGTCCATACAGCCCCTGGTCACGGCGATGAGGACTACAGAACCGGTCTTCAGGAAGGACTTGATATTTACTGCCCCGTTAGAGAAGACGGCACTTTTGACGATACGGTACCGGAATGGCTGAGAGGGAAGGGGGTCTGGGAAAGTAATAAATTAATAACCCAGATACTTACAGATACCGGAAACCTTTTTCATTCAGAACCCTATATTCACAGTTATCCGCATGACTGGCGAAGCAAGACCCCTACCATATTCAGAGCAACAGATCAGTGGTTCATACACATGGACAAACCCTTTGGCGAGGCCGGAAAGACCCTCAGAGAAATCGCCATTGACGCAGTCGGGAAAAACGTTGACTTCTATCCCGATTGGGGCAGAAGCCGCCTCGGCGGAATGCTTGAGTCAAGGCCAGACTGGTGCATATCGAGACAGAGATCATGGGGGCTTCCGCTTCCGTACTTCACGGACGGAGAGGGAAGGGCGGTCATGACGGTGAAAATGGTTGTTGCTGTAGCCGAAAAGATAAGAGAGAAGGGTTCTGACGTTTGGTTTTTCTCCGAACCGCACCAGCTTCTTGATAACTATGATCCGCAAGACGATCCCGAAGCCCCGGATTGGCTTACCTCAAAAGAGGGCTTAGAAAACCTCTTAAAAGGCGGTGATGTCTTTGACGTGTGGTTTGAATCGGGGTCGTCCTGGAACTCGGTCCTCAACGCAAGAGATCTCGGGTACCCGGCGGATATGTACCTTGAGGGTTCGGACCAGCACAGGGGATGGTTCCAGTCCTCGCTTCTTGTAGCTCTGGGAGCAACCGGAGAACCTCCCTTCCGCGCGCTTTTTACCCATGGATTCATGGTGGACGCCCGGGGCAGAAAAATGAGCAAGTCCGGCGGCAACGCGATCGAGGTTGAAGATATTCTGAGTAAATACGGGGCGGACATATGCAGATGGTGGGTAAGCTCGCTTAGCTACTCAAACGATATAAAAGTCGACTGGGAGTTTTTCGACATCGCCGCGGATGAATACAGAAAAATAAGGAATACAATACGGTTTCTGCTTGGAAACTTAAGTGACTTTGACCCGGCGCAGGACAGCATTGAATTCGAAGAGGATGACAGGTACTCGATTGACCACTGGGCGTACTGTGAGTTTACCAGATTCGCGAACGAAACCTTGGATGCCTATTCAGGCTTTAGCTACAAGCAGGCAAGCGATCTTATTTTCTCTTTTTGCTGCGACGAGATGAGCGCCGTTTACCTCGCGTGCATAAAAGACAGGCTTTACTGTGAAAAAAAGGACAGCAAGAAAAGAAGACGAGCCCAAGCGGTCATGTACCAAATAGCCGACGGAATCATAAAGTTTCTTGCCCCAATTTTGGTCCACACGTCCTTTGAAGCTTATAAATCCCTGAAAAAAGACGATGATGCCAACGTACACCTTGAAATATTCCCACGTTTTGAGAAAGTCGAGGCCGATAAAACCTGGAATGATGTTATGGATATAAGGAAACTATGCCTCAAAGCCCTCGAGGATGCGCGAGGGGAGGGTGGCATAAACAATCCCCTTGACGCTGCTCTTTTGGTGACGGTTAACAAAGATCTTTTTGACGAGATAAAGAAGTTCGAACCGGAGCTTGAAGATCTCTGCGGAGTAAGCAGATTTGAGGTCTCAGCGGGAGAAGAAACCCATGTGGAACTTACGGATCTTTCCGAGGAACCTAGATGCGAGCGGTCTTGGAAGAGGGGAAGAACCGTAAAGAAAAGGTCAAACGGAAGATTCTTAAGTGAGAGGGATGCATCAGCACTTGGGATCTAGTCCATTAACAGATTAGAAAATATCAAATTATCCCGGGGGCCAGGTGAGTTTCCTTCCGCCGAGAATATGTACGTGCAGGTGAAAAACACTTTGTCCTGCATCCTCGTTCGTGTTTACGACAAGCCTGTATCCGCCCTCGCTAAGACCGAGCATTGAGGCTATTTCCGAAGCCTTAACCATAAGGTGTCCCAGGACCGTCTGATCTTCAGCCTCAACAGTCGCCATTGAAACTATTTCCTTTTTCGGTATGAGAAGGACATGAACAGGAGCTTGGGGGTTTATATCCTTGAAGGCCAGACAGACTTCATCTTCGTATACTATGTCGGCCGGAATCTCTCGGTTTATTATCTGTGTGAAAATCGTGCTCATGCACGTGATTGTCCACCAACTTAGCTCTGATGTCAAAATAGCGGATGGATTTATAAAGAATGACGGTTTGTAGAAATCCCGCAGGTTAAAGTTATCTTATATGAAGTATGACCCTGCCCGAAAAAAAACAGAGAATCCGTCTTTTCATAAGCTGCCTTGTAGATAATTTTTTTCCCCAAGTAGGAGAAGCGATGCTGAAAGTTCTCTCAGGCATGGGGCTGGAAGTCAAATTTCCGCAAAACCAGACATGTTGCGGACAGCCTGCTTTTAACTCCGGTCACAGAAAAGAAACCGAAAAAGTCGCCTCTCATTTTCTCGATGTCTTTGGCGACGGGGATGAAGCAATCGTGTGTCCCTCGGGTTCATGTGTATCCATGGTAAAACACTATTACCCGGAACTTTTCCGTAATGACCCCGAAAAACTGTCCCGCGTGGAGAAGATTTCATCCAACATTTATGAGTTCTCAGAATTTGTTTTCCAGCGAAAAGAAACTCTCAGTCTTAACTCGGCATATAGGGGCAGGGTTACGTTTCATGACTCCTGCCATACGCTCAGAGAACTCGGGATAAACTCTCAGCCTCGCGAACTTATCAAGTCCCTAAACGGAGTTGAACTTGTTGAAATGGAGATGGCTGATGCCTGCTGCGGCTTTGGAGGAACTTTTTCAATTAAGTATCCGGAAGTATCAAAATCCATGCTTCAGGAAAAAACAGACTCGATCCTGGATTCAGGGGCAGACGCTGTAGTTTCGACCGATATGGGATGCCTTATGAATATAAAGGGACTTATATCCAGAAAGAAAATGCCCGTAAAAGTGCTTCATCTGGCCGAGCTCATTGCCTTTGAGGACACTAAATGATTACTGAACGCATAGACTTCAAGAAAAATTCCGCAGAGGCTCTCAAAAGCCCAAAACTGAAAAAAGCTCTTGTGAATTTCACTGACAGATCAAGAAACTCCAGGAAAAAAGCGATAAGCGAGGTTTCCGAGTGGGAAGAACTCAGATCTGAAGCCAGGCGAATAAAAGAACAGGTAATCAACAACCTGGATAGCTATCTTTTGGAGCTTGAAGAAAGCGTTACCAGGGTAGGGGGCAAGGTACACTGGGCAAAAAATGCCGAAGAAGCCTCCTCAATAGTGGTCAATATAGCCAGAGAAAACAACGTCCGAAACGTCGTGAAAAGCAAATCAATGGCCACAGAGGAGATAGAACTTAACAGGCACCTCATATCGAGCGGGATAAACACGGTAGAGACAGACCTCGGAGAGTACATAGTGCAGCTTTGCAATGATCATCCCTTTCACATAATTACCCCCGCAATCCACAAAACCAAAGAGGACATATCGAAGCTTTTCTCCGAGAAATTCGGAGTGCCTGAGTATGAAGAACCCCAGGAACTCACCAACATAGCAAGAAAAGAGCTTAGAGAGAAGTTTCTCTCGGCCGATATGGGGATTTCCGGAGTTAATTTCGCCGTAGCCGAAACGGGAACGATAACAATCGTGGAAAACGAGGGCAACGCCAGACTGGCAACTACGTATCCAGACATACACGTAGCTATCATGGGAATAGAAAAGATCGTACCCAAGTTTGAACAGCTCTCCATTTTTTTGAGCCTGCTGGCGAGAAGCGCTACGGGTCAGAAATCCTCCACCTACGTTTCTCTCATAACGGGTCCCAGAAGGGAAGGGGAGAGTGATGGTCCCCGGCAGTTTCACCTGGTCTTTCTTGATAACGGAAGAAGCGACATAGCAAAGTCAAAAGAAACCAGAGAATCACTTTACTGTATAAGATGCGGAGCTTGCATCAATATATGCCCGGTATACAGGCAAGTAGGGGGGCACAGCTACGGATGGGTTTACTCGGGGCCGATAGGGGCCGTAATAACCCCCCAGTTAAACGATTTGCAAAAAACCGCGGATCTGCCATTTGCATCCTCTCTTTGTGGAGCTTGCAGGGATGTATGCCCGGTAAAAATCGATTTTCCTCATGTTCTTCTTTCTCTGAGGCAGAGGGTAGTGGAAAAAACCAAAGGAAAGCCAAATCCGGCACAATTTATGGAGAAAATGGCTTTTCGGATCTGGAGTTTTGTTTTCAGCAAGCCGTTTTACTATAATCTTGCAGGGAGAATGATGGTCTTTCTGCAGTATTTCTACCAAAAAGAGAATGAATTACAGGGGCTTCCATATCCTTTTTCAAAGTGGACTAAAGAAAAAAACTTTCCTGCTTTCTCGAAAAAACCCTTCAGACGAAGATGGAAAGAGAAATATTCGGCAAAAATGGAACACCAGTAAGATGATTTTGAAAGAATCCAAGGAAGTTATACTACAAAACTTAAGTTCTATAGCAACAGAAGAGAAAGGGATAAGCAAAAGTACGGAAAAGACTTTTTTAAACCCTCAATTATCTATTGATCAAAGCAAGTTACAAAACGATTTTATAGCAAACTTTAAAATGGTGTCCGGAGAAGTTCATCTTCTTGAAGAAAAAGGAAGATTGATTGACAAAATAAACGAACTTATCCGGGAATTTGATGCTCAGTCGGTTTCCTTCTGGAATACAGAACCCTTGAAATCACTTGAACTTACCCATGAAACTGATCTCGCAAGCGCAGATATAGGAATAACTGGAGCTGATTTCGCTATTGCTGACACAGGGACTTTAGTCTTGCTGTCCGGTCCAGAGCAGCCGAGACTTACTTCGCTTCTGCCTCCTGTGCACATCGCGATACTTAAAAAGGAAACCATAGTTTCGAATATTCATGCTCTGTTTGCAAAGCTAGGAAAATCTTACAAAAAAAATTATGATGAATTATGTACGTGTATTTCTTTTATAACTGGACCGAGCAGGACGGCCGACATAGAACTTAATCTTACTCTTGGAGTTCATGGCCCAGGAAGAGCAATAGTTATAATTGTCTAAAAAATCTATCAGCTTTTATCTCTAATTCCCTTTAATTACTCATAAATACACTCTAAATGACCCTCTATTTCGAATCCTCCAGTAAAAATATCCAACGTCCGATAATGTATATTATGTAAACTTATGCAAATCTATAGACAAATATGGACAAATCTGGGGAAGTTAGCTGATAAGCGCCCTATTTTGCCGACGTTCTTGATTTTTTCTCATATGTCCGGATGATTTTCTGAAAATATGGGAGATTTTATAAGCCATGCCTATTTACGAATATCAATGCCAAAAGTGTGAAGGCGTCTTCGAGATCCTGCAGGGCTTTAATGACAAGCCCGCAAAAAAGTGCGAGGAATGCGGAGGAAAACTCAAAAGACTCATCTCTGTTTCCGCTTTTCATCTGAAAGGCTCGGGTTGGTATGAAACCGATTACGGAAAGAAAAAAATATCCGAGCCCAAGCAATTGAAAGATCAAGGCTCTGGAGAAGCACTCGCAGATACAACCGCATCTTCTGAAAACGCTTCGGCCACGTCGGTAGAAACCGGCCCTTCCGATCCCGCTAAGGTCTTTGACTCAATAAAGTCTGATACCAAAAAAGCAAAGAAGAAAGCAAAAGACTAAAAAACATAGCTTATGGACCTTGGTATAAAGGGAAAAGTCGCCTTGGTAGCGGCGTCAAGCAAGGGAATCGGAAAGGCAATAGCCACCGCTCTTGCAGATGAAGGAGTAAATCTCTCCATATTCTCGCGTTCAGAAGAGGAAATAGAACGCACTGCTTCCGAGATAAAAACCAGTTTTGGGGTAGATGTCCTTGCTTCCACGGCCGACGTAACGAGTAAAGAACAGGTTGACCAAGTAATAGAAACCACCGTGCAAACATTCGGTGGGATAGATATTCTGATAAACAACGCCGGAGGCCCCCCTTTCGGCTTTTTTGACGACTTCGAATCACCCGACTGGCAGAACGCCTTGGAGCTTAACCTTCTAAGCGGCATTTACCTGGCGAAGAAAGTAGTTCCTCTGATGAAGAAGAGGAACTGGGGAAGAATAGTTAACATAACCTCAATAGCCGTTAAGCAACCGATAGATGGACTGATACTCTCGAATACTTCCCGTGCTGGGCTTATAGGCTTCTCGAAGACTCTCTCAAACGAACTGGCAAAAGACAACATCCTAGTGAATAACATCTGCCCCGGAAGAATCTACACGGACAGAATAAAGGTGCTTGCAGAAAAAAGAGCCGCGCAGTCGGGTATTGAATATGAAAAAGCCATAGAAGAGATGGAGAAGGATATTCCCCTGCAAAGAATAGGAACTCCTGAGGAGTTAGCCGCCCTAGCCTGCTTTCTTGCTTCCGAAAAAGCAAGCTACATGACTGGGACAACTATCCAAGTAGACGGAGGACTTCTCAAAGGACTGTTTTGATCTCATTTTCATAATATATATAACCACCCGATTATGGAAGCATTTCGATTGAAAATATAAACCGCCATGCGCTTATCCTGGAATGAAATCCGAAGTCGTGCAGCCGAGTTCTCTCGCCAATGGGCGGATGCTTCCTACGAGAAAGGAGAAATGCAAAGTTTCTACAACGATTTTTTTGAAATATTCGGCGTTAAACGCCGTTCTGTCGCACGTTACGAAGAACATGTGCAGAAACTGGATAACAGTTCGGGATTCATTGACTTGTTCTGGCCGGGGATGCTGCTGGTCGAACAAAAAAGCGCAGGTCGTGATCTGAATCCCGCCCGCAAGCAGGCAGGAGATTACTTTGATGCTTTGCCTGAAAAAGACCGCCCGCGTTACATACTCGTAAGCGATTTCCAAAACTTCGAATTTCTCGACCGTGACGAAAGGAAGCTGCTTCGTTTTACGTTGCCTGACCTTTCAACCCATGTTGAGAAGTTCGGATTTATTATCGGTGTGGAACGCAAGACTTTCCGCGACCAAGACCCGGTCAATGTCAAGGCGGCTGAACTTGTCGGGCGGTTGCACTACGCGCTTGATGAGGCGGGGTATCGCGGCCACGACCTAGAACGCTTCCTGGTACGGATCGTTTTCTGCCTGTTTGCCGACGACACAGGTATTTTCGAGCCGCGCGACATGTTCCTAGATTTCATCGAGACACGTACCAGGGAAGACGGTTCTGATCTGGGGCCTCTGCTTGCCCAGCTTTTCCAGGTTCTGGATACGCCGGATGACGAGCGTTCTACAACGCTTGACGAAGACCTCGCGGGCTTTCCCTACATAAACGGCGACCTTTTCCGTGAACCCCTGCGTATCCCTTCTTTTACCAAAACAATGCGCGAGCGGCTGCTTGAGGCCTGTTATTTTGACTGGTCGAACATATCTCCCGCGATTTTCGGCGCGCTTTTCCAGTCGGTCATGGAACCGGTCGAGCGTCGCGCCCAAGGCGCGCACTACACTACTGAGAAAAACATCCTCAAGGTGATTGAACCGCTGTTTCTTGATGAACTCCGCGCTGAATTCGAGAAAATCAAGGCATTGAAGAACAACCGCGAAAAACGGCTTCGGGAGTTTCAGAAGAAGCTCGGCAGCCTTACCTTTTTCGATCCGGCCTGTGGCTGCGGGAACTTTCTGATCATCGCTTACAGAGAAATCCGTCTGCTTGAAATAGAGGTAATCCGTGAGCTTCGCACGCGTGAAATCCGCACGACGGAAACCAGATCAGGACGACAGAGAGAATTTTACATGGAGATACTCTCCCTGGTGAATGTGAACCAGTTCTACGGTATTGAACTCGGTGAATTCCCGGTGAGGGTCGCCGAGACCGCCCTTTGGATGATGGACCATATCATGAATAACCGGTTGAGCCTAGAGTTCGGGGAGACTTACGCACGTATTCCGCTGAAAGAATCGCCCAATATTCGACACGGAGACGCCTTGGAGACCGACTGGACCGAGATTCTGCCACCGGAGCGCTGCGACTATCTGTTCGGCAATCCGCCTTTTGTGGGCGCGAAATTTCAGACACCTGACCAGCGCGCGCAAGTTCGCAAAGTAGCCGGTCTGGGTAAAAGCGGCGGCAGTCTGGATTATGTCGCCGCCTGGTTTATAAAAGCCGGAGAACATGTTCAAAACACCTCGGCGCGAATCGGATTCGTGGCGACTAATTCCATTACGCAGGGCGAGCAGGTGGCACAACTTTGGCCGGTGTTGTTTGACCGTCTCAAGCTCGAAATCAGCTTTGCCCACCGGACCTTCGCCTGGGGTTCTGACGTGCGGGGCAAAGCACACGTCCATGTCGTAATCATCGGGCTGGATAGACGGGAAAAAGCAAAACCGGAAAAACGCCTGTCCAGCTACCCTGACATTAATGGCGAACCAGAGGAAACCCGGCACAAGGTGCTTTCACCCTATCTGTTTGATGCTGCTGGACTTTCTAACCCCCATATAACGGTTTGCGAGGAGAGCAAACCAATCAACGGGATGACAAAATTAGCAAGTGGTACACAACCAATAGATAATGGCCACTATATTTTCAATGCAGAGGAACGTATTTTGTTTTTAGAAGATGAACCAGAGGCAGTATCTTTTATGCGACCCTATGTTGGTGCCCGCGAGTATTTACAGGGTAGTGAGCGCTGGATACTGGCTTTGCAAGAGGCATCACCAAATGTACTAAAAAAATTGCCGAATGTTCGAAAACGTATGGCCTTAGTTCGCAATTACAGATTGAAGAGCAAACGCAAGAGCACTCTAGCAATTGCTGATTTCCCAACTCGATACAATGTCGAAGTTCTCCCCACGGCCCCGTTTCTGGTCATTCCAGAGGTCAGTTCGGAACGGCGGGAGTATGTCCCCATCGGTTGGCTCGAACCACCAGTAATCCCAAGCAATAAGCTTCGCCTGCTTCCCGATGCTACTCTTGTGGATTTCGCGTTGCTGACTTCAGCTATGCACATGGCTTGGTTACGAACCGTGGCCGGACGCATGAAAAGCGATTACATGTACTCCGTCGGAGTAGTCTACAACACTTTTCCATTGCCCCCGCAAGGTAAAGACATGTCGAGACTTGAACCGTTGGCACAAGCCGTTCTCGACGCCCGTATGGCTTATCCAGACACTACATTAGCTAATCTCTATGATCCTAACTTGATGCCCCCTAGTCTGCGCCACGCACATCAAGTTCTTGACCGAACCGTAGATAGATTCTATCGCCACACCGGCTTCACTTCAGAGCGTGAACGTGTCGAACATCTGTTCATGCTTTACGAAAAGAATCGGGCGCCCCTAGAAACTGAGATAAAGCCAATAAAGCGAAAGAGGAAAGCCGTTTCAAAAAGTAGAAAGCAATGATGTTCTTAAATAATCCTCCTCCGAAACCAAATGAGCCAATTTTCTTGGAAAATACAAGTATCACTCATATAGAGAACTTACGTTTGCGGGAACCTTGTCCGATCAAGGTGGTTCTTCATTTATCCCCAACTATATCATGTCGTGTAGAGTCAGATAATTTCCCCATACAGCTAGTGAAAGATTACCAGAACAAAATATTTCTTGTTACTCTAAAAAACGGTCGTAACATCAAGGTATTACTTTCTTACAATCTCAACGACTTTTTTTACCATAAAGGTTCAAAAAAAACCTTTATGGGCTTTCTATTCCCTTATATGAGTCCCTGCACCGTAGCTCAATTGGACACACTGATTAAGTCCGTGAGTTTCTATATTCCCCAATATAATACGTTAAATCCCGACCAAACTTGACCCCAGAGAGAAGCATTCTTTTGAGATAAGAGTATTCAAATAGGGGGAAGAGCATGGTGCTGGCAAGGAAGTGGTCTCCATCTGGAGATTTGACCTAAAATAATTACCAAAAAGGAAATTCACCGTATGCGAGAGAATCCCGGAAGTAATAAAGTTGGAGGTAGCGCAATTAGGTCCGTAGGCTTCAAATGCTTTAGCAACCGTGAACGCACTTTGCCTTCTGGATCTAGAATTTGAAACTCTTTTTCTCTAACAAGCTGAAGGACAATCTGATCAAGATCGGAAAATCGAGCGGCAGTCTGATTTGCAAATATATGACGCATCGCATCTACGGTAATAGGCTGTTCAGATATCAAACTATATAACTTCTCTGGAAGTGAGTCCAAAAGCTGGTCTTGCATCTGTTTCTTGTCAAGATCGCCGAATCGAAACAAATGCAGATTTGAGGAGTCTCTTAATGCATCCCACCCTAGCATACTGAAGTCGCCGGGACCATAATGCTCAAACCTATTCTGAATATCCCAATGCAGTTGAATCATGACATCTCGCGCGGTAGGATGTCTTGACAGATGGAGAAACCATAGTGCACGGCGAGACTCTCTAGGGCGAATAAAAAATGGAGTGTCATATTCTGCCCCGGTCACTGTCCTTATATGATTGCGCAACGTCCTCTGAACTAGGGCCCTTCCACCAGCCCTTTCCTTATATTGTATCAGGTCTCCTATGTATGATTCAGTCAGTTGAAGCGGGGAAACCGCCTTGACCATCTCAGGTGTTTCTGCCAGATGATTGACAAGTGCATCTGCAGCAAATGTCAGTATGACTTCGGCGGCTGGCAACTCGTTCAAAATCCTATAGACGAGCGATAATTCCACCTGAGAGAAACCGGTCTGATCGAGAAGAAAAATGGCACGTCCAATACGAGGCTGTCTTTGTTTAATTGAACGGAGAATATCTTTGACTTCATTCTCGAAAAGACCGGTTCGGACAACAATTTTCTCTTCATCAATCTTATATCCACGCTCTCTGAGAACTTTTCTAAGGTGATCCGTATGAGCTCTTTCTTTGTCAACAAAATAGAATTTACAATTGATGTGTAGTTGCTTTTTCCGTTTCCTGTTTAAACGCTCTTCCGCTTTTTCTGCTTCCTCTAACATGACCAAGGGCGTACCTGAGATTTCAGTATTTCCATCATGAAATGTGCCGCCTCCGGCAAAACCATCGATTAGATCAAACCTGAATTCCTCCCGTTGCGGATAGACGTTCAACTTATCGAAATATTCCTGGATGTATCTGCGCAACACCTCCAGTTTCGCCTTGCTATGTGGTTCAATCTGAGGGGGTGGCTCACTAGGATGCCACTCGAAAGAAGACATGAATAATTCCTCCGTTTAGTAGTTAGGCATAGCGTTATGTTCTACACCTTCAAGTTGGCGACCACCAGCCTTGGGTGTTCGCCCTCCCCATTGTTTGAAGAAGAATGGGACGCCTGTTGAGGCACACTGATCACGGATATCGCAAACCCAATCAAGATGCAAAGAACGAGCGTCAGGACCGCTCTCTCCGCCGACGATAACCCACGAAATCCCTTTCAAGTCAATATCACCCAGTGGACCTAACAGCGGTTCAATAGATAAAAAGCGAACCGTAGCCGGTGTTGTTTGAAGATGCAGAATTCTGCTTGTAGCCGTTTGGTCTTCCACTGAAACACCGCACCAGATATGCTTCGGAACCGTACTATCCGAGTACCTGTGTTTCAGATAATCCCGCATGAGTGAACTTCGTTTCGTCAATATCTGATAGATGTGGTGGTCCGCATTTTCCATCTGTTGAAAAACTTCGTCAATGAACCATTGCGGGATGTGTTTATGAAACAAATCACTCATCGAATTGACAAAAATCATACGAGGTTTTCGCCACCGTGATGGCTGATCAAGTCGCGATGGCCACAAACGCAAGTCAAAGCCTTGTTCGTAGGGGTGACCACTGACACCACGCCATCGTTCTGCAAAACGCGCAGCGTAGCAGTTGTCGCAACCACGCGTGATTTTAGTGCAGCCCGTCACCGGATTCCATGTCGCGTCAGTCCATTCGATATCAGATCTGTCGGCCATGTTACAATCCCATGCTGAGTAATTCTTGCCCTTGCCAATATGTTGCCGTAAATATACCTGCTTTTCCATTCATTTCTGGTTTCTCTTGATGAAATCCTACCTTTATCCTCAATCCCCTGATCACTTCATCCTTGGACATGGTTGGGCTGACCTTAAATGAAATTTGCCCTAGAGGAATTTTTCTGATTTTTATGCCGGATCATGTACTTTCTCCAATTTGGAACGGTGACCGCCGTAATTCTCCGGGACCCAATCAGGCATTGAATACGAAAAAGCCATAGAAGAGATGGAGAAAGATATTCCCCTGCAAAGAATAGGCACCCCTGAAGAACTGGCCGCCCTAGCCTGTTTTCTTGCTTCTGAGAAAGCAAGTTACATGACTGGAACTACTATACAAGTTGACGGGGGATTGTTTAGGGGGCTGTTTTAAAAACTTGTAGGACTATATCTCTTTTTAAGGTATAATGGCATTTTCATTACAGGGGGCTTGGTGCTAATCATGCCAGAAAAATCTGAACAAGCAGTACTGCTTACACATTCTCCTGACCGCCCGGGTCTTCTCCGCGCAATAATCGACTTCATATCCAAGCATGGCGGCAACATATATGAAATGCAGCACTGCATGGACATGGACGACAAGGTCACCTTTGTTCGTGTAAAGTGGGAAATGGAGAAATTTTCCATTCCCAAAGAGGAATTCTCCGAACGTTTCCAAGAGGAAGTAGCTTCAGAATTCGATATAAAATTCGACATATTTTTCACTGGGAGAGTGCTGCGCATGGCGGTTTTCGTCTCAAAACTCCCACATTGTCTCTCCGATATCATATACAGGTTAAGAGTCAGGGAGTGGAATGTGGAAGTTCCCCTCATTATAAGCAATCATCTTAACCTCAAACCTGTTGCTGACCGCTACGGCATGGATTTTTATGTGTTCTCGGATGTAGAAAATAACAAAGAGCAAGTGGAAGCCAGTCAGCTTGAGCTTCTCGCGGACTATAAAGTGGATTTCATAGTGCTTGCCAGGTACATGCAGATACTTAGCGAGGATTTTGTCTCACACTACAAAAACAAGATAATCAACATTCACCATTCCTTCCTTCCCGCCTTCCCCGGAGCGCGTCCCTACCACAACGCCTACAAAAGAGGTGTCAAGATCGTTGGAGCAACGAGTCATTACGTAACCGAGGATTTGGATTCCGGACCCATAATAGAGCAGGATGTAATACGGGTAAACTACAACGATTCCATAAACGACCTGGTAAGAAAGGGAGAGGATCTGGAGAAACAGGTTCTTTCACAAGCAATCTGGTCTCACATCAACAGAGAAATTCTGATATACAAAAACAGAACAATAATGTTCAATAAATGACCCTCTAAACTCCCTGGAGCTTTGAGGTAACCGAAGTTCGAGAAAATGAATTCCACCCAGTCGTTTCTCCGTTACCTGCTTATTCATCTTCCTTATCTCGCTTGAAAAGAGACCTTATTTTCTTGTAATCGTCTTGTGAGCGCTCCGCTTTCTTTTCCCCAGATTCTACTACCATCATCCTCAATCCCTTGAGCACCTCGTCTTTGGACATGGTCGGCTTGACCTTGAATGAAATTTCCCCCAGAGGGGTCTTCCTGATTTTTATGCCGGATGGAACCTCAAATTCTTTGCGCTCATTGTATTTATCAAGCGCCCTGCTCATAAACTCTTTCCAGACCGGAACGGCGGCCAGAGATCCCGACTCCTTATCTCCAAGCGAGGTGTTATCGTCCTTTCCAACCCACACTCCGGCGACAACCATGGGACTGTATCCTATGAACCACGCATCCGTATAATCATTTGTGGTCCCTGTCTTGCCCGCGATTTTTGCCTTGGAATTAAGCGAATTGGCGAGCAGTCCCGTTCCCTCCGATATAACTGCCTTCATCATGTCCGTCATTATATACGCAGTCTCGGGGCTTATAACCCTCTTAAACTCTTCCGTATTGCCGAAGTAATGGATGGGGACTTTCTTGATAAAAAACCCGAACTCCCCCGCGGTAACGAAGTCTCTTTGGTCCTCGGCCAAAAGGCCTAGAAACTGCGACCTGCCCTCGCTAGGCTGCGGCGAAAGACGCTCCTCGTAATGCCATTCCCCAGACTCCTCGCCCTGCTTAAGCCTCCTCTCGTACCGCAGATACACCTCCCCGGTGTTGTCCTCAATCAGGCTTCCGTTCCTGTCATAGATCCTGAGTATGAAATTCGGTTTCCTGTATATCCCGGAATTTGCGAAAACAGAATATGCCGTAGTTATTCCCAGCAGAGTCACTTCGGAACTTCCCAAAGCGAGCGAGGGATAGGGATTGATTCTGGACCCAAACCCGAAGGGCCTGGAATAACTCGCCACATACCGCGGATCTACGTCCATTATAAGCCTGATCGAAGAAAGGTTCCTTGAATTCACAAGAGATTCCCTGAAGAAAATCGATCCCATGTATTCTTCGTCGTAGTTCTCCGGAACCCAGTCATCCACGATAATCGGCACGTCAAGAAGCTTGCTCGTCTGCGTATACCCCTTGTCTATAGCCGCCGAGTAAAGAAAAGGCTTGAACGCGGAACCCGGCTGCCTTTTCGCCTGAATAGCCCGATTGAACTTCGAGAGTCCGAAATTATACCCCCCCACCATTGAGATGACGTTGCCCCTCGCGTCCATGGCGACCAGGGCCCCCTGGGTCTGCGGCCAAAACAGGGGAACTATATCGGTCACCTTCTCATCGCTTACAGACACTCTCACCTTTATAACGTCCCCTGGCTGCAGTCTCTCGGGGAGAAGGTAGGTGCCATCGGGAGGGGGAAGATACCTCTCCGGGTCGACTATGTATCTGAATTTCCATTTCTCGCCCCCGACTTCTGCGGTCGCAAAAGAAGTTTTCCCGTCTACGTCTCCCGTGACTGTAATAACGGCCCTGTATGTTTTTCCGTCCTGAAAAACGAGGTGGCGCTGCTGTTCTTTGAATTCTTCGATCTTCTCGACGGTTCTGAGCCTGGCGATGGTAAACCTGGTTCTGCCCTGTCTTTTTTCAGTGTTGCGTATTCCCCTTCTTATGGCTCTGTAAGCCACGAGGTTCAGGTCCATGTCAAGGGTCGTGTAAACCTTGTAACCGCCCTTCTCGTAGGCCTTCCTGCCGACTTTCTTTTCAAGATATTCCCTTACGTACTCAATGAAGTAAGGGGCTATGTATTCCCCTCTGGGTTCCCGCTTCGGAATGATTTTTATCTTGTATGCCAGGGCTTTGCGCTTCTGTCTGTCGGTTATGAACTCCTGGCTGTGCATTATGTTTATCACGGTTTTCTGCCTTTTAAGCGCATTGGAGGGATTGACTCTGGGTGAGTACATCTCCGGTCTTCGCGGAATTCCCGCCAGCAGGCACGCCTCGGCTATGTTTATGTCTTTTGCAGATTTTCCGAAGTAATTCCGGCTCGCCATCTCAACCCCGTAGACGCCGTCGGCAAGGTATATGTGGTTTAGGTACAAATAGAGTATTTCGTCCTTGGAGAGATTCCTTTCTATCCTGTATGAGAGAATAGCTTCTTTTATCTTCCTGCTGTAGGCCTTTTCGGGACCCAGAATGAGGTTTTTGGTTATCTGCTGCGTAATGGTGCTTCCGCCGGAGACGATTCTCCCGGTAATCAGGTTCTGCAAAAGGGCCCTCACAACGCTTTTCGCGTCCACGCCGCTGTGCTGGTAGAACCTCCTGTCTTCGACGGCTATGAAGGCGTTTACTACGTGAGGTGGCATATCCTCGAGATTTACAAGCGCCCTTCTCTCAAGCCCGGACTGCGCTATCAGTTCCCCTTCGGATGAATAGAACTCATTTAGAATAGCGGGTTGATACCTTGTGAGATCACGCAGGTCCGGGAGGTCTTTTGAGAAATAGACATAGACCGCAAGAGTCCCGACCAGACACGCAACCGCAAAGGCCGCGGGCAAGAAAAAACGGAAACGGGGAAGCTTGCCCGGTTCTTTACCAGCAAGATTGATCCCTCTGTTAAAATTCATTTGCACCGGGAGTATACAATTCCGTGGAAATCAAGTTGAAAAAAGGTTACCTTAAAAAAGCTTTTTGGGTTATTTTAATCGGCAATTAGACCAATGACACATTTTTCTGAAGATGAAGCGATGGACGCTCTCAGTTCATACGTAAAAGACGTGACGGACCAGGAAGTAAAGGTGCTTCTTCTGAAACTCAAAAACGAGATCAGAAAAGAAGACGTGACGTGGGAGCAGATAAGAGAGATACTGGCCGAGATCAAAAGCAAAGACGGCAGCGCGCTGAAAGACATAATCCCTTTTCTTGTGTATTGACCAAGCACGGAAAATCCGCACGAAAAACACGTAAATGGCAAACCTGATTGACCACATCGGCAATACTCCGGTAATAAGGCTCAGAAGCGTGCCGAAAAACAGACGCTCAAAGATATGGGCAAAGCTCGAGAACTTAAACCCCGCGGGCAGCATAAAGGACAGGGCATGTATCGCCATGCTCAGACAAGCCGAGCATGAAAACCTGATAGAACCCGGTAAAACAACCGTAATCGAGGCGTCAAGTGGAAATACCGCGATAGGACTGGCCCTCTGCTGCCGGGCAGGCGGCTACGACTTCACCGTTGTTATGCCCGAGAATACGGCAAAAGAGAAAATCCAGGTAGTAGAAGCGTTTAAGGGGCAGGTGGTTCTTACCGATCCAGGTCTAGGGCTTCGAGGATCGAGAGAAAAGGCCCGCGAGATAGAACGCGAAAACCCGGATTCCTATTTCCTTGACCAGTTCAAAAACACCGCGGACATAGAGATTCACCGCGAGGAGACCGCGAAAGAAATAAAAAACCAGATACCGGGGCGTCTTGATGCCTTTGTGTGCGGAGTCGGAAGCGGGGGAACGGTAATGGGAGTGGGTTCCGAACTCAAAAAGATCTATCCCGACCTCAAGGTAGTGGTGGTCGAACCCACAGAATGCCCTACTCTTTCCGAGGGAAAGGAAGGTCCTCACGGCATCTGCGGAATATCGCCCGGGTTTGTTCCCGAGAAACTTGATACCGGTGTGATCGACAGGATCTACGCGGTCTCAACGGAAGATGCCCGTAAATGCGCCAAAGCTCTCGCTTCCGAGGAAGGAATACTGGTTGGAATATCTTCTGGAGCCTCTCTCAGCGCAGCCCTTGGGATATCAGAAGAACTTGAGGACGGCGGCCAAGTGCTTGTAACTTTCTGTGACAGCGGAGAAATGTATCTGGGGACCGACCTTTACGATTAGAAAATCGGTTTGAAATGAAATTTTAACTATGTTATTTTATCTTTTGGATATATTTATCCGCGTGAAAATTGTGTAAAGGCAAAGGAATAACGTATGTCAGCAAACATTTTTAAAAACCTTGTGCTCTGGGTGGCCATATTTGTCGGAGTGTTCGCCGTGTACCAGTTCATGAACACCTCGGCGAACGTCTACTCGGAGATATCCTACAGCAAGTTCCTGGAACACCTGGACCATGACAGGCTAGCAAGGGTAGAGTTCGGCGAAAACATAATAAGGGGAGAACTTAAAAACGCAGACCCAGAAGACCGCGGATTCACAACCACCGGCCCCGCGGGAGAACTCCTTATCGCAAAGCTTGAGGAAAACGGCGTGGAGTTCAGTTTTTCCCATCGCAAACAGAGTTCGCTTACCCAGATACTGATAAACTGGGGTCCGCTCTTCATACTGGTCGCCCTGATGGTCTTTTTCATGAGACAGATGCAGGCCGGGGGCACGAAGGCGATGAGCTTCGGAAAAAACCGCGCCAGGATGCTCGGCGAAGGCCAGAACAAGATCACCTTCAAGGACGTGGCCGGAGTTGAGGAGGCAAAAGAGGAAGTAAGCGAAATAGTGGAGTTCCTGAAAAGTCCGGAGAAATTCACTCGTCTTGGAGGAAGAATACCAAGGGGAGTTCTGCTGGTCGGTCCCCCGGGAACGGGGAAAACCCTTCTCGCAAAAGCCATAGCCGGAGAAGCGGGAGTGCCGTTTTTCATCATAAGCGGGAGTGACTTTGTGGAAATGTTCGTTGGAGTCGGAGCTTCAAGGGTAAGGGACCTGTTCATACAGGCCAAGAAAAACGCCCCTTGCATAATATTCGTTGACGAACTCGACGCCGTGGGAAGACACAGGGGAGCGGGACTCGGAGGAGGTCACGACGAAAGGGAGCAGACCCTTAACCAGCTTCTGGTCGAGATGGACGGCTTCGAAGGAAATGAAGGCATTATAGTCATGGCCGCCACGAACCGCCCGGACGTGCTTGACCCGGCACTTCTCAGGCCTGGGAGGTTTGACCGCCAGGTTGTCGTCCCGAGACCGGATGTCAGGGGAAGAGAAGCCATCCTGGTCGTTCATTCGAAAGACACCCCGATGGCTGATGACGTTGATCTTTCGGTGATCGCCAGGTCCACCCCGGGTTTTTCCGGAGCCGACCTTGAAAATCTGGTCAACGAGTCGGCTCTTCACGCTGCCCGCAACGACAAGGAGAAGATCTCCACAGAAGACTTTGAGTACGCAAAAGACAAGGTCACAATGGGGGTTGAGAGAAAAAGCATGCTGATAAGCGAAAAAGAAAAGAAAATCACCGCTTATCACGAAGCCGGACACGCGCTCGTGGCGAAACTGACTCCCGAGGCCGATCCCATACACAAGGTGACGATCATACCGAGAGGAATGGCTCTCGGAGTTACTCAGCAGCTTCCCCTTGAAGACAAGTACACCCTTTCGAGGAGTTATCTGGTTTCCACCATAAAGGTGCTTCTGGGAGGCCGGGCCGCCGAAGAAATTGTGTTCTCCGAAAGAACCAGCGGCGCGGCAAACGATCTTGAGAGAGTTACCGACATAGCCAGAAAAATGGTATGCGAATGGGGAATGAGCGAAGTTGTGGGGCCGGTAACTTTCGGCAAAGGGGAACAGCAGCCTTTCCTAGGCAGGGAAATATCGAGAAAAAGCGATTACAGCGAAGATACCGCGGTGCAGATCGATCAAGAAACAAGGAAGATCGTGAACGAAAGCTACAACGAGGTAATGAAGCTCCTCGAAGACAATCTGGATCTTCTGCATGATCTCTCTTCCCTGCTTCTTGAAAAAGAAGTCATAGACTCGGCGGAGCTTGACGAGCTGGTGTCAAGACCACGGGAGTTCAAGCCGGAAGTGAAAAAGCCGTTTGATATAACCGGCAGGGTCTGATCCCTACGGCTTTCCCCTGCCCCGCCGCTGTTTTTCAGCTGTTCTCGCAGAACCGGGAGTAAAAGCCGTTTGCTAAAGTCTTCAGTCCATAAGGCAAATCAGAACGCACCAGAAAATCATTTGATAAAACTCGGTTCAAAAGAACTGGATCTGAGCGAAAAACCCCTTGTCATGGGAATCGTGAACATGACGCCGGACTCCTTTTATGACGGCGGAAAGTACAACGATCCGCAAAAGGCTCTCGCGAGAATCGCCTCTTTAATCAAAGACGGGGCCGACATTATTGACATAGGAGGAGAATCCACAAGGCCGGGTTCTCTCGGCGTGAGCACAGAAGAGGAGCTTGAGAGGGTTATACCGGCAATAGAGGCGGCTTCGGCGGAATTTGACACCGTAATATCCGTTGACACCACAAAAGCGGCTGTCGCCGAGGAGGCGCTTAAGTGCGGAGCCTCGATGGTAAACGATATAAGCGGACTGAGTTTCGAACCGCAAGTAGCGCAGAAAGTATCGGAAAAAGGAGCCGCAATCGTACTCACCCACACGAGTTCGCGACCGTTGGACATGCAGGAAAAAACCCAATACAGTTCGCTTATTCCCGATATAGCGGACTTTCTTTTGAATTCAGCTCAAGCGGCCATGGCGGCGGGAGTGCCGCGGGACCATATAATAATTGACCCGGGTATCGGATTCGGAAAAACCACCCCGCAGAACCTCGAGATCATAAGAAGGCTCGAGGAATTCTGCCAGCTCGGGTTTCCGGTCTGCCTAGGAACCTCACGAAAATCCTTTATAGGAGAAATCCTTGGGAGCCCGCTTGCTGAGCAAAGATTGATAGGATCCGTCTGTTCAGTAATAATATCAATGCTCAAGGGCATTTCTATCGTAAGAGTTCATGATGTACTTGAAACAGTGCAGGCGATTCGGACGGTAAGAAGCATATATGGGGTTAACTAGGAGATGACAGACTCTACCATACAGAACTTTCGATTCTTTTCTGACAGTCTGGATATCCTGATCGTCGCCATAATATTCTTCTACATACTGAAGGCCATAGAGGGAACCAGAAGCTCGCAGATTCTCCTCGGACTCGTGGCGATGGCAGTTCTTTACTTCGTTTCGAGAAAATGGGGTTTTTTCACGCTTAACTGGGTGCTTACCCACTTTCTCGGCTTCGCTATCCTCATAATAATAATTCTCTTCCAGGATGATCTAAGAAGGGGGCTTGCGAACATAGGGAAAAAACCTCTTCTCTTCAGTTTCGTAAAACACGCCGCAAACGAAGCGATGATAGAAGAACTGGTGCATGCCTGTTCTTTTCTCTCTTCAAGGAAGATCGGAGCGCTGATAGCCATTGAAAGGCAGGAGAGCCTCAGAATCTTCCCCGGAAGACCCATTAACGCCAGCTTATCAAGCGAGATGCTCATAACCATTTTCAATCCGGCATCCCCTCTTCACGACGGAGGAGTGATAATCAAAGACGAAGTTATTCTTTCAGCCGGGTGCTTTTTCCCCATCAGTACTGACCTCGAACTGGGAACAGAACTCGGAACAAGGCACAGGGCTGCAATAGAGCTATCCAGGGAGACTGACGCCGTCGTGGTAATCGTGTCCGAGGAAACGGGGAAAATTTCGCTGGCTGCAGACGGAGAACTTAAAAGAATTGCCAACGACAGACTGCTAAAGTCGAGCCTGGTTTCTGAACTTACCCCCGAGAGCCCGAGCGGCATAAAAGTAAGCCAAGCGGGAAAAGCCTGATGGAGAAAAAACCTTTTTTTCAAGGTCTTGCAAAAAAAACAATCGCGCTTGCGCTGGCCGTAATTCTCTGGGCATTTACGAACTTTGAACTTGACGTGGAAAGGGACGTCAGGATTCCGCTTCACCTAAGTGGTCTGCCTGAAGACCTTATTATCGTGAACAATGCTCCCGAAAACGTTGACCTCTCTCTCAGGGGGTCTAGAAACCTGCTCTCTTCATTTGCCTTCTCAAACAAGTCAATCCCCGTTGATCTGCAGAAGACGGAACGGGGTGTTCTTAAAATAGACTTGAGGCGCGCGGCTTCGCAGATAGTTCCCAGAGGAATCGATATAGTCGCGGCGAGACCCTCAAAGCTCTCTCTTAACATAGACAATCTCGTGACGAAAAAATTCAAGGTGAAACCCGTGCTCGGAGAACCGGACTCCGGTTACGAGATATCGAAAAAAATAAAAGTTGTCCCGCGATCCGTAAAGGTAAAAGGACCCGCTTCGCAGCTTAGCAAACTGGAAACCATAGAAACGGCAAAAATAAAGCTTGAAGGCGAAAAAGCCGAGTTCACGGCACCGGCGCAGCTGCAGCTGCCCTCCCAGTACATGGAAGTCCTCGAAGGCGATCATGTGAACGTAACCGTTTACATAAAAGACATAATACTGACCAAGGAGTTTCGGGACGTCGACATAGTTCCCCGCAATTTCGGAGAACTCGAATACAGCACTACTTCCGACCTCAAGGCCACGCTGGTATTTAACGGTCCCTACAAGACTATTAACAATCTTACAAGCGACGATATCAAGGTTTACATAGACGGGGCGGGGATGGGCCAAGGCGGACAGAAAAGACTCCAGGTAAAGGTTGATTACCCGAATTCAAACCTGCTGAAACTTACCAGCGTCACTCCGAAAAGGATAAGGGTCAAGGTCAAAGCGCCCGCTGTCGAAGAATCTCCCAAGACATAAATCATGAACAATTCCGCATCTGAATTTCCCGAAAGAAAGATTTTTGGAACCGATGGAATAAGGGGGGTTACCAACACCTATCCGATGACCCCCGAGATATCGCTTGCCCTCGGAAAAGCGCTGACAAAATATCTGTCCGGGAAAACGGGCGGCCACGTAAAAATACTCGTCGGCAAAGACACCCGCCTCTCAGGTTACGTCTTTGAACAGGCAATAGCTTCGGGCATAACGTCCATGGGGGCAGACGTGCTGCTCGTGGGTCCCCTGCCGACTCCGGCGATAGCCTTTCTTACTTCAAACATGAGAGCCACGGCCGGCGTGGTTATCTCCGCGTCACATAACCCCTACACCGATAACGGAATAAAAATATTCGATTCCACGGGCTTCAAACTCCCGGACAGAACAGAGGCCGAGATAGAGAACATGGTTCTCGGAGAAAAAGAGTTAAGCCCCCCTTCCCTCACGGGAAAGGCGAAAAGAATCGAGGACGCGGTCGGACGCTACATAGTATTTCTCAAAAACACTTTCCCCGACAATCTTACGCTCGACGGAGTGAAAATCGTGGTTGACTGCGCCAACGGAGCGGCGTACAAGGTCGCCCCCATAATTTTCGAGGAACTCGGAGCCGAGGTAATCACGATCGGCACTGATCCCAATGGAACGAACATAAACGTTAACTGCGGAAGCCTGCGGCCCGAAATACTCTGCGAAGAAGTGGTGCGAAGCGGTTCCGACATAGGAATAGCGCTTGACGGAGACGCAGACAGGGTTGTTTTCTGCGATGAAAACGGAAATGAGGTTGACGGCGACCACGTGCTTGCGATCTGCTCATCCGAAATGCTTGAAACCGGAACCCTGGCAACGGACACCGTGGTCGCTACCCAGATGAGCAACATGGCCCTTGAGAATTACCTCAGCAAAAAGGGTCTCAGACTTGAGAGAACCCGCGTGGGAGACAGGTACGTGGTAGAAGCAATGAGAGGCCTGGGGGCAAACCTGGGGGGTGAGAAATCAGGTCATCTGCTGTTTCTTGACCACTCCACCACGGGAGACGGTCTGCTGGCCTCGCTTCAGATTCTGGGCATAATGAAAAAAAAGGGGAAATCGCTTTCTGAGCTCGCCGGGATCATAGACCTGTTTCCGCAGATTCTTAACAGCTTCGAAATCAAGGAGAAAAAACCTTTTGAGCAGATCCCGGGACTTGTTGAACTCGTCAGGGAATCTGAAAAAATCCTTGGAGACAAAGGAAGAATAAACCTCAGATATTCCGGGACCGAACTGCTGGCAAGGGTAATGGTGGAGGGGGAAGACGAAACCCTGATAAACGGAATTGCTTCCCGCGTATCTTCCGTAATAAGCGAGAACATAGGAACAGGAAATCTGTAAATGAAAACCAGACTGAATGTAAACGTTGACCACGTAGCAACCCTGAGACAAGCAAGGAGGGGAGACGAACCCGACCCCGTGACCGCCGCCACGCAGGCTGAACTCGCCGGAGCAAGCGGAATAGTGGTTCATCTTCGTGAAGACCGCCGACACATCCAGGAAAGGGACCTTCTTCTGCTGAGACAGACGGTGCGGACGAAGCTTAACATGGAAATGGCCGTAACGGATGAAATGATTGAAATTGCGTGCGAGACGCTTCCCGACGTCGTGACCCTTGTTCCGGAAAAAAGGCAGGAGATAACTACCGAAGGAGGACTTGACGTGCTCGGGGATACGGAGAGAATTGCCGCGGGAATTGAAAAACTGAAGAGCTCCGGACTGTTTGTAAGCATTTTCATAGACCCCGACCCCGACCAGCTAAGCGCCTCCGCGCAGACTGGCGCTCATATGGTTGAACTCCACACCGGAAGTTACGCAAACGCCCGCGATGAGACCGGGATGATGATGGAGCTTGATAAGATCAGAAAATCAACGGAAGACGCCCTCTCCCACCGACTCAGGGTATCCGCCGGTCACGGGCTAAACTACGTAAACGTGACCGCGGTTTCACAAATAGACGGGATTGAGGAACTCAACATCGGCCACAGCATAATTTCACGGGCAGTTCTCTCCGGAATGGGGAAAGCCGTAAGAGACATGATCAACCTGCTATAGTATTTTTCTGTAACAAGGCGAAAAGATATGGTTTCAGGCATAGGCATCGACATGGTTCGCAACAGTCGCATAGAGAACCTTATTGAGAGATGGGGGGAGAAATTCCTCCGAAAAGTCTTCACCGATGATGAACTCGCCCAGAACGGTAACGGTAAAAACAGAAACATAAGCTACGCCGCCAACTACGCGGTCAAAGAAGCCTTTGTCAAGGCGCTCGGGACCGGGTTCAGACGCGGCATAAAATTTCACAACATAGCGGTCATGCGCAACGAGCTTGGGAAACCCTTCATAGACCTTCGGGGAAGCACAAAGGAAATCGCCGACCAAAGGGGCCTGACCCGAATTCATACCACCATATCACATGACGGTGAATACTCCGTCGCCGTAGTTATACTTGAGGACTGACTGCTTAAATTCAGATCTCCGCCCTGTCCTTACGGATTTGAAAAAACCGTTCCTGCAATCCGGGCGGGATCTCAAGCCAGCATGTGCTATCTTTAACTCGGTAAACCCAAAATGTTTCAGAATCTCGACAGACTCCGCCTAAAGGGAGTGGACAGCGTAAAACCGGGACTCGGGAGAATCACCGCGGTTCTTGAAGAACTGGGATCTCCTCACAGGAAAAAGGATTACATCGCCGTTGCCGGAACTAACGGCAAGGGGTCCGTGGCGGCCTGTATCACTTCAATATTCGAGGCAAACGGCTATTGCGTAGGTCTCTTCACTTCCCCTCACCTAATCGATGTCACGGAAAGAATAAAAGTAGACGGAGAGGAAATAACCAGGGAGCAGCTTGAAGAGATTCTCGGCACAGTTTTTGCCGCCTGCACCAGGATTGGCGTGGAGCTCAGTTATTTCGAAACGCTCACCGCAGCCGCGTTTCTTTATTTCAACGGCAAGTCAATAGACGTAGGCGTGCTTGAAGTGGGAATGGGCGGAAGGTGGGACTCGACAAACGTATGCGATCACCTGGCAGGCGTTATAACGAATGTGTCCTTTGACCACACCGAATACCTGGGAAACACTTTGGGTGAGATTGCCGGGGAAAAAGCCGGAATAATCAAAAAAAACGCCCTAATGGTGACCGGATGCACGGGCGAGGCTCTCTCGGTAATCGAGCGCAGGGTCCGGGAGAACTCCTCAGTATGCCACAGAATCGGAGCAGAGTTCTCTTACAGGGAAAAAGAAGATCTGGGCTTTGATTACATGGGACCCAGGTGGAATATTCCCGGACTTAAAATTTCCCTCGCGGGCACACACCAGGTGGAAAACGCCGTTATATCCATAGCGACAGCCGAGCTGCTGACAATGCATACCCGCTACAGAACAGACCCCGAAAAAATACAAGAGGCTCTTTCGGAAGTCAGTCTAGGGGGACGAATGGAATATTTAAACAGGGAAACTCCCGTTATAATCGACGGCGCGCACAACCTCGCCGCGGGGGAGAACCTCGTTAAGTCGCTTGAGTTTTATCATCCGGGGAAAAAATTCAATTTCCTGATAACAATGCTTGATAACAAGGACATCGGAGGGTTCACCGAAACGCTCTCCCGCATTTCGGGAAAACTGATCATAACGGAACTCGCCGGAGTCAGGAAGTCTTTGGAAACGGAAAGAATTCTGGCGCTTACCCGAGGACAGTTCGACTCGGTCGAGATGGTAAAAGATCCCCGGGAGGCATATAAAAAGCTTCTCGGCTACGGAGAAGCTGCCTGCGTTTGTGGTTCCTTTTATCTAATAGGTTATCTTAAACAAGTGCTCCAAAATGAAGAGACTCTCGATAGTAAGTAACGATCTTTTTCTGGCTCACCAGAACCCTCCCGGACATCCGGAGTGTCCCGAAAGACTGACCAGCATTCTGGGGGCGCTTGAGAGTTCGGGTCTTATGGAGAAAACGGTTTCCGCCGATACAAGGCCTGCTACGGAGGAAGAGATCACCCTCGCACACAGCAAGCCCTATTTCGACATGGTCAAAAGCACCTCCGGCAAAGAGTTCTCGCAGCTTGATGCCGACACTTCTACGTGCGAGGCTTCTTTCGACGCCGCGCTTGCGGGCTCCGGGGGGCTTATATGCTCGGCAAACGACATTCTCTCAGGGAAAATCGATACCGCGTTCGTACTCGCCCGCCCTCCCGGACATCACGCTGAACACGACAGGGCGATGGGGTTCTGCCTGTTTAATCACGTGGCCGTCGCGGGGGCACATCTTTTGGCCAATTGCGGCCTTGAAAGAGTCCTGATCATAGACTGGGACGTGCATCACGGAAACGGCACCCAGCACATCTTCTATGATTCAGACAGTGTGCTCTACTTTTCGGTGCACCAGTTCCCGTTTTACCCCGGCACCGGAAGCCTCAAGGAACTAGGATACAAAGACGGGCTCGGGTACACGGTTAACGTCCCCTGTCCCGCGATGCTGGGCGATGAAGACTACCTTAGGATATTCACCGAGATCCTCGGACCCGTGGTGGAGCAGTACGCCCCGGAGTTCATTCTCATCTCCGCGGGTTTTGACGCTTACCAAGTCGATCCGCTGGGAGGAATGCTTGTTACCTCGGAAGGTTTCGCCAGGCTTACAAGATTCGTTATGCAACTCGCCGAAAAGCAATGCCATGGAAATATCGCCTTTTTGCTTGAGGGCGGCTACAACACCGCGGAAATGGGACTGATCATGAAGTCAGTCATAGAGGAGATACTCGATCTTAAGGTGTCGGATACCAGTTTTGATCCTAAGCGGACAACCTGCGAACACACCGTCTTGGAAATCAGAAGGATTTACTCGAAGTTCTGGGAGTTCTAGAGCAACAAGTCATGTTGACATGCTCTTGTAAATATCTTTTCTGTGCCCGAGAACCATAACAAATATCTCTTCATCTCGCCTCAGACACAATAATCTATAGTTACCGACCCTGAATCTATAAAAGCTTCCCATATGACCCGACAGCCGGGAAAGATAGAAATCAGGATTAACCAACAGTTTCTCCTCTATGGCTTTAACAATGTTTTGCTGAATATTTCTAGGCAATTCGGCAAACTGCTTTACGGCTTTTTCGCTGAATTCCACCTTCCACATAATTCTAGAGATTCAGTTCCTTTTTGAGTTCAGAAAAGGAAACTGTTTTTTCTCTGGAGGCCAGAAATTCCTTATAAGCTTTGGCAGCATCTTCATAATCCTCAAGATCTTCCAGCCTAGCCATTAAAAACAGCTCTAACCCCTTTCTTACGTAATAGCTTTTTGACCTTTCCTCCGCTCTGGATACCTTGCCTAGTATTTCGGCGATTTCAGCAGGAATCTGCGCGGAGATATTTACCATATCAGATGACCCGCTTCTCTCCTTAGCCATAACATCACCTCCGATATTAAAAGATAGCAAAAATTAATAGTTTTTACAATATTTCAATAATTTTATTAGTTTTTACTAGAAATTGTCTGAGATAAAAATTGCGGAAAAGGTCAAAATAAAGAAAATCAGGACAACCGCCCTAGCGGTGGTGCATCAGCTTTGGATTTCGATTGAACCCGCTAATATTTTAGGAGGGGATTCAACCTTTCCTGTAATCACTTCCCTCAACGAAAAGCAGGGTGCACATCTCATAAAGCCTTGAAGCTATTCTCTCCCCCACCCTGTCCTCGAGTACTTCCGTGTTATTCCTGGATTTTTTTGATAGCGAATCCCTGGCCACGAAGTT
>JAPOQQ010000003.1 GCA_026710625.1 Candidatus Dadabacteria bacterium | reverse complement strand
TCTTGATCCTTCGACTTCCACGCGTCTGCCGACAGCGAGGTCATTGGCGTTGCCGTATTCGAAGCGGGTGGAGGAATCATGCGTTATCAGGGTGTTGCCCAAGAAAAAGGAACGAGAATCAACAATGCTGGTGATTGCGCCCTCGATCTCGTAATAGCCCTCGTAATCATCGTCGTAGTCTGTGTACTCGAACTCGATTTCTCGGGCTATGATGGTTCCCGAACTTGTTCTTGATCCTTCGACTTCCACGCGTCTGCCGACGGCGAGGTCATTGGCGTTACCGTATTCAAAGCGGGTTGAGGAGTCGTGAATTACGAGGGTGCTGCCAAGAAAGAAGGACTGGGAGTTAACAATGCTTGTGATTGGGCCCTCGATCTCGTAATTGGAAGCGGTACTTCTTAACCCCGTGTCAGTCTGTTCTGTAGGTCTTGCTGTATCGTTTGTTTCTGTGTTGTCGGTATCTCCACCGCTACAGGCTATCGCACCGAGCATGAGTAGCAAAGCTACAACTGCTAACCTTAGAGAATTGTTGATTAACATATGTCACCTGCTCAATTTTCTTTCTAACTAGATTATATTTCTCTAATATTCTGGGTGCAACTTTCTTGAGCATTCTATTGTCGCCTCTCTTTCTGCTGGAATTTGCGGAAAGCTTAGATGGATGGACTCAACCCCCGTCCGTTCTGTTGAGTATCTTCACTGTTTGAGTAACATTACCGCCACGCATCGACTTATCGGAGGTTAAAGTGAGCGGAAGACCCATTCTGGTTACCGGAGACAGGCCGACCGGGAAACTTCATTTAGGACACCTTGTGGGTTCGCTTCAAAACCGCATCAGGTTTCAGAGCGAATACGACTGCTTTTTTCTGGTTGCCAACCTCCACATGCTTACCACCCATTACGACAGGGCCGTAGAGGTTGAGGAAAACACTATCGAGATGGTCTGCGACTGGCTTTCTGTGGGAATGGACCCTGAGAGCTCGGTTTTCTATGTCCAGTCCCAAGTGCCGCAGATAACTGAACTCTCAACCATACTCTCGATGCTTTGCCCCGTGCCGAGACTCCAGAGAATCCCCACCCTTAAGGAGAAAATTCAGGATATGGGAGTGGGGGATAACTACTCGGCCGGGCTTCTCGGATACCCCGTGCTCATGGCGGCCGACATACTGATGTTCCGGGCGACCAAAGTCCCGGTGGGCGAAGACCAGCTCAGTCACGTGGAGCTCACAAGGGAGCTTGCCAGGAGGTTTAATTTCCTCTACGGCGATTACTTCGGGGAGCCTGAACCGCTCATCAGCGAAGCGTCCCGCCTCGTAGGGACCGACGGGAACAGGAAGATGAGCAAGAGCCTTAACAACTGCATATACCTCAGCGATAGCGAGAAGGAAGTTGAGAGTAAGGTAAGGAGTATGTATACAGACCCGAAGAGAATAAGGGCCGACATACCGGGCACTGTGGAAGGCAACCCGGTTTTTATCTACCACGATCTTTTCAACGACGATGCCTCGGAAATTGAGGATCTCAAGGACCGCTACAGGACCGGAAACGTCGGGGATGTCGAGGTGAAGAAGAAACTCGCCCGCGCCATAAATCTCCTCCTTGAGCCCATCAGGGAAAAAAGAGCGCAGTACGAAGGAAGGACGGACGAGGTAAGGGACATACTCCATGAGGGGACTCTCAAGGCGAAGCGGATAGCCGAAGAGAACATGGAGGAGATAAAGGAGAAGGTTGGTCTTTTCCGTACGTAGGTCCCCGCGTGTTTGTTGACAGAGACGCGGTCTATTCTATATCCTGCTTAAATAAATTGTTTGTGTTTAAGACGTTTTTCGCGACGGAAGAGGATATAGCAAGATGAACTCCATCGAAGAAATTATTGATGACGTAAAACAGGGCAACCTCGTAATACTGGTTGATGACGAAGACAGGGAGAACGAGGGAGATTTCGTCATACCCGCCGAGAATGCTAGCGCGGAAATGATCAATTTTATGGCCACTCATGGCCGCGGTCTTATCTGTCTCTCCCTTACCCAGGAAGACGCTAACCGTCTGTCTCTTCAGCCCATAAAGCCCGAGTACAACGAAGCCCCCGAACACACGGCTTTCACCGTGCCCATAGATGCGAAAAAGGGAGTTACGACCGGCATATCAACCCATGACAGGGCCTCAACGATAAGACAGGCGATATCACAGAATTCCAGACCTGAGGATTTCGTGCGTCCCGGACACATTTTTCCGCTTATAGCGAAAAAGGGAGGGGTACTTGTCCGTGCCGGCCACACGGAGGGCTCAGTCGACATATCGCGGCTGGCGGGTTTCCACCCGGCGTCGGTTATCTGTGAGATAATGAAGGAAAACGGTGACATGGCGCGTCTTGAAGACCTGATGGCTTTCTCTGAGAAGCACGGAATAAAGATCGCCACTATTGCTGATCTGATAAGGTACAGGATAGGCAAGGAGAGTTTCGTGCGAAGGGTGGCCGAGGCGGAAGTGCCTACAGAATATGGGGTTTTCCGTGCCATCGCTTTTGAAAATGAAATAGACGGTCTTCAGCACATGGCCTTTGTGAAGGGGAAACTCAGCCCCGAGGAGGGGACACTCGTAAGGGTGCACTCCGACTGTGCCATAAGCGATATTTTCGGTTCGCTTTACTGCCACAGCAGGGCAAAGCTTACCCAGTCCCTAAAGATGATAGAAGCAAACGGCTCCGGGGTTCTTGTTTACATAAACCAGGAGTCAAGCAACGGGGGATTCGCGAAAAAGATAACGCGCTATTCAAACGGAAAAATAAAGGAGGCGCCCGCGCTTGTTCCCGAAAGGCAGGAACTCAAAGCGGAACTCAGGCATTACGGAGTGGGAGCCCAGATACTCAGGGATCTTGGAGTGCGCGACATAAGGCTTCTCACTAACAATCCGATAAAGGTAAAGGGGCTTGAAGGATTCGGGCTCAGAATGGTAGGGAGCGTTCCCATAGACATTTCGGATTACAGGGAAAAGGAAATTGCCATGGGAAAAAGCGCGGATTACGGTAATATTGTTTCAATATCAAAGTAAGAGGGGAGCAGATGCCTGAAATGATAGAAGGAAAACTGAGCGCCGGGAAATTCCGCTTCGCCATCGTGTCGAGCAGGGTTAACAGTTTCGTCACGAACCCCATGACGGAGGGAGCGATTGATACCCTCGTTCGCCATGGCGCGAGTGAGAGGTCAATAGACGTGATAAAGGTGCCGGGCTCTTTTGAGGTGCCTTTGGCGGTGAAAAAAGCGGCGCTGTCAGGAAAATACGATGCCGTCGTGGCGGTCGGAGCCATAATAAGGGGACAGACCTCCCATTTTGATTTTCTCGCCTCTCAGGTGACAAAGGATCTTTCAGCGGTGGCTCTTGAGACCGGAGTGCCCGTCTGCTGCGGCATAATAACCACGGAAACCACCGAACAGGCCATCGAAAGGGCAGGGGTCAAGGCCGGGAACAGAGGAAGCGAGGCCGCACTTAGCGCGCTTGAGATGGTTAATCTCGTAAAAGCGCTTTCCTAGATTTTCCAGATGGGGAAGAGAAGGTTATCAAGAAAAATCGTCCTTCAGTTTCTCTATCAGGTTGACTCAACCTCGACGGGGGGCGCCTACCCACAGTCATCCTATCTGCGTTCCAATTTTGAATCTTTCTGTTCACTTCATCACGAAGCGGCGGACGGTGAAATGCTCGAATTCGCATTTCTGCTCTGCCGGGGTGTTCTGGAAAATATCGACGCCATAGACGGCATCTTGAACAGCTGTTCTGAGAACTGGAAGGTGTCGAGAATGTCCAGGGTAGACAGGAACATTCTGCGTCTTTCGGTTTGCGAAATCGTTTTCTTGAGCGATATACCTCTGCCTGTTACTATAAACGAGGCGATCGAAGTGGCCAAGGAGTTCGGGTCGGAGACCTCCGCCGCGTTTATAAACGGTATTCTCGATAAGATTGGGAAAAGTATGGAGAGAGGAGAATTCGGCGATGATAACTGAAGTGATCTCGAAGCTTGTAGAAGGCGGGGACCTCTCGGAAAAAGAAGTGACCGCGGTCTTTGACCTTATGATGGAGGGGGAACTTCCCGAAAGCCAGATGGCTGCCTTTCTTACGGCGCTTCGCATGAAGGGGGAAACCGTTTCCGAGATAACCGGCGTGGCGAAGGCCCTTTTGGGTAAGGCCGAGAAGATAGACTGCGACCGGGAAACCGCCGTGGATCTCTGCGGGACCGGTGGAGACGGAAGCGGGACGTTTAACATATCCACGACTGCTGCCTTCATAGTCTCCGGAGCCGGAGTCACGGTCGCAAAACACGGCAACAGGTCGGTTTCAAGCCCGGTCGGAAGCGCGGATGTGCTGGAGGCCCTTGGAGTGAAAGTAGGTATCTCCCCGGCTCTGGCGCAGAAATGTCTTTCGGATGCGGGCATAGCTTTTCTTTTCGCTCCCGTATATCCCCCCGCCATGAGAAACGTAGCCAAGTGCAGAAAGGAGCTCGGAATAAGGACCGTTTTCAACTTGATAGGTCCGGTGGTAAATCCCGCGGGAGTGAGAAATCAGGTCATGGGAGTCTACTCTCCGCATCTCCTCGTTCCTGTTACCGAGGTGCTTAAAAACTTGGGCTCGCAAAATGTCATGGTGGTTCATGGTGAAGGGTGCATGGACGAGATAACCGTTACGGGGAGTACGAAAGTGGCCGAGCTTCGCGATGGAGAAATCAGCGAGTACGATCTGCACCCTGAAGATTTTGCCGTAAAAACCTGCTCGCACGAAGAACTCAGGGGTGGCGTGAGCGCAGCCGAAAACGCGGAGATAACCCTTTCCGTGCTGAGGGGAGGAGAGAACGGTGCGAAAACAGACGCGAGTCTGCTTAACGCTATGGCGGCCATATACGTTTCGGGCAAGGCGGCGAGCCTTGCGGAAGCGCTTGTTCTGGCCAAAGATTCTCTTTCAAGCGGCGCAGCGCTTGGAAAGCTTGAGATGCTGATCGAGATTACCAACCGGAACCAGCCGAATGATTCTTGACGACATAGTCGCGTATAAAAGGCATGAACTAGATGAGGCGAAAAAAAAGTTTTCGCTTGGAGAACTTGTGTCCGCCGCCGCGGACCGTCCGCCGGCCATTGATTTTGCCGCTCTTCACGCAGAGACCCGGGGGGTGAAAATAATATCGGAAATAAAACGCGCTTCTCCTTCCAAAGGCGTCATAAGGGATGATTTCGATCATTTCTCTATTGCCAGGGAGTATGAAGCCTCTGGGGCTTTCGCGCTTTCGGTTCTTACCGACCGCAAGTTCTTCGGGGGCGATATTTCCTATCTATCAGATATAAGAACTCACTCGGCGCTTCCGATTCTTAGAAAAGATTTCACTATAGATCCCTACCAGGTCTATGAGGCAAGGTGTTACGGGGCTGACCTCGTGCTTCTCATAGTCGCCGTATTGGACCGCGGGCAAATAGAGGAATATCTTTCTCTGGCGCGTTCCCTGGGGATGAACTGCATCGTGGAGGTGCACGGCGAAGAGGAACTCGAGACCGCTCTTTTGGCGGGAAGCGAGATAATCGGCATAAATAACAGGGACCTTCGGACATTCGACGTTTCGCTTGACGTGTCAAAGAGACTTTCCGGCATGGTTCCCGAAGGGAAAATCATAATAAGCGAAAGCGGCATATCGTCGGTCAGGGACATGGAAGGACTTATGGCCTGCGGTATAGACACTTTTCTTATAGGAGAAACATTTATGAAGGCTAAAAGCCCAGGGGAAGCCCTTCGCGGTTTTCTCTGTTGATGGAGTGCTTGTGGAGCATGCGTGGAGAAGGAAGAAAAAAACCCTGGCTGGCAGTTCTGCTTTCCCTTTTTTTCCCGGGACTGGGACAGCTCTACAACGGGCAGTTCACTAAGGCCATCTCGATATTCGCCCTTATAATCATAGTGAACGTCCTCTCGCGTGAACCGCTTGAGGTTTTCCTTGAGTTTGCGGACACCCAGGCGCTTGAAGATGTTCCCCGCTCTACATTTACTCTTGTTGCGGGGTATTCTCTTGCGACGCTTTTCATCGCGGGGATATCAATTTACGACGCGAACGCGACGGCCAGGAAAATAAATCTTGATATTGAAGAAAAACAGCTTTGAGGAGGAAAAAACCAGATGCAAAGAGAAAATGCTGTAAAAATGAAGGGCAATCCGATCACTCTTATTGGTCCCGAGCTCAAAAAGGGTGATCCCGCTCCCGATTTCAGGTGCATGGAGGCTTTTGGGAGCGAGGTAGACCTTGGGAGCTTTGGTGACGACGTGAAGGTTTTCAACGTCGTGGTCTCGGTGGACACTCCGGTCTGCGATGTTCAGATAAGGAGGTTCAACGAGGAAGCCGCAGGACTTTCGGACTCGGTACAGATAATAACGGTGAGCATGGATCTTCCGTTCGCGCAGAGCCGCTACTGCGCGGCCGCCGGAGTGGAGAGGGTAAGAACGGCATCTGATTATCAGCACGCTTCTTTCGGCGAGGCCTACGGGGTGCTTATAAAGGAGAACAGGCTTCTCGCACGTGCGATTTTCGTTGTGGGTCCTGATAACACGCTCGCTCATGTTGAGTACGTAAGCGATATAGTGAACGAGCCCGATTACGATGCGGCGCTGGAGGCGATAAAATCAATAGGATAGGAGAGAGGGCTTAACATGCAATTTCTTGGACTGGCGATCGCGTTTATAGCGGCTTTCTGGGTTTATTCGGATGCGAAAAGCAGGGGTAAAACCACTGGGAAGGCGTTTTTATGGTTCCTCGGCGTGTTCTTTGTCCTCATACTGTTTTTGCCGCTGTGGCTCATTACGAGGCCTAAGGTAAAGCTTTGTCCTTACTGTGGCGAATACTACGAATATGGAGAGTCTGAAGGCTTCTGTCCCAGATGCGGTGTTGAGTTGCAGGCCGGGGAATGATATTTTTAAGTTGAGGTGTCTTTTCGATGAGCGAGACGACTGAAAAGTCCGAAATTACTGAAGATGACGTGATGGAGGTGCTCGGCGACATATACGATCCCGAGATACCGATAGATATAGTCAATCTGGGCCTTGTCTACGGTGTTGCCATAAAAGGTTCCCAGGTGAATATCGATATGACGATGACGTCTCCCGGATGTCCTGCCGCAACGCAGATAGTTGCCGAGGCAAAATACCTTGTCGAGGAGCTTGACGGAGTCTCCGAGGTAAATGTCGAGATTGTGTGGGACCCACCCTGGGATCCGGGAAAGATGAGCGAAGCGGCAAAGGAAAGCCTGGGGATGTTCTGATTTCCCGTGCCTTGCTGCCGTGCCGTGACCAAGGAGGTTAGAAATGGGAGAGAATCTTGAGATAGGGAGCCGGGCTCCTGATTTTGAAGCTGAAACCTACGGAGCGGAGAAGGTAAGACTGAGCGACTTCTATTCGAAAGGGACCGTAGCGCTTTATTTCTATCCCAGGGACAACACTCCGGGCTGTACTAAGGAGGCCTGCTCGCTTCGCGACGCGGAGGAGGAACTTGTGTCCCTTGGTGTGCAGGTTCTGGGGGTAAGCACAGACGGGGTAAAGTCCCACGAGAACTTCAGAAACAAGCTTTCACTCAACTTCCCGCTGCTGAGCGACAAAAGCAGGGAGATAGTGGATCTATACGGGGTAGAGAGCAAGTTCGGTTCCGCCCGCAGGGTCACTTTCCTTATAGAAAAAGGCGGCAGGATAGCCCATATCTGGAACAAGGTGAAGACCTCGTCTCACGCCGGAGAGGTAACCGAGAAGGTAAGAGAACTAGGTTTGTAGTTTCCCTGCCGTGAACTTGATGAAAGACCTTCCCAAAGCCGTTTTCATAACCGGTACCGACACGGGAGTGGGGAAAACCGCAGTCACCGCGGCGCTTGCGGCTCTTCTCTGGAAAAAAGGGCTTGTGACCGGAGTAATAAAGCCGTTTCAGACTGGAACGGAACTTGAAGGCCTGAGCGACGCTGAATTCATCTACGCATTTCTGGGAAGAGACTGCGTGCTGTCCGAGGTTTCTCCCTGCCGCCTGGAAGCTCCCCTCTCTCCCTATCGCGCCGCCGCGATTGAAGGGGTTGATATTCCTCTTGAGGACATAATAGAACATACGCGGGATTATATATCCCGAAACGACGTAACCCTCGTTGAAGGCGCAGGAGGTCTCTGCGTACCCGTTAGCGAGAGCTACATGATGGCTGACCTTGCCGTTGATCTTGATGCCCCGATGGTTATAGTCGCGCGTCCGGGGCTCGGCACCCTTAACCATACCGCCCTTTCGCTTGAGTATGCGGGGCAGAGGGGCGCACAGGTGCTCGGTGTAGTGATAAGCGGGTTTCCGGAACCCGCGGATGTGGCTTCAGCGACCAACCCGGCCGTCTTGAGGGATGTTTTCTCGGTGGACATACTCGGGGTGCTGCCCCTTTTGCCGGGGCTTGATGTCGAAGGCGGCTCCTTTTCGGGACTCAAGGGTGTCGGGGAAAGCTGTTTTTCCCCACTTTTCGGGGGGGAATTCTCAGCGGATGTTTTTTTAGAGAGACTCTCGCGGAAAGCATGACGGTGAGATGGCTTTTTTCGAGCTGTAACTAGTCGCCGGGGATTTTTCCTCTCTAAAGTTTCGCGGTTTTCCCGACGCGGTTTCTGAATTCTTGACAGATCAAAAGAACTTGTAATAATACTAGCCGATCGAATTTGCTTCCTGATTGAATAACCCGTTTTTCAGCAAGTTTAGGATGAAGATAGAGAGAGACAGATTCCTGCGAATTGCTATAACCGTTTTATTTGTCGCTGCGGGTTTTTATCTGTATGCGGAAACCGCCGAGAGCAGAGACAAAGGCCCTGCGCAGCCCGTTCTTTTCAGCCACAAGATACATGCGGGTGACAACCAGATACAATGCCAGACCTGCCACAGTTACACGGAGGTCTCTCCCCATCCCGGTATTCCCTCGGTGCAGAAGTGCATGGGATGCCATTCCTATGTTGCCGGAAGGGACGTTGAGTACACAACCCAGGGAGGCCAGACGATCAACATAAGAGAAGAGATAAACAAGGTAAAGGGCTACTGGCGCAGACAGGAACCGATACCGTGGGTAAAGGTTACCGGAATGTTTGGCACGAACTCCTCGGGAATGCCGGAGTTTGTGCATTTCAACCATAAAAGGCACATAAAGCGCGGATTTGAATGCAGCACCTGCCACGGAGAAGTCGAGAAAATGGATGTGGTGCACAAGGCAAAAGACCTGACGATGGGGTTCTGCATATCGTGTCATGAAGAAAACGCCGACAACGAGGAGCACAAGACTGAACTCAAGGATTGTCTGACCTGCCATTACTAGGCCGGAGGGGATATATGTCTGGGAAAGAAAATAAAGGAAAAAACGGCATGAAGAGAAGGGATTTTCTGAAAGTGCTCGGGGTAGCCGGCGGTACGGCAGCAGTTGCCGGAAGCTGTTCGGAGCCCGTGGAGCAGATAATCCCTTACGTTATTCCTCCTGAGAACGTCATTCCCGGGGTACCCAAGTTCTATGCGACGACCTGCAGGGAGTGCTCGTCGGGCTGCGGTCTCGTGGTGAAAAACCGCGAGGGACGCGCCATCAAGGTTGAAGGCAACCCCGAAAGCCCTATAAACAGCGGAAAGACGTGCGCCATGGGACAGGCTTCCCTACAGGGTCTTTACAACCCCGACAGGGTCCGTTCCCCGCTCAGATATAACACTGAGACACAGAGACTCGAACCCATAGGCTGGGAGCGGGGTGAAGAAATACTCACGGAAAAGTTAAATTCTCTCGGCTCGGGGAAGATCGTCTATTTGAGCAACAACGTTTCGGGAACTTACTCGAAGTTCGTGGCGGAATTCCTGAGACCTCTCGGAGGAAAGCATTACGTTTACGAGACTTTCTCCCACGAACCCATCAGAAAAGCGAATTCAATTGTTTTCGGAAGAGACGAAATCCCTTCCTACAGGATAGACAAAGCGGACTACCTTCTCTCATTCGGGGCCGACTATCTTGAAACGTGGCTCTCCACTGTTTCAAACTCCATAGGATATTCAAAGCTAAGAGACATCGATCACGGGAAAACCGGTCAGGTCGTTCATATAGAACCGCGTTCCGGAATGACGGCTTCAAACGCCGATACGTGGGTCGCGGCGAAACCTGGCACGGAACAGTACCTCGCTCTCGGGATTGCCAACGTTATGATCTCGAAAGGTCTTAACAAGGTTGCCCCGGGGCCGATAGCCAGAATGGTTTCAGGTTACACGCCCGAAAAAGTTGCGGCGCTCACCGACGTATCCGCTGACACCATAAAGAAAATTGCCCGGGACTTCGCGGCCTCAAAAAGCCTGGCGATAGGAGGCGGAGCGGCCAACACGGGATCGAACGCCACCGAGACCATGGTTGCCGTAAACATATTGAACTACCTTGCCGGAAACATAGGCAAGACGGTTGATTTCTCAGATTCCCTTTCAATCTCGGATGCGAGCACCTTCGGCGACATGAAGAAACTGGTGGAGGAAATGAAGTCGGGCAAGGTGGAGATTCTCATCGTCCATAACGTGAACCCGGTTTTCACGCTTCCGGGGGAACTCAACGTTGCCGAGGCACTCGAAAAAGTGCCGTTTGTCGTAAGCCTCTCTTCATTCCTTGATGAGACTTCCGAGAAGGCGCATCTCGTGCTTCCCGAAAACACTTCTTTTGAGAGCTGGGGAGACTACAGCCCGAAAAAGAGCGTTACCGGGATCACTCAGCCCGTCATGAGACCGGTTTTCAATACCAAATCCGCGGGCGATACGCTGATCTCCGTTTCAAAGAATGTAGAGGCGCTTAACAACACGTTTACAGAGAAAAAGTACTACGACTATCTGAGAAACGCCTGGAAGAAGAGGGCCGCGGTTCTCTCTCCGGGAACAAGCTTCGAGAAGTTCTGGGAAAAACTTCTCGTGAAAGGTTCGTTAACGACCACTCCTGCACCCGTCAATGTGGCTCTTTCGTCCAGAGTAAGTTCCGTTTCTTTCCGCGACCCGCAGTTCCGCGGAGAAGGGGATTTCCACCTGATTGCTTACCCGTCCCACAGATTTCTTGACGGAAGGGGAGCGAACAAGCCGTGGCTTCAGGAACTTCCCGATGCTCTTACCACTTCGGTCTGGGATTCATGGCTTGAGGTAAATCCCGCGGTCGCGGCGAAAATGGGTCTTGAAGACGGTTCCTACGTGAAGGTTGATACCCCAGGGGGAAGTTTCGAGGTACAGGTTTTCGTCTATGAGGGAATAAGGCCGGATACGATCGCCATTCCACTTGGACAGGGACACACTTCCTACGGAAGGTATGCGAAGGGAAGAGGGGTGAACCCCTTTGCCCTGCTGCCGGCGGCTACCGACGCGCTTTCAGGAGGACCCTCGCTGCTTTCAACCAAGGCGAACGTTTCATCGCTTAGAAAAAGAGACCTGCTTGTAAGGACACAGTACACAAAGAGCCAGGGAGACAGGCACGTCGCCAAGACCGTCGCCCTTGACCAGATTGGTCATCATAACGGTGCTCATGGAGCGGACCACTCTAAGCACCCTGACTTCTACCCGGAAAAGGAATACTCCAAATACAGGTGGGGAATGGCCATAGACCTTAACAAGTGCACGGGATGCGGAGCTTGCGTGACCGCGTGTTCCGCGGAGAACAACATTCCCTTCGTAGGAAAGAAGCAGATCGCCAAGCGTCGCGAGATGAACTGGATCCGCATAGAGAGATTCTTTGAGAAAAACAGCGACGGAAGCCTTGACGTAAGATTTCTGCCCATGCTCTGCCAGCAGTGCGGAAACGCCCCCTGCGAGCCCGTATGTCCTGTTTTCGCGACTTACCACAATCAGGAAGGGCTAAACGGCATGATATACAACCGCTGCGTGGGCACGAGGTACTGTGCGAACAACTGCACATACAAGGTAAGAAGGTTCAACTGGTATACCTATAAGTTCCCCGAGCCGCTTAACTGGCAGCTTAATCCCGATGTGACCGTAAGGTCCAAGGGTGTAATGGAGAAATGCACTTTCTGCGTTCAGAGAATAAATCACGGCAAGGATCTTGCCAAGGATGAAGGAAGGCTTCTTCGCGACAGAGAGGTTCTCACGGCCTGCGAGCAGGCTTGCCCGAGCGACGCGATAGTGTTCGGCAACCTGATTGACGACAAAAGCAGGGCGTCGGTGCTCTCTGAGGACGATAGGGGCTACAAGGTTTTGGAAGTGGTAAACACTAAGCCCGCGATTACCTATCTTAAGAAAGTCAAACAGGAAAGAGTGTAATGAGCCAGACGCAGCAGACACCTTTAACTTACGCGAGAATAACTGAAGATGTAGTCAGGATGGTTGACAAGCCGTCCAAGAAGTGGTGGGCTCTTTTCCTTCCCACAGTGGCGCTCGTGGGACTCGGTGTCACGTGCTTTTTCTATCAGGTAGCTACGGGACTTGGAGTCGCCGGCTACCGTCACCCGGTTTTCTGGGGAGTCTACATAACCGATTTCGTTTTCTGGGTTGGAATAGCGCACTCCGGGACCCTTATCTCGGCCATACTTTATCTTTTCCGCGCCAGGTTCAGGATGTCCATATACAGAATCGCCGAGGCCATGACGGTCTTCGCGGTTCTAACGGCAGGACTTTTTCCCATAATTCACCTCGGAAGACCGTGGAACTTCCTGTGGCTAATCCCTTATCCCAATTCAAGGGAGCTGTGGATAAACTTCAAGTCGCCGCTTGTCTGGGACGTGTTTGCTGTAAGTACTTATCTTACCGTAAGCTCGGTGTTTTTCCTGGTCGGAATGATTCCCGATATCGCTGCGATAAGGGACAAGGTGAAGGAAACTCCGAGGAAGATCATATACTCGATTCTTTCCTTCGGATGGAAAGGGTCAAACAAGGAATGGCTTCACTACACAAGGGCCTATCTTTATTTCGCGGCCCTCGCCACGCCTCTTGTCCTCTCGGTTCACAGCGTCGTGTCCTGGGACTTCGCGATGGGTAACGTTCCCGGATGGCACACCACAATATTCCCGCCGTACTTCGTTGCGGGAGCTATTTTCTCGGGACTTGCGATGGTTATCACGCTTACCGTACCGATAAGGAAGATTTTCCATCTCGAGGACTACATAACGCTTGATAACTATGACGGCATGGCGAAGCTCATAATTTTTACTTCCTGCATAGTCGGCTACGCGTACGCGGCGGAATTCTTTATGGCATGGTACAGCGGAAGTCCTTATGAGTGGGGACAGTTCGTTTACAGGGCAACCGGAGAGTACGCGCCTTTCTACTGGACGATGGTGATATGCAACTGCTTCGTTCCCATAGTGCTCTGGTGGGAGAGCGTGAGAAAGAACATAAAGGCCCTTTTCGTCATATCCATACTGATAAACATAGGAATGTGGTTCGAGCGGTTCAATATCATCGTCATATCGCTTTCGAGAGATTTTGAGCCCGGCGCGTGGGGCATATACAAGATATCGTTTGTCGAGGCCGGCATAACGATCGGAAGTTTCGCATGGTTCTTCATGTTCTTCTTGCTGTTCGTGAAGACTCTTCCGGCAGTTTCCATAGCGGAGATGAAAGAAATACTTCCGGTGCCGAAGAAGGGAGGTTAGCAGGAAATGGATCAGGGCGTAGTCGGAATTTACTCATATCAGGATTCGGTTCTTTCGGCCGTGGAGAAACTCAAGGAAGCGGGTTACCGCAACATGAGGGTTTTCTCCCCGTTTCCAGACCACGAAATTGAGGCGGCGGTTGATCTGCCTGAGAGCCCGGTGCGGTTTTTTACCCTCTTCGGCGGTCTGCTGGGAGCGACCTGCGGAATCGGTTTTACGGTTCTTACTTCAAGTGCCTGGCCGATAGCGGTGAGCGCCAAACCTATAGTTTCGATACTTCCCTACATGGTCATCGTTTTTGAGCTTACGGTGCTTTTCGGTGCGCTTTCAACCTTTTTGGGGCTGATAATAAATTCCCTTATAAGGCAGAGAACCCCGGTGAGGCTTTATGACGAGCGTTTTTCGGATGACAAGTTCGGCGTCGCCGTTATATGCGAGAAGGAAAAAATAGGTGCGGTTGAAGCGATATTAAATTCTACGGGAGCTGAAGAAATCAAGTTTGATGAAGCATAGAAAGTTTTCTCGGACAGTTCCGGGGGAATCCCGGGTTCTCAATTTTTCTTTGAGACTGAAAGTGTGCGTGGCAGTTGTTTTTGCGGTCGCGCTTTCGCTTTCTTCCGCCCATTCGCTTCCCTGGTCTTGGGACATGTGGTCTCAGGACTCGATCAAGCCCTACGAGGAACCCGTGATTTTCCCTCGCAACTCGATTTCCACCGACGGCGAGAAAACAAAACTTGGGGACAGGAGCAAGGTCGAGCAGATAAAAAAGGGACCGGTTCCCAGAAGCGGTGAGTCAATAGCCAGGGGAAAAAAGGTTTTCAAAGAGCAATGCGTCGTGTGTCACGGCCCTGGGGGATTGGGAGACGGAATCATAATAAAGAAGGGACTCGGTTTTTACCCGGTCAACCTTACCACGCCGGCCGTAGCACAGAGAACCGACGGTTACATCTACGCCTACATACGCTACGGGGGCAAGGTGATGATGCCTTCTTACAGCGAGAACATATCGGAACAGGACGCGTGGCACGTGGTCAATTACGTGAGAAAGCTTCAGAACCCGGGTTCTGTGAAGGAGAATCAATAAAAAAATGGATCAGTCCGTAAACCAGGAGATACTAGCGAAGAGAAACCAGATACCTAACTGGGTGTTCATGGTTTTTGTCGCCATTGCGGTTGTGGGCGCAGGAGCTTTCGTGATTAACGCCAGGGGGGAGAACGCTGAAGAGGTCTGGCAGCTTTTCTTGGTGAATTTTCTTTTCTGGACGGGAGTGGCCCAGGGTGGCCTTGTGTTCTCCTGCATACTGAGGATAACCAACGCCAGATGGGGCAGGGGGCTTCTTCGCATAAGCGAGGGGTTTGCGAGCTTTACCATAGTCTCCTTCGTGCTTCTGCTTGTTCTTTTCATCGGACAGGAATTTGTTCTTCCCTATGCGCATCATCACTACCACAGCCCCAAGGACATATGGCTTAACATGAATTTCGTGATGGCGAGAAACGTTATAGGTTTCGCAGGACTTTTAGTGCTTAACTATTTCTACCTGAAAACATCCATACGCCAGGACCTTGATGGCAGGGAAAACATTGTAAAGTTAAAAAAGCTTGCCCCTGCGGTAATCGGGGTCTACGTTCTTGTTTTCTCCCTTTTCGCCTGGGATTTCATGATGTCGCTTGATCCTCACTGGTTCAGCACGCTTTTCGGGCCCTACTATTTCATGGGAAGCCTGATAGCTGCCATAGGGGCGACTATAATACTTTCGGTTCCCATCAAGCGTTATCTGGGACTTGATGAGTATCTTTCTCTTCATCATTACTGGGATATGGGAAAGATACTTCAGGGTTTTTCTCTTTTCTGGGTTTACCTCATGTTCTCCCAGCTTCTTACGATCTGGTACGCGAACATGCCTGAAGAGACCGGGTTTGTGATAAAAAGGGTGGTGGATGAGCCTTTCCGCTCGTTTGCCTGGGCTATTCTCACATGCTGCTTCATATTTCCTTTTGTCTCCCTGCTTCCCCGCACGCACAAGATAGTTACCCCGATAGCTGTCTTTATCGCTACGGTTTCTTTCTCGGGACTCTGGATGGACAAGTTCCTGCTGATCATCCCCTCGCTTACAAGCGAGCTGGTTTTCAGCATCAATCACTTCCTGATCACCCTGGGTTTTCTTGCCGGATTCGTGGCGACATTTCTTATGTTTGTAAACAGGTTCCCGGTAATACCTTTCGGCGACCCGTACTTTGACGGAAAATCGAAGGGAGGAGGGCATTAAGATGAAGCTTACACCTGAGCAGCTTGACAAAATAGTTCTTCTTTTCACCGTGAAAGTTGCTATCGGCATCGCGGCTTTTATAGGCATAGTGGCTACCGTAGCGCTTTTCGGCACCAAGATAGCTCCATTGATGGGCAAACTTCCCTGGTAACCCCGATTTCACTCCCGTTGTGCCTAAACTAGGCGCGATAGAACATCTATTGAGACGCCTCGGTCGAAACCGGATATAATTTCCGCGCGGGTTTTTCCCGTTTTTCTTAAATATATCTTCTAAGGAGTTTTCCATGTCCAAAGACGCCGAAATCAAGCTGAGGGTAGTCCTAGGGGAGGACGATATTCCCGAGGAGCTTTTCTGGGAGGCTTCCCAGGCTCAGGAACCTGGGG
>JAPOQQ010000002.1 GCA_026710625.1 Candidatus Dadabacteria bacterium | reverse complement strand
TTGAGAGTTTTGTAGCCATCGCCCTCAATAGCGGAGTAATGAACAAAAACATCATCCTGTACTTCGTTGGATGTTATAAATCCATAGCCTTTGGAGCTATTAAACCATTTTACAGTTCCCTGCATTATAATACCTACCTCTTAGAAATTTAATATCCGCAGGATTATCCCGGACCTATATTGTTTTGTCAAACAAAATTTTTCCTTCTCCAGAAAAAATTCTGGGTTAGAGGGAAACTATATAGTGGTTCTCAGAATTTTTCGCAGTATAATTACGGGCATCTCAAATCCGCGCAAAGCGGATTCTTAAGTAGGTATAAAATCATATGGAAGATAGAAAAAGAAAGAGAATCTATATTTTCTGCATAGTGCTGTTTCTGCTCGGAGGTGGACTTTTCTTTTATAACGTGGTGAAAAGCTTCACCGGCCTTGGCTCAACGCTTAGCGAATACACTTTTCCGGGAAGCCACTCAGTCCGGCTTGAGAAAAAGGGGCTTTATTCGATTTACCACCAGTATGAAAGCGCTTTTGACGAAGCAAAGACAAGCGGGGACTCCGTCGGGGAGGGCTCGATAGTCGTTTACCTGAGAAAAGCTTCCGACGCGGAAAACGTGGAACTCAAGGTGCCCGATTCTCAGAAAAGATACAGTTACATGGGAAAGAGGGGAGTGAAGATATTTGAGTTTGAAAACCCCGGGCCGACAGCTTACTTGATCGAATCTTTCTCAAGTGCCACTTCGCAACTCTCCCAGTACACCTTGGTTCTTGAGCGCGGGTTCGAGATAACAAGGCTTAAAGGAATACTTATCTCCCAGGCGTTTTTGCTTGTCCCGACCCTTTTCGCGATAATACTTTTCATGCGCACCTACATAAGGAGCTGACCGCGACGCATGTTCAAAAATGTAGAACCTAAAGTTCTTGCTTTCGACATAGAGTGGGTTCCAGACCCCGAGTCGGGAAAGGCCGCGTACGGACTTCCTGGAGATATGCCCGACCGCGAGGTGATCGAATTCATGTGGGAGCAGGGCGGGGCGACCGAAGAAGAGCCAATGCCGTTTCTCAAGACGGTTCTCTCAAAAATAGTTTCCATCTCGATGGTCTTTCGCGAATCGGAAAGAGACGGAACGGCTTCAAGACTCAAGCTTCACTCGATTCCGTCGATTCCGACTTCTGAAGAGGATTGCTCGGAGAGAAGAATCATAGAAGATTTCTTCAGGATTCTCGACAAGCACAACCCGCAGCTTGTGGGATATAACTCTTCGGGTTCCGACATACCGATTCTGGCCCAGAGAATGATCAAGCACGGCCTCCAGGGCGGTTTTTTCACCCAGAGACCCAACAGGCCTTGGGAAGGAGCCGATTTTTTCGCCCGCGGAAGCGACTGGAACGTCGATTTGATGCGCTGCGTGAGCGCATGGGGGAAAGGCACCCCGTCTCTTCACGAAATATCGGTTGTAAGCGGAATCCCGGGGAAAATGGATGGTGTTGACGGAAAGCAGGTCGCCCCAATGTGGCTTGAAGGAAAACTTGACGATATAGTCGCCTATAACGAGTGTGACGCTCTTACGACCTATCTTCTGTGGCTCAGGATGGCCCACTCGATCGGACACTTCGATTCAAATCAGTACGCGGAGGAACAGCGCCTGCTTCGCGACATGATAAAGCAAGAGTCTGAGAGCCCTCAAAGGCGCCGGCATCTTCTGAGTTATCTCTCAAAGTGGGAGAGCCTGAGCGGGGTAGGGGCGGATGAGTAAGCGGTCCCACAGCCACGGCGTCGCCGTCCTTTCCTTCTACAAGTTCGTTGATCTTGACGGCCTTTTAGAAATAAAGGACTCCCTGCTTTCTCTCTGCGGGAAAAACGGCATAAACGGCACCTTCATTCTCGCTTCTGAGGGAATAAACGCCACCGTGGCGGGCCCCCGGGAGGGCATAGACGGGCTTATTGCCTATCTTGAGAGCGACACGAGGTTCTCGGGTGCTCAGTACAAGCTCAGTTACAACGAGAAAAGTCCTTTTCACAGGCTCAAGGTCAAATTCAAGAAGGAAATGGTCCCCATGGGCGTAAGCGGCATAAGGCCGCAGCGCCTCTCCGGAGAGCGCGTCCCGCCCGAGCAGTGGAACGAGCTTATAAGCCGCCCCGACGTGCTCCTTGTAGACACGAGAAACGATTACGAGAACCGCGTCGGGACCTTCAGGGGCGCGGTGAATCCCGAGACGGAGCACTTCAGGGAGTTTCCCGAATACGTGAGGGAAAACCTCGACCCCGCAGAGCACAAGGAAGTTGCGATGTTCTGCACGGGTGGGATAAGGTGCGAGAAAGCGACCTCTTATCTTCTTGAGATGGGATTTAAGCGGGTGTATCAGCTCGAAGGGGGAGTGCTTTCCTACCTTGAGCAGGTTCCACGCGAGCGGAGCCTCTGGGAAGGGGAGTGTTTCGTGTTTGACGACCGCACCTCGGTCGGCCACGATCTTTCCAGGGGAACCTGGAGTACGTGCAGGAACTGCAGGGAGCCCGTATCTGTGCAGGACAGGCAGTCAGAGGGGTTCCGGGATGGAATATCCTGTCCCCGCTGCCACGCGAAGCTTACTCCCGAGAGGACTTCGTCGCTTGAGGAAAGACAGAAGCAGATGAGGCTTGCCAGGGAGAGAAACCGCAAACATCTTGGGGCCGTAATAAGAAGAGGGAGTGCGAAACGGGCGCAGGGTTAATCCCGGGCGTCGAGCTCGTCCTTTAAGATCTTGTAGTCTATGCTGTCGACAAGAGCCTTCCAGCTTGCTTCCACTATGTTGTCGGAAACCCCCACCGTGCTCCACCTCTTTTCCCCGTCTCCCGATTCCACAAGCACTCTTACCACGGAATCAGTGCCGCCCGACCTTGACACTACTCTTACTCTGTAGTCGAGCAGCCGCAGGGTCTTGAGCCCGGGGAAGAATTTCTCAAGCGATTTCCTGAGTGCCCCGTCTATCGCGTTTACGGGACCGTTTCCCCTTGCCACGGTATATTCCGTGACGCCGTTTACCTGAACCTCCGCGGTGGCCTCTGAGAGCGGCTCCTCGTCTCCTTCCCGCTTTTCGACCAGGGTCCGGGTGCTCTTGAGATAGAACCGTTTTTTGTAAGTACCCAGGGTTTTTCTCACCAGCAGTTCAAAGGACGCGTCCGCCCCCTCGAATTCGTAACCCTGGTTCTCCAGAACCTTTAGCTCGTTCAGCACCTTGAGGATTCTTTCGTCCTTGGGGTCTATGTCCACTCCCAGTTCCTGGGCCTTGTAGGCTATGTTGGCCCGGCCGGAGAGGTCAGAGACCAGCACCCGCCTCCTGTTGCCGACGCTCCGGGGCTCTACGTGCTCGTATGTATCTGAATTTTTCATGACGGCGCTTACGTGAATCCCTCCCTTGTGGGCGAAGGCGCTTTCGCCGACAAAGGCCTGCTTCTTGAGAGGTGGAAGATTTGTGAGTTCATGAATAAAATGGGACACGGAATAGAGTTTTTTCAGGTTCTCCACAGAAAGGGAATCCATCCCGAGCTTTAAGGCGATATTCGGTATTATGGCGCAGAGATTGGCGTTTCCACACCGCTCCCCGTAGCCGTTCATGGTTCCCTGGACCTGGGACGCTCCCCCCCTTACCGCATAAAGCGTGTTGGCGACCCCGACTTCGCTGTCGTTATGGGTATGTATTCCTAGGCTCGGGTTATCGAACATGCCGTTAACTTCCCTTATGGCGCCCTCGACGTCCCACGGCATGGAGCCGCCGTTTGTGTCGCATAGAACGACCGTGTCGACTCCTGCCCCGTAGGCGGTTTCAAGAACCTTCGCTGAGTACTCGGAGTTTCTCTTCCAGCCGTCAAAGAAATGCTCGGCGTCGAAAAACACCTTGTCCACGTGGCGCTTGAGGTACTCGATCGAGTCGTGTACCAGCTCGAGGTTCTCTTCAAGTTCTATTTTGAGAGCTTCTGTGACCTGGAAGTCCCAGCTTTTCCCGACAATCGTCACAACCGGGGTTTCTGCCTCCAAAAGCGCCTGTATGCTTGCGTCTTCCTCGCAGCTTTTCCTGGCGCGTCTTGTGCTTCCGAAAGCCGCAACGCTCGCGTTTTTAAGCCCAAGTTTCTTCGCTTCCTCAAAATACCCCTTGTCTCTCTCGTTAGAACCGGGCCATCCGCCCTCGATGTAATGCACCCCGAGGTCATCCAGTCTTTGCGTTATCCGGATCTTGTCGTGTATGGAAAAGGATATGTTTTCCCCCTGGGTTCCATCGCGCAGGGTCACGTCGTATATTTCAACGGTTCTCGAATTACTCATCGGTTTTTCCAAGATTAAAAGCGTCGTGAAGAGTCCTTACGGCGGTTTCCGTATCTTTTTCCTCAAGAACGCAGGAGATTTTTATTTCCGAAGTGCTTATCATCATAATGTTAATTTCCTCGTTCGCAAGCGCCCTGAACATGCGCGAAGCCACTCCGGAGTGGGTCTTCATCCCCACTCCCACCAGGGAGATCTTGGAGATAAGGTTGTCGGAGAGCACCTGCTTTGCTCCTAGCTCCCGGGCCATCTTCTCCGAGAGTTCTATTGATTTTTTGAAATCCGACTTGGGCACGGTGAACGTAAGGTCGGTAAACCCTTCCGTGCTCACGTTCTGAACGATCATGTCGACCACTACGTTCTCGTCCGCCAGAGACGAGAAAAGCTTGGCCGCTATGCCGGGCTGGTCGGGCACCTGGGTCACGGTGATTTTCGCCTGGTCCCTGTCGTAGGAGACTCCCGATACCACAACTTCTTCCATGGATTTCATAACTTTTTCCTCATCAAGGACCCACGTTCCCTCGTCCTCGGGCCTCGGAGTTGACTTAACATGTATAGGCACTTTAAATTTTTTTGCAAATTCCACCGCGCGGGCCTGAAGCACCTTTGAGCCCAAAGACGCCATCTCAAGCATCTCGTCGTAGGAGATCTGGCTGAGTTTTCTTGCGTCGGGACAGACTCCGGGATCCGTGGTGTATACCCCGTCCACGTCATCCTTGTAGAGTTCGCACGCGTCGGCCCCCATCACGGCCGCGAGCGCCACCGCGGTCAGGTCGGAGCCTCCCCGCCCGAGCGTGGTGAGGTTGCCGTCCTCGTCAACTCCCTGGAATCCCGCTATGACGACCGCCTTTTTCTCCCCGAGGGCCACACGGACGTTCCTGTCGTCAATCGACTTTATCTTCGCCTTGGAGTAAATGTTGTCGGTGGTGATCCTTATCTGGTGTCCCTGGAAAGATATCGCATCCTCCCCGAGCGATTTTATCGTCATCGCCACAAGGCCGGAAGATACCTGTTCCCCGCTTGAGGTTATCACGTCAAACTCCCTTTCATCGGGGGGATCCATCACCTCTTTTGCGAGGCCGACCAGCCTGTCGGTTTCGCCCGCCATGGCGGAAACCACCGCTATCACGTCGTTTTTCTTCTTTTTCGTTGCTATTATATGTTCGGCTACGCGCCTTATTTTTTCGATGCTAGCAACGCTTGTTCCGCCGTATTTCTGAACGACAAGAGCCATTTTCCCTTACCTGCAACCTTTATTGTTCTCGATTCCTCATCCCCTTGGGGCGGGAATTGGATATCAATTATAACAGCGTTTCCCGGTAATACATCCTGTACCTTATCCGCCCATTCCACGATGGAGATACCGTCTCCGTAGAAGAATTCCTCATAGCCCGTATCCTCGAACTCGGCTCCGCCCGACAGCCTGTAGACGTCGAAATGGAAAAGAGGCACGCTGCCTTCATAGCAGTTCATTATGACGAACGTGGGGCTGTTGGGTTCCTCCTCTATTCCCAGGCCGCGGGCAAGACCCTTTGCGAAGACCGTTTTTCCCGCGCCGAGATCTCCCGTGAGTCCCACGACGGAGCCCCGGGGTATGAGTTTCCCCATTATCTCGCCGCAAAGCATAGTCTGCTCGGGTTTGCTTACTTCTAGGAGGAATGCGGGTTCCATGGGAACTATCTTACCGTGGCGAAATGTCTTTCCTCCGTCGATGAGATGACGGAGTTTCTAGAAGCGGGGATTTTACGCGATATTTCAGAGGCGGTAAAGCCCGCGGTGCCCGTTTCCTCCAAAAGAAGGTCGGCCGCGTGGCCGTGGAGAAAAACGCCGAGCAGGCAGGACTGAAGAGGGTCGTATCCCTGGGCCGCGAGTCCCCCGATTATTCCCGTAAGCACGTCTCCGGTCCCGGCCGTGGCCATGGCGGAATTTCCGGTCGGATTTATGAACACTTCCCCGTCGGGGGTGGAGACTACCGTTCTCGCTCCCTTAAGGACGACGTAGCAGCCGTATTTTTCGGAAAACCGGGTCGAGATCCCGACGCGGTCATCCTGCACCTGTTTTGTTCTTACGCCGCAGAGCCTTGCCATTTCCCCCGGGTGCGGAGTTATTACCGCGGGGACTTTTGTTTTCTTGAGCACTCCGGGGTCCTTTGAAATTATGTTAAGGGCGTCGGCATCAAGCGTGACCGGCACTTCGCACAGGGTTATCACTTTTTCAAGGAACTTCCCCGTGCTTTTGGAGGTCGATATCCCGGGACCGATGGCAAGCGCCGTTTTTTTCCCCTCAAGTTCCCTGAGCACCTCTTCGTGCGCGTCGGGATGCAAGGTTCCGTCCTTTGAATCCTTGAGAGAAACGGACATTACCTCCGTTGTCTTTTCCTCGACAGCCGAGGATATGCTTCTTGGAACCCCCAGGGTTACGAGTCCGCTTCCGGCGCGAAGTGCTGCCTCGGCAGAGAGGACCGCGGCCCCGCTTTTTCCCGGAGAACCGGCGAGCACGAGAAGATGTCCGTAGGTTCCCTTGTGTGAATCGGCGGCCCTTTTTTTTATGAGTCCCCGGCATTTTTGAAACGTGAGAAGTTCAAAGGGGAGATTCTCCCAGAGTGGCCTGGGGATTGTTATGTCCGTTACGCAGAGCTTTCCCGCGTAATCCACTCCGGGGTGAATGCACATTCCAAGCTTCGCCGGGGCAAAGGTGACGGTAACATCGGCCTGCACCGCCGCCCCGAGAGGCCGCCCCGTATCGGCGTCAAGTCCCGAGGGTATGTCCACGGAAACGCGTCGGGCGCTCTGGCGGTTTATGAATTTTATAAGTTTCTCGTAAAACCCTTCCACATCCCTGTCGAGTCCGGTGCCGAAGATGGCGTCGACTATGACTTCCGTGTCTTTTATCCTGGGAAGCTTTCCGCCAAGCTCCCTTACGTCGGCTCCTATCTCGAGAAGCGAGTCGAGGTTCGTTTTCGCGTCTCCCCTGTAGCGTTCCTTTTTTTCTGCGATGTGGACGCTTATCTCCTTTCCCGAGGAAATAAGGTGGCGCGCGATTACGAAACCGTCCCCGGCGTTGTTTCCGGCGCCGCAGATAACCGCCATTTTCTTTGCGGAGGGACACTCGGCGAGGATGACCGATGCCACGGCTCTTCCGGCGTTCTCCATCAGCACGACGCCCGGAACTCCGAATTCCTCAATCGTCCTTCGGTCTATTTCCCTTGAGATCTGCTTGGTTGAGAGTTTCATGGTTCTCTGGGGCTGGTTCCCCGGATTTGCCTATTTCCCCATACCGCCCGCTCCGGTGGGTCTTGTATCTCCGAGGTTTTCTATATTCGCGCTGATGAATTCCTCGGCGTGATCAAAGCAGAAATAGTAGGAAAGAAGGGTGCTGCCGCTTCGGTTGACCGTGATCAGCTGGTAGTGGCGGCTGCAGATATCTATTCCGCACCTGACGCACTCCTTGATCTGGTTCCTTTCTCCCGAAAGTTCGCATCGCTCTCCTCCGGGACTTACGTGATCACACTGGTATATTTCAACTTCTATTGTTTTTACCGACAAGTGCTTTACCTCCCCTTGGTTTCTTCATTAATTATACAGTTTTGCGTCGGAGTTTGGTAAATCACGCGTATGATTTATAATAGACGGGAAGGATAGAGTTAATGATACATCCAAGACAGGCCCTAAACGGCACATTAAAATATTTCTACATCAGGGCCACCGGAAGGCCGAAACTCCTTAATCTTGAGATAACAAAGCTTTGCAACGCCCGCTGCGATTTCTGCGACTACTGGCAGACAAAACACGAAGAGCGCCTTTCCGACTACACTCCGGTAATAAAGAAAATAAACCCTCTTGTCACGGTCATTACAGGAGGGGAGCCTATGATCAGAAAGGATCTTCCCGATATCGTGAGGCAGGTAAAGGGATGCTCCATATTCATTTTCACTTCCATGGTCACCAAGGGAGATTTCCTT
>JAPOQQ010000001.1 GCA_026710625.1 Candidatus Dadabacteria bacterium | reverse complement strand
GGCGACGTGGGATTCTATCTCCCCATTCCGATTCTGGGTGATCTAGTAGCCGGGCTTTCGGACCCCCTCGTGCGCTCGGTGCTGATTCCCGTCGTGCTTCCGATGGGTCTTTATAATATCCTTGGATCCCTTCAGAACATAGAGTCCGCCGAGGCTGCTGGAGACCCCTACCCCACCGGGCCGTGTCTTGCGGTTAACGGCGCGGGGTCGATAGCCGCGTCACTTTTCGGATCGTGTTTCCCAACGACCATATATATAGGACATCCAGGATGGAAAGAGATGGGAGCGAAGGGGGGCTACTCGGTAATAAACGGGATTTTCTTCGCCGTGGTGTCGCTTGTCGGTCTGGGTTCCCTGGTCGCGGCCCTAGTGCCGATTGAGGCCGCCGGAGTAATCCTCATATGGATAGGTCTTGTGATGACATCCCAGGCGTTTCAGACCACTCCACGCTCCCATGCCCCCGCCGTGGCCCTGGGACTGATACCCGCGCTTGCGGCGTGGGGAACCGTGGTGGTTTCCCAGACCGTTTCGGCTGTGGGAGCCGCTATCTCGGACGGTTCGGTGGCCACGCGCGCGTTTGAGAACCTTAATGCGTTTGTCTTCTCGGGTCTTCAGCTGCCCGGACTGGTAGCGCTTTCCCAGGGATTCATGCTTTCGTCGGTGGTCTGGGCCGCAACGGCCGTCTGCCTCGTTGAACGCAGACTCACCCAGGCGGCAGCGTGGATGGGAGCGGGAGCCGTGATGGCGTTTTTCGGCTTCATACACGCGGGAGAGATCTCGGTTGAAGGAAACCTTTATTCTCTCGGTTTCGGAACGGGAGCCAAGTGGGCAGCCGGATATGCTCTTTCGGCAGCCTTTTTCGTGATTGTCTCCCACGTTAACCGCAAAAGCAGCGGGGGCGCAACAGGTTGACCGACAGAGACGACTCCCGAAGAATACGGGATTTCTACTCCGCTCTTTACGGGAGATACGGCCCGCAGAACTGGTGGCCCGCCCGGACGAGGTTTGAGTGCGCAACGGGAGCCATACTCACTCAGAACACCTCTTGGAAGAACGTGGAAAAAGCCATAGAGGCGCTCAGGGGAAATTCCATGCTTTCTGCGGAAAAGATAAAAGCGGCTTCGCACGAGCGCATCGCCGTCCTGATCCGCCCCTGCGGATATCACAACTTAAAAGCCAGGAGGCTTAAGAACTTCCTCGATTTCCTGTTTGCCGATTACGGAGGAGTGATGGAGAACATGTTGACTGAGGACACCGACAGACTCAGGGAAAGGCTGCTCTCGGTAAACGGCATCGGCGAAGAGACGGCTGACTCAATACTGCTCTACGCACTAGGCAAACCCGTGTTCGTGGTTGATAACTACTCCCGCAGAATTCTCCGCCGCCACCGCCTGATCCCCGAGGAAGCAAGCTACTCGGAAATGCAGGAACTTTTTGTGCGAAGCCTTTCTCTTGACGCGGAAGTTTTCGGAGAGTACCACGCGCTCATAGTGAAAACGGGGAAGCTTCACTGCCGGAAAACCCCCAACTGCGAAGGCTGCCCGCTTGAGCACGACCCGCACGATCCCGGTATAGATTCGTTTTAGCAGAAAATAGAAACAAAGCCCCGGTCGGGGCGGAAATCAGCCTTTTTTCGAGGTCGCGAACTCCACCACGGCCTTGAAGCTCTCCGGGTTTCTCACAGCAAGTTCAGAGAGACTTTTTCGGTCAAGCTCGACCCCCGATTTCTTGAGCGCGTCAATGAACCTGCTGTAGGAAAGGCCGAAGGGTCTTACCCCGGCATTTATCCTCATGATCCAAAGCGCCCTGAAATCCCTTTTTCTGCGACGCCGGTCCCTGTAGGAATAGGCAAGCGCCCTGAGTATGGTTTCTTTCGCCCTTCTGAAATTGTTCTTTCTTCTGCCCCAGTACCCCTTGGCAAGCTTAAGAACTCTTTTTTTCCGTCTTTTGGAAGTAACTCCTCTTTTTATACGCATCGGTATTCTCCGTCCGTGTCAGCTCACAGGTAAGGAACGTAGGTTTTGATCTTCTTAGCGGCGGAACCTTCAATGAAATCCGTTTCCAGCAGTCTCCGCATCCTCTTTGAGCTTTTCTTTACGTTTATGTGGCTTTTACCACCCTTGTTTCTTCTTATCTTTCCGCTTCCCGTAACGGAAAACCTTTTCGCCGCGCTGCGGTTCGTTTTCATCTTAGGCATCTAGTACATCCCTCACTGTTTTTTTGCTGGTACAAGAATCATTATCAGGTTCTTGCCCTCTATTTTGGGCTCCATGTCGACCGAGGCCACATCGGACAGTTTTTTGCGAACATCATTGGCGAGTTCGCGACCGAGTTCCGGATGAACTATTTCCCTGCCCCTGAAAAATATCCTCATCCTGGTTTTATGACCCGCTTCAAGAAAACCCTTCATCCGGTTTACTTTGACTTCAAGGTCGTGTTCTCCTATGTTAGGCCGAAATTTTATCTCCTTTATCGTCTGATCTTTCTGTTTTTTCGCGCTCCGCTGCTTTTTAAGTTCGTACTTGAACTTCCCGTAATCCATGAGCCTGCATACGGGGGGAGTGGCGTTTGACGAAACCTCAACCACATCGACTCCCTTTTCCTCCGAGATCCGCAAAGCGTCTTCAATACTTACGATTCCCAACTGCTCGCCTTCGACATCTATGAGCCTTACCTCCCTTGCGGTAATTCTCCTGTTAATGCGAGTCTCAGGAACACGCGGCCTAGAATAATTGCTTCTCCTCCTAGCTATACCGTTACCTCCATCCACCTGTAGGGATCGTTCTCCCCGGCGACGATTTCGATAAAATCATCCAAAGGCAACGCCTCCATGGCGTCCCCGCCGTATTTTCTGGGAGTAACCGTTCCCGTTTCGACCTCCTTGTCTCCTACAACCAGCAGATAGGGAATTTTCATTACCTGCGCTTCCCTAACCTTATACCCTAGCTTCTCGTTTCGCAAATCACTGCCGACCCTGATTCCCCGGCGCCGAAGCTCGGCGCAGACTTCCTCGCAGTACTCGGCCTGGCTCTGTCCCACTGATGCCACTCTCACCTGCTCGGGGCTGAGCCAAAGCGGAAACGCTCCCCCGTAATGTTCTATCAGGATTCCGAAGAACCGTTCAATCGAGCCGAATATGGCCCTGTGTATCATTATCGGGGTATGTCTAGCGTTATCATCACCCACAAACTCCATTTCAAACCGCTCGGGCAGGTTGAAATCTACTTGAATAGTTGAACACTGCCAAGCCCTGCCTATCACATCCTTTATCTTAAGATCTATTTTGGGGCCGTAAAACGCTCCCCCGCCGCTGTCCACTCCGTAGGGAAGACCGACATCTGAGAGAGCCTGCTCGATGGCCTCTATCGACCTCTCCCAGTTCTCCTCGCTTCCGACGAACTTCTCCGGGCGCGTCGAAAGGAAAATCTCGTAATTATCAAACCCAAAAGTTCTCAGAAAATCCAGAGTGAGGTGAAGCACCCCGGAGACCTCCTCGCGTATCTGGTCGGGTCGGCAGAATATGTGGGCGTCGTCCTGGGAAAACCCCCTCACCCTCAGAAGGCCGTGAAGAACCCCCGAGCGCTCGTACCGGTACACAGTTCCTATCTCTGCCCACCTGATCGGCAGGTCCCTGTAGCTTCTTGTTTTTGTTTTGTACACAAGTATGTGGAAGGGGCAGTTCATGGGCTTTACTTGATAATCGGAGTTTTCAACCTCCATGCACGAGAACATGTTCTGCGAATAGAAGTCCACGTGACCGCTCGTGCGCCAGAGATCAAGCTTGGCCATATGCGGGGTGTAGAGCACCTCGTAACCCCGGGAGATATGCTCCCTCTTCCAGAAATCCTCTATCACGCTTCTTACCTTAGCCCCCCTCGGATGCCAGAGAATAAGGCCGGGACCTATCTCCTCGTTCACGCTGAAAAGATCAAGCTCTCTTCCAAGCTTGCGGTGATCCCTTTTTTTAGCCTCCTCAAGATCGCGCAGATACTTGCGCAGATCCTTTTTGTCCCAGAAGGCCGTTCCGTAAATTCTCTGAAGCATCGGGTTGTTCTCGTTGCCCCTCCAGTAAGCCCCTGCGGAACTCGTGAGCTTAAAGGCCTTTATGAGCCCCGTTGAGGGAAGATGGGGGCCCCGGCAGAGATCATACCAGTCAGTCTGATCGTATATTGTTATATCCTCCCCTTCGGGAAGGTCGTTTATTATCTCAACCTTGTAGTTCTCCTTTATCCCGGAGAAAGTGGCGACGGCCTCTTCCCTGGTGACCGATCTTCTTACAAGAGGGCGGTTTTTCTTTATTATCTCGAGCATCTTCGCTTCGATGTTCTCAAGATCCTCGGGAGTGAAGCCCCTTTCGAAGTCAAAGTCGTAGTAAAACCCGTTCTCTATCACGGGACCTATGGTGACCCGGGCCTCGGGGAAAAGAGACTGGACGGCTTCGGCTAGAACATGGGCCGTGGTGTGCCGAAGAAGCCCCAAAGATGCCTCGGTATTGCTTTTTACGGGCAGGAGACCGCAGTCGCCCTCAAGACGGTGCCAGAAATCAACGACCTGGCCATCTGCAATAGCGCCTACGGTGCGCTTGTCTCCGTCAAGCTCCTCCAGTATTTCCCCAACGGTGATTCCGGAAGAAAACGCACCCTGCTTTCCGTCGATATTTACCTGTATTTCCAACCGATTCGTCCCCTGAATTACATGGTGAGCACGGCAGGATTTGAACCTGCGACCCCTTGCACGTCAAGCAAGTGCTCTGCCACTGAGCTACGTGCTCAAAAACTTGGTATTGTCTTTAATTATCCCATATTGTCAAGAACGGCGGGAACGCTTGAGAATGACGGTGGTTTCGGGTAGTTTCACCATTCAGTCAAAGCATCCCGCAAAAACGGGAATCAAGTGACGGAACCATTCGCAAAACTATACTCAACACGGATTTCATCGGGCTGGAAGAAGCCAGAAGGGGCAAGGTAAGGGATATCTACGATCTCGGCGAGTGTATCGTGATGATAGCAACCGACCGCATCTCGGCCTTCGACGTGATACTCCCAAACGGAATCCCCGCAAAGGGGGAGGTGCTGAACCGTATCTCCGAGTTCTGGTTTCGAAAAACAGAGGATATCATCCCGAACCACATGATCTCAACAGACCCCGAGGATTTTCCCGAGCCCTTCGGGAACCACTCCGAGACGCTCGCCGGCCGCTCCATGCTCGTCAGAAAGACAGACCCGCTTCCCGTGGAGTGCGTCGTAAGAGGCTATATAAGCGGTTCGGGGTGGGAGGAGTACAAAAAAACCGGGGCCGTGTGTTCCATACCTCTTGGGGGAGGGCTAGTTGAGTCGCAGAAGCTTCCGGAACCCGTCTTCACCCCGTCAACCAAGGCCGAGCAGGGAACACATGACGAGAACATAACGTTCGGGAAAGTGCGCGATATGATAGGCGGGGAACTGGCGGGCAGGGGGCGGGACTCAAGCATCGAAATCTACGCGGCCGCCGCGAAAATAGCCGAGGAAAAGGGAGTTATAATAGCGGATACGAAATTCGAGTTCGGCATAGACCCCGACACTGAAGAGCTCATCCTGATAGACGAGGCCCTAACGCCTGACTCATCAAGGTTCTGGCCCCTTGCGGACTACGCCCCCGGCGGGCCGCAGACAAGTTTTGACAAACAGTTCGTAAGAGACTACCTCAAGCAAACGGGCTGGGACAGAAATCCCCCGGCTCCCGAGCTTCCGCCCGACATAGTGAGGAAAACAAGCGAAAAGTATCTTGAGATGCTCAGGCTTTTCTGCGGAGGATAGCGCTTTGGGAAAAACAAGTTCTCCATGTAACGGCATATGCATAATGGACGAGGACACGGAGCTCTGCGTAGGATGTCTTCGCACAAGCGACGAGATAGCTAAATGGGAAGATTATTCAGACGAGCAGAGAGCGGATGTCATGCGTGAAATAACGCAGCGGGAGGCGGAACAAAACCAGTGAAGACCGTGAGCATCCTTGGCTGCGGCTGGCTCGGAGAGCCGCTCGCATTCTCCCTCAAGGAAGCGGGTTTTTCGGTAAGAGGATCGGTTAGAACACCCGAGGGGCTACCCGCCCTTTCGGAAAAGGGGATAAAGCCCTACCTTCTAGATATAGCCCCCGAGGTAAACGCAGAGAGAGCGGATGAGTTTTTCTCCTCTGATGTTCTTTTCATAAACTTTCCCCCCGAGCGAAGAGACGACATCGAGACCTATCATGAAAAGCAGATCGAAAACCTCATCGAGGCGATACCGAACCCCCGGGGAAAGATGGTCATTTTCGCCAGTTCAACCTCCGCTTATCCAAATACAAACGGAGTCGTGAGGGAAGAGGACTCCATCTCTCCTGACAAACCGTCGGGAAAGGCTCTTCTGCGCGTGGAGAAGCTTTTAATGAATAACGCTGAATTCGATACGACCGTGATACGTTTTTCGGGACTCATAGGCTACGACAGGGCTCCAATAAAATCGATAAGAAAGAAAAAACTGGTGCTAAACCCCGACTGCCCCCTTAACCTCATACACCGTGATGACTGCATAGGAATCGTGAAAAGCATAATAGATCTCGACGTGAGAAATACGGTCCTCAACGCCACCTGCGACGAGCATCCAACTAGAAGGGAATATTATTCGCGTGAAGCCCGGAAATACGGAATCCCGCCACCGTTTTTCGAAACGGAAAATCCCCCGGAGTACAAAATAGTCTCAAACGAGAAACTTAAAAAAACGCTCGGTTACACACTTATTTATCCGGACCCGCTTGGGATTCCGTAAAGAAATGAGGGCCACCTGAAAAGCCCTCAGCAACAGCATGTCTTCAGTTACCAGTTCCAACGGGAAATCCCTTCACTTAAGACCCTGTTTATCAGGAGACCGTAGGCGGAATCGGTTCTGATAGAGAAACATCAACCTTGTATTTTCCGATACACTTCTCTCAAAGCATGGTAATATGTTTTAGGAGTTATGCGTCAAGAACGGGGTGTGTCACTTCTGGAGAAAAACACCAACATCTTGCTTGAAACTGCAGCCGGAGAGCATGGCAACAACGAAACAGGAGACCGTTTCTGTTTTGCGGCAACGTGTTGACATCGCTAGTAATTCCCGGTTTCAGAAAGGATTTTCGGACAGTTGTCGTACCAATATCCCGAGTTCGATAATGTCGGCGGAGGAAAGCAAATCGGATTGAAGTAATGGCTAAAGCAATTCGTCTCGTGCACCAACCATTTCTGCCTGGAATTTCTACCGCGGAAGCCGAAGCGGCAACAATGGCGGAAGCTGGTATAAAAGAACGCGGTGCAGTTACAACCCGTCGCGAAGTAGTGGACTTCATCCTTGATCTGACGGAATACACAACCGACAAGGTACTTTACAAGCAACGCCTGCTTGAACCTTCTTTCGGCGATGGAGAATTTCTTCTGGCAGCCGTAGAACGTCTTCTGACCACTTGGCGTAACTCTGAAGCTCCCTATACTGTCTTGCTGAACGCCATCCGCGCGGTGGAATTACATCACCCTACCTTTAAAAGAACTCGCGAATGCTTGAACAATATCCTCTCCCGGGAAAAACTTACCGCCCAGACGCGGACCATCTTGCTGGACAAATGGCTGATCCAAGGCGACTTCCTTCTTGAATTTATGGGCGGCCATTTTGATTATGTGGTCGGCAATCCGCCTTATGTAAGACAAGAAGCAATTCCCGCCGATCTGATGAAGGAATACCGGCAACGGTTCCACACAATTTTTGACCGCGCCGATATATATATTCCATTCATCGAGAAATCCCTGTCCCTTCTGTCCGAAAACGGAAACCTCGGTTTCATCTGTGCGGACAGGTGGATGAAAAACCGCTATGGAGGACCGCTTCGTAAACTGGTGGCAGAGAACTATCGTTTAAAATTTTACGTGGACATGGTAGATACACCCGCCTTCCATTCCGACGTTATCGCCTATCCGGCAATAACAATCATCTCCAAAGAACCCTCAGGCCCAACTCGTCTCGCCCGTCAACCCGAGATCAGCGTCGACAGTCTGGCCGCCTTATCTCAGAAGATGTTGTCGCGGGAACCGCCGGACACCAAAGACATAGAGCAGGTCAGCGGAGTCGCAACAGGCACCGAACCATGGATACTGGAGTCGTTTGACCGGCTGGATTTGGTGCGGAGGATTGAACGGGAATTCCCCTTGCTGGAAGATGCCGGCTGCAATGTGGGAATCGGGGTTGCCACCGGCGCAGACAAGTTCTTCGTCGCACCGTTTGACACACTTGATGTGGAGGAGAACCGTAAGCTTCCCCTTGTTACTACGCGCGACATTGTCTCGGGCCAAGTGCGGTGGCAGGGATACGGTGTCATTAACCCGTTTGACGATGAAGGTGGTCTTGTGTCTTTAGACGACTACCCGAAACTAGCAGACTATCTTAGTCGCTATGAGCATGAAATCAGGAAACGTCATATCTCCAAGAAGAGCCCGCATAACTGGTACAGAACAATTGACCGAATCTATCCAGCACTGGCAAGACAGCCGAAACTTCTAATTCCAGACATCAAAGGAGAAGCGCAAATAGTATATGAAGACGGAATATTTTACCCGCATCACAACCTCTACTACATAACCTCGAAACAGTGGGATTTGAAGGTTCTACAGGCCGTTTTGCAATCAGGTATTGCCGAACTGTTTGTAAACACCTATTCAACGAAAATGCGCGGAGGATATCTCCGCTTTCAGGCTCAGTACCTGCGTCGCATACGCGTGCCGTTCTGGGAAGATGTGCCGGAATATCTTCGTTGTGAGCTTGTCGCCGCAGCCAAAAACGGGGATATCTCGAAACGCGATGAGGCAATATTCAAGCTATACGGTATGAATACATCTGAACGCCTTGCATTCCGTGGAAACGAAAACTGAAAACCATGGCATTTGACCTTGCAAACTACGAACGCAAAGCCGCAACAGCGGTAAGAAAGTTCTGGAAGAATCGAGAGGCGGCTCGTCAGCGACAAATCGATTCCGGAAGCACCGATCAAGGGGAACGTGCGGGAGTCACTGCCGGAAAGAACATGGATGGTTTTCTTGATCTGGCGTCTAGTCTTGTTCGCAAAAACGGCATGAAGGATGCGAAAATTCTGAAACACGGACGCGTATTAACCCTTCCCGGTTACTTTCGTCCAACGAAGATTTGGGATCTGTTGATATTGAGAAAAGACCGCCTGGTTGCAGCTATCGAGTTAAAATCACAAGTTGGCCCTTCATTCGGTAATAATTTCAACAACCGTACCGAAGAAGCCATCGGAACCGCTGTCGACCTGTGGACAGCCTATCGCGAAGGTGCGTTTGGCGAGCAATCGCAACCTTTTCTAGGCTGGCTGCTCCTTCTCGAGGACGCACCTGCATCGCGCAAACCGGTAAAAATTTTATCTCCCCACTTTCCACTGTTCCCGGGTTTTCAAAACGCCTCCTATGCAGACCGTTACAACATTTTCTGCAAAAAAATGGTTCAGGAACGCCTCTACTCGTCCGCGTGTGTCCTCATGTCTCCCCGCTCCGCCGCACGTACCGGCAAATACGTCGAAATGAGCGAGGCTACGGGTCTCCGCACTTTTGTAACGGAACTCGCGGGCCATATAGCCGCCGAAGCGGCAAGGCAGTGAACAGAATGCCCAGTTCATAGGATATATAGGTTGCCGGACAAAGAACTCGAGAATTGTTGAGAAAAACCTTAAAAAAAGGGAAAATAAACATAAGTGAGACGCCAAGTTGTACAGTATTGTTTTCGGGTGGATGCCATAAAGATTCTAAACACGAAGCGTAATTTCTCCCGCGCGGCAGCCTAGGTGCCTATGGACGGAATCAGGGAACTTGAACTTGAGAACATAGAAGCGGTAAAGGTCCTCTACGGGGAACTTAACTCGAATCTCAAGGAAATAGAAAACGAATTCGACATAAGCATCCACACCCGGGGCAACAAAATCACTCTCAAGGGGAACGAGGAGAGGACCGCGGAAGCGGGCATGCTCATGGGGCAGATGTATTCTCTTATAGAGAAGGGCTACATCCTCCAGCCTTCAGACATAAAGATAGCGAAGAGGCTTCTCAGCCAGAAAGACGCCTCCCTTGAAGAGATATTCCTCGACACTGTCTGCATATCCGTACGGAAAAAAATAATAAGCCCCAAGACGATAAACCAGAAACTCTACATCGACGCCATAAGAAGAAACGACATGGTGTTCGGAATAGGACCCGCGGGGACGGGGAAAACCTACCTGGCGATGGCGATGGCCGTCTCGGCGTTTACGAACAAGAAGGTAAACAGAATAGTGCTCGCGCGACCCGCCGTGGAGGCGGGAGAGAAACTGGGATTTCTCCCCGGCGACCTCCAGGAGAAAGTGAATCCCTACCTGCGGCCCCTTTTCGACGCCCTCTACGACATGATGGAATTTGAGAAGGCAAACAGACTGATTGAGAAAAACATGATTGAAATCGTCCCGATAGCCTACATGAGAGGAAGAACGCTAAATGACGCGTTTATAATTCTCGATGAAGCGCAGAACACAACAGCGATACAGATGAAAATGTTTCTTACAAGGCTCGGATTCGGCTCAAAAACAGTCATAACGGGAGACATTACCCAGATAGACCTTGCCAGGGAACAGAGTTCCGGGCTCATCGAAGCCATGAACATTCTCTCCGGAATAAAGGGAATAGAGTTCGTCAATTTCTCGAAAACAGATGTCATAAGACATCCGCTCGTGATGAAAATAATAGACGCGTACGAAAAAATTAAGGATAATCTCAGCGGACGTACCCCGTAACAGGAGAAAACAGATGAAAACACTCGCCGTCTTTCTTCTCGCAGCCATGCTGCTTGCTCCCGCGTGCAAAAGATGGGAGAACCCGGCGACTTCCATGGTCTCAGCCGACAAATCCGTAGCGGTTCTTATTCTTAACCCTTCTGTATATACGATGCAGGAAGTGCGTGTCAGAGGGAAAGTGTGGGAGATTGAGACGATGGGGGAACCGGCGGAATCGGCGACATTTAAGCTCGCCGACAGCGACGGAAACTACATAACTGTCGTCTGGGAAAAAGAACTCTCTTTTGCCGAGGGGGACATAGTGGAAGCTGCGGGCCTTTTCGACAGCAACTTCATCTCCTCCGAGAACAGGTTTGACCCCAAGCTTGCGGCGCAGACGATCAAGGTTCTGAAGGAAGACTGACTAGCGGGAAACCACGCAGTCTCTTAGTTCCAAGTACATGTCGCGCTGCGGTCCCACTGAGACGATCCAGACCGGAACCCCGGTCAGTTCCTCAACCCTCTTTACGAAACGCAGGGCGTTTGGGGGCAGATGTTCGGCGCTCTTTATCCCGGCCAGATCCTCATCCCACCCGTCCATCTCCTCGTATGAGGGCTCGCAGCTCTCAAGAACGGAGAGACTTGCGGGGAATTCCTTCGTGACCGACCCGTTATATCCGTAGCCCGTGCATATCTTTACTTTTTCAAAACCCGAAAGCACGTCAAGCTTCGTAAGGGCAATGGCCGTTACGCCATTTGTTCTCAGCGCATAGTTAAGCGCTACCCCATCGAGCCATCCGCACCTTCTGCTTCTCCCGGTGGTGGCCCCGTATTCCTCCCCTTCCCTTCTCAGCGCATCCTGTATCTCGCCCGATTCCTCCGTTGGAAAGGGGCCTTCCCCGACCCTAGTGGTATACGCCTTAGCGACTCCCACTATGGAGCTTATGAGCGCCGGTACCGCTCCGGTTCCGGAAAACACACCCCCAAGGCCCGCGTTTGACGACGTGACGTAGGGGTAAGTGCCGAAGTCAATATCGAGAAGCGATCCCTGAGCTCCTTCAAAAAGGATCCTCTTGCCCTCATCACCGCTTCTGCGGACAATCGCGGAGACATCCGAGATAAAGGGTCTGAGAACCTCGCCGTACCCTACATACTCTTCATACACCCTCTCAGGATCAAGGGACTCCGCCCCGAGAACCTTCTCTATATAGGCGTTTCTCTCGGCCATGACAGAAACGAGTCTATTACGAAAAGCTTCGGGTTCGGTGAGATCAAGCATCCTTATGCCCCGTCTTGCGTACTTGTCTTCGTAGACTGGGCCTATCCCCCTGCCGGTGGTGCCTATTTTCCTTCCGCTTGCGCGCCGCTTCTCCCTAAGCAGGTCTATTTCCCTGTGATAGGGCATTATCACGTGGGCCCTCTCGCTTATGAGAAAATTAGAGGGGCTCACCGGATATCCGGCGCTTCTGAGTGCGTCTATTTCCGCGACCAGCACCTTGGGATCAATGACCACCCCGTTTCCGATAAGAGACAGGCTGTTTTCCCTGAGTATGCCCGAGGGCACGTGGTGGAGTATGATCTTCTTTCCGTCCGTAACAATGGTGTGGCCCGCGTTGTTTCCGCCCTGGTATCTCACCACCAGATCGGTCCTCGAGGCTATGAGATCCACTATTCTTCCCTTGCCCTCATCCCCCCACTGCGTACCCAGGACCACTATGCTCGGCAAGCCTAGAGCCCTCCTCCGGTAAGAAGTTCCTCGAGATTGGAAAATTCCCTGATGGACCCGGTCCGGGATTCAACCAGCTTTATCTCGGAAGAAGATTCAAGCTTTATGACCCCGTATGTAGCAAACAAGCCGTCCCCGTCGAAAAAATTATTGGAATCGATCATGTCCGCGTAGCTTCCGCTTAAGTCAAGTATGACCTTGAAGCTGCTTGAGCGCAGCCACTCGGCAAGCCTTATGGCGTCACTTCTGAGATCCTGGCTTTTGGGTACTATTATGAAATGGACCTGATTCTCGCCGTCGCTGCTCTTGGTATTCTGCATAAGCGCCTCGGCGTCTATCGCGAATCCCGCGGCGGGGACGTTGCGCCCGTACCGGCTGACGAGGCCGTCGTATCTGCCACCTGTAACCAGGGAAGCGGGAGCCACGGATGATATTACCTCGAAAGTAACTCCGGTGTAGTACTCAAAACCCTTGACCTCCACGAGATCAACTGATATGTCGCATTCGATATTGTATTCCTCGAGTACGGAGATCACGGAGACGATTTCCTCGATACAGGGCCTGAATCTCTCGTTCTGGGCGGCTCTGCGAAGGATATCGGTATCGCCGTAGTAATCAGAAAGGGAGAAAAGAACATCCTTTACGTCCGCGGGAATCCCGGAGGGTTCCACTATCCTTCTTATCCACTCCTGATCCTTTTTTGCAAGCGCTTGCACAAGCTCGTCCCTTATTTCCCCGGCATCGTGAAGAACCACATCAAGAATGCCCGTGTGCCCGAGGTTCAGGGTTATTTTTTTAAGGCCGAGGCGGTTAATCGATTTCAGGGCCAGAGCGATTATCTCGGAATCCCCTTCAGTCGAACTAAGTCCCAGAAGCTCGCAGCCGAGCTGAAAAACCTCCCTTTCCTTGCCGCTGCCCTTCTCCTCGTACCTAACCACCCTTCCCGAATAGCAAAGCCTTAGGGGGTAGCGATGATCGCTTAACTGCGTAGCGACCATGCGTCCAATCTGGGGAGTAATGTCGGGGCGCAGCACCACGATTTCACCCGTGTGCGGATCGACAAACTTCATCAGCCTGTTCTTGAAGTCTTCCCCGATGCCCGCGGACATAGTATCAAAGTACTCGAAAAGAGGAGTTATAACCCTCCTGTAACCCCAGTAGGAAAACTCCTCTAGGAGCACGTTCTCTATGCGCTTGAGATTCTCTGCCTTAACGGGACCGAAATCCTTCACTCCCTGGGGCAGTGTCAAAAATTTATTCATCTGAAAAACTGACTTGGGTTACCGAAATAATATTCTCTATGGCGGAAATCTCCCGGATAACTTCCTCGCTGACCTCGGTATCGACGTTCGTAAAAACTATGGCTTCTCCGCCAGCGGATTTTCTTCCAAGGTGCATCCGACCGATGTTTACGCCGTTTTTCCCGAGAACAGAACACATGGAACCTATGAAGCCCGGGCGGTCGTAATTGTGGCTCACGAGCAGAAATCCCTCGGGAACGACGTCGATCTCGACCCCGTTCACCTTGACTATCCTTCCGTGGTTCCCGCCGAACACGCTTCCCGAAATCTCGTTGGTCGCCTCGCGGGTCGCAACAGTCACGGTAATGAGGTTTGTGTACTGGCTCATGGACGCAGATTTTGACTCCACTACCTTTATTTTCCTTTCCTCGGCTATCGACGGAGCGTTAACGTAGGTCACCGAGATATCCATTATGTGCGAGAGAAAACCTTTCAGCACGGAAACCGTAAGGTAACTGCAGTCCACTTCGGCCGCCTCGCCCTCGTAAGTCACCTCTACCGTGCGAACCGCGCCCTTGCAGAGCTGCCCGTGAAGGCTGCCTATCTTCTCGCAGATTGACATGTAAGGCTTCATGACGGCAAGCTGCTCTGTCGTAAGCGACGGCATGTTAACCGCGTTTCTAACGACCCCTTTCTGCGCGAAATCTATAAGCTGCTCCGCCATGGTGGTCCCGACCTTTATCTGAGCCTCCTCCGTTGAAGCGCCGAGATGCGGGGTAAGCACTATGTTCTCATCGACCGAGAGAACGGGGTTTTCGGGATCTATGGGCTCTGAGGTGTAAACGTCAAACGCCGCTCCTCCCACCCTGCCTTCGCGAAGGGCCTCAGCCATATCCGCCTCGTTCACTATTCCCCCTCTGGCGCAGTTAATCACTATCACCCCTTCTTTCATCTTCCCAAAAGACTCAGAGTCTATAAGATCCCTCGTCTCATCCGTAAGGGGCGTGTGCACCGTTATAACGTCCGAGCTACGGAAAAGCTCATCCAGAGAGACAAGCTCGATGCTGAGCTTCTTCGCGGCTTCCTTGCTGAGGTAAGGATCGTATGCGATCGCCTTCATCTTAAGACCCATAGCACGCTCGGCCACCAGCTTTCCTATGTTCCCGAGGCCCACAAGTCCTATTGTTTTCCCGTAGACCTCAACCCCCTTGTACTTGTTTCTCTCCCACTTGCCCGATTTTATCGAGGAGTGGGCCTGGGGAATCCTTCTGGCAAGGGAAAGCAGCAGCGTGATTGTGTGCTCTGCCGTGGTTATCGAGTTTGACTCGGGGGTATTCATAACGGCCACCCCGTTTCTGGTCGCGGCATCAAGGTCTATGTTGTCTATCCCTATTCCGGCGCGTCCTATGATCCGAAGCCTGCCGCCCGAAGCCTCTATAACTTCCTTGGTAACCTTCGTGGCGCTTCTTACCACAAGGCCTTCGTAGTCCTTTACTATATCGACAAGCTCGTCGGGGGAAATGCCTTTTCTCTCGTCAACCTCGACCCCTTCGGCGGCCTTAAGAAGTTCAAGACCCTGCTTAGCAAGTCCGTCAGTTATTAGTATTTTCAAGAGATTCCTCCGGGATGGCGGGATAAAAACCACTAAGATAATAGTTAAACGAAAGACAATGTCAATCAGTCTGGCAGTGTTTTCAGAGCGGGCTAGAAGAACACGCAGAGGGACGCAAAATTGTTAAAAACCGCGGTTTGGGTTAACTTAACCTGCTGCAATGCAAGAAGAAAGAGGAATGAATTTTATTGAGCACGCAGAAGAGCTCAGAAAAAGAATCATATATTCCCTGATTCCGATACTTGTATTCTTCATCCCCTGCTACATTTTCTCAAAACAGCTCTTCGACCTGCTCATGGGACCCATAATAAGGAACCTGCCCGAAGGAAGTTCCCTCATATTCACGCGCCCGGCCGAGGGGTTCCTGACCTATCTCAAGGTATCGCTGTTTTTCTCCTTCTTCCTTTCTGTCCCGTTCATTCTATACAACGCCTGGCATTTCGTTTCCCCGGCGCTCTACAAGAAGGAAAAAAGGGTCGTCATCCCGCTTGTCACGTTCGGAACGGTGTTTTTCATCCTCGGCGCTCTTTTCTGCTACTTCATCGCCGCCCCGCAGGGACTCCGGTTTCTGCTCGGGGAATACACGACCGAGTACGTAAAAGCGTTCCCCAGCATAAAGGAGGCGCTGTCCTTCCTTACGGCGCTTATGATCGGCTTCGGGCTCGTGTTTGAGTTTCCGCTTGTGGTTTTCATCCTCTCCAGACTTGGGCTCGTAACAGCGGGATTTCTCGCAAGGAACAGAAAATACGCGCTCTTGTTAAACGCTATTCTCGCTGCTTTCATAACCCCGACCACGGACGCCGTATCGATGATGTTCATGCTCGTTCCTCTTTTCATCTTCTACGAGCTTGGAATAATTATCGCAAAGATATTCGCAAAGAAAAAACCCGAAACAGAACCGGCAGGAGAAGAATTCAGTTAAGCGAAAAGACCTGACCCTTAACAGGAAATCCCCGCCGCAATGCGGAAAAGGAGAGAAAAATGACAAGAAAAAAAGCCAAGGACCTCTCACATCCCGTCACCTACAAGCGCGAGAACGGGAAATTCGACGTCAACTGGTACCTGAAGGAAGACAGATCGAGCTGGGTGCTTCCCAGGGTGCTTCGCGAACAGGCGAAAAAGCTGGGCAAAAAACCCTTCCTTCAGTTCGGCTACAAAAAGCCCCTGAGCTTCTACCAGACAAATCGTCTCGCTAACCGCGTTGCAAACGCCCTTTGCGGTCTCGGGGTGGAGAAGGCGAAAAAGGTCGCCGTCTACATGCCGAACTCCGATGATTACGTAATAACCTGGTTCGGAATCCTCAAGATGGGAGCCGTGATGGTGCCCATAAACACGGCCTACAAGATGGATTTTCTTGAATACATAATCGACAGCTCAGACGCCGAGGTGCTTTTCATAGCGGAAGAGTACCTGGACCGGATGCCCCCCATAGCGAAGAATCTCTCAAAGCTTCGCCATGTCATAGTCTGGACAAGGAGCGGGGACAAGAAGTTCAAAAGACACGGATACAGGTTCCGCAAGATGATCTCCTACTCAGAATTCATAAACTCGGGCTCGGGCAAGGAGCCGGACGTCGAGGTCACCTTCATGGACTACGCGAGGCTCATGTACACCTCCGGAACAACGGGCCGCTCAAAGGGGGTCATGAGACCTTGCGCCGCCGATTACAGCAGCGCGAGGAACTACGCCGAGATAATGGACGTCGGCCCTCGTGACGTGTGCTTCACGTGCCTTCCGCTTTTCCATTCAAACGCCATGGTGATGACCGTCTACCCGGCGCTGATAAAGGGAGCAAAAACTGTAGTGGAGGAGAAATACAGCTCAAGCCGCTTCTGGAAATGGATGGTCGACCACGGGGTGACAAAGTTCAACACCGTGGGGACCATGTCGTATTTTCTCTGGAACACCCCTCCCGTTCCGGAGGAGGGGCAGCATAAAATAAAGCTCGTCCTAGGCTCACCGGCCCCCCACGACATGATAGAGGAGTTCATGGAGCGCTTCGGGATAAAGTTCATGGAAGGCTACGGTCTCACGGAAATAGGCCAGTGCACCTGGATGAGGCCGGGAGAGCCCTTCAGGGTGGGGTCCTGCGGAAAGGAAGCCCCCAACTACGAGATAAAGGTCGCCGACCCGGAGACGGATGAGGAGGTACCGAGGGGAAGCATAGGGGAGATCATAGTCCGCCCCAGGATACCGAACGTGATGCTTCACTACTATCACAAGATGCCTGAGAAGACCGTCGAGGACTTCAGAAACTTCTGGTTCCACACGGGTGATGCGGGGAGAATGGACAAAGACGGCTACATATATTTCGTCGACAGGGTGAAGGACTACATAAGAAGAAGGGGAGAGAACATAAGCTCCTTCGAAGTAGAGAAGATTGTGAGTTCCCACCCCGATGTCGAGGAATCGGCCGCGATAGGCATAAAGTCAGAAGCCGGGAAATACGCGGAAGACGAGCTCATGATACTCGTGATTTCGAAGGAAGGAAAAGAGATAGATCCCCCGGAGCTGATGGATTACCTCCAGCCCAGGATGCCCTACTTCATGATTCCGAGGTTCATAAGGTTCGTGGATTCCTTCCCCAAAACGGGCACGCAGAGAACCCAGAAGAACAAGCTTCGCGAACAGGGAGTAACGAAAGACACCTGGGACATGGTGAAGGCCGGTTACAAGCTGAAGAGGTAAAGAGACAGGTTCGTAGAACAAAAAGCGGATTTCCCTGTTATCGTACTTTTTGCCTCCCCGGTTCCCGCAAACGCAGAAGGTTTTCGTTCGGAGGGAACCCACAGGAATCGGAAGATCTCTCTAGCAAAACTTTCAAGAAAAACAGCCTTTAATGATTTCCACCGGGTTCATACATAACTAG